>CAJQPR010000016.1 GCA_905480255.1 uncultured Woeseiaceae bacterium | reverse complement strand
CACAATGCCCAGGATTTCTTCCTGGCGGGTCGCGGGCTTGGCCCGTGGGTTGCAGCCATCAGCGCATCGGCCAGCTCATCGTCGGCGTGGACCTTGCTCGGGGTCAGTGGTGCCGCCTACGCCTGGGGGCTTCCTGCATTGTGGATCTTCCCGTCAACGGTTGGCGGCTTCCTTCTTAACTGGGCCTGGGTTGCGCCGCGCCTGCAAAAACTCGCCGGGGAAGAACAGGCGGTAACACTGAGCGAAGTGGTCGCGCCGGCGAACATCGGTGGCAACCGGAAACTGATACTTCGTGTAGCCGCCCTGATAATTGTTTTTTGCTTTACGTTCTACATTGCTTCCCAGTTTGAGGCGGCAGGGAAGGCATTCGAGTCCGTATTCGAACTTTCGAAACGAAACAGCATCCTGATTGGTGCGGCGATCGTCCTGGTCTATACATTGCTCGGCGGATTCTGGGCGGTAAGCGTCACTGATTCTATACAGGGAATCCTGATGGCGGTTGCAGCGCTGATCCTGCCCACCGTCGCATTGGTTGCTGTCGGTGGATTCGGGCAGTTGCTCGACGGACTTGCGGCAGTTGGCAATGTCGGTACGCCTATCGGGTCAGGTTTTCTCGTCGGCTTTTTCTTTGTTCTGGGCCTGATGGGTATCGGCATCAACTATCCCGGGCAGCCACACGTTGTGAATCGCTTTATGGCTTTGAAGGACGAGAGGGCACTTAGGCAGGGCAGGGTCATTGCAATATCCTGGGCGGTCCTGGTCTATGCCGGAATGTTGTTGCTCGGTCTCTGCGCACGTGTCCTCTTCACCGATCTCGGTGACTCTGAGCAGGTATTGTTCAAGGTAGCGACTGATTTGCTGCCGTCGGTTATCGCGGGAATCATGCTGGCCGCCGTACTCTCCGCCATTATGTCGACGGCGGACAGTCAGCTGCTCGTCGCCGCATCAGCAATTTCCTACGACTGGAACCTCGCCGACCGCGACAAAGACGCCGGCCTGAGTGGCACCCGAACGACCGTCGTCGTCGTCTTGATTATGGCGACGGTTCTCGCACTGGTTTGGCGTGCCGATATTTTCTCCCGCGTACTGTTTGCCTGGTCGGCGGCAGGTTCCGCATTCGGCCCTATCCTCATCATGCGCCTGATCGGCAGGTCCGTATCCGCGAATGCCACGCTGATCGCAATGCTGTGCGGCTTTGGCCTGACCGTCATTATTTCGTTCTTTCCCAATGCACCGGGAGACGCAGCCGAACGCCTGGTGCCATTCTTTATTGCGCTTTTCGTGGCAGCGGGTGGCAGCACACCAAGGTCTGCCTGAAGTGATTTCGCGACGCGAAGCGATGCACCCGAATTGAGCCGCCAACCATGGTCCGCGCATTCTGCCTGGTTGTTGTTATTCGGGCTGGACTGCCCCTGATTGGCTAAGTGGCGGTCAGCATCAATCATGTTATCGAGAAAACAATGGCGAAAGCATTAGTCCTGCACGACATCAGGGAATACGGTGATTTTGACGGGATTCGTCTGGACGATATTCCTGTCATTGATCCCGGTGCCGGACAGGTCCGCATAAACGTCGATGCTTTTTCATTGAACTATGGCGATTTTGAACTCTTCGCGAATAAATATACCTTCGGACTGACGCTGCCGGCACGGATTGGCGGCGAATGCTCCGGCGTTATCGATGCCGTTGGTCCGGGCGTTGAAAACTTCAAACCTGGCGACAAGGTTTGCACTTTGCCAATGTTCTACGACGGGTTTGGCGTAAACGGTGAATACGCGATCTTTCCTGCAGATTACGTTACGAGTTACCCCGAAAATTTTTCACCGGAGGAAGCCTGTTGTATCTGGGTCGCCTACCTGACGGCCTACTTTGCGTTCATCGAGGTTGCCAAAGTAATACCTGGCGATTGCGTCCTGATTACCGCGGCGAGCAGCAGCGCTGGAATGGCAGCCATGGAGTTCTGCCGGATGGTGGGCGCCAAAACCATTGGTACAAGTCGCACGTCAGAAAAACGGCCGTACCTGCTGGAAAGTGGTTTTGATCATGTCATCGCGCAAAGCGAGGACGACATGTCGCAAAGCATCATGGAATATTCCGGTGGAAAGGGCGCCCGAATCATTTACGACCCAATTGGCGGCAAGATTGTCCAGGACTATGCCGGCGGCCTGGCGCAGAATGCCGTGATATTGCTCTATGGCGGAATGGATCAGAGCCCGACCATATTGCCTGAGATCGAAATGACCCAAAAAGCAGCGTGGATACACGCCTTTTCGACGTTCAATCACATTGAGGACAAAGCGAGCCTGAATCGGGGTGTTGAGTATGTCCTGGCTGCCATAAGCAGGGGTGATATCAGGCCGGCCGTTGGCAGGGTTTATGCACTCGCCGATTACAGGCAGGCGCTCGAGGATCAATTTGAGTCCGCGGCGCGGCGAGGAAAAATCGTCATCAAGCCATAAATGAGTGAACCAGGCATTTGCTGCTGGCCGAAAGCAGCTTTTCATAACCGGACAATTCCGACATTAAGGCTAAAATGCGTAAGTACGTTGAAGGAAAAATAAACGACTCAAGTACATTTTCCATATCTTGAATCACAAGCCGGAGGAGGAAGACATGTTCGGAAACCCATCGTTAATGACTCGAATAGCAATTGGTAAGGGGATTGGCTTTTTGGTTGGGCTCGTCGGGTTTTTCCTTTTGCCGCAACTCTTGCCAGAAGCTGGTTCGCTGATTCGCTGGGGAATATTGTTCTGGTATACAACGGTTGGCGCGATAATCGGTGTGTTTGGCGTTTTTACTTATCACCCGATTCTTAAGCTGCCTTTCCCCTGGTGGTTTCGCGCACCGATATTGGGCGCGTGGATGAACTTCGTTCTGGTCTTCTTCGCCTACGACGTCATGGGGGCCATGATGGAGAGGCTGTTCGGTGCGGACGGAGTCCTGAGTTCGCCGTTCTGGTTTACAGCAGAGGGCGCCATCGTGGGTTTCATTATCGGCTATTTCGCAACCCGGTTTGGTGGTGAAGGCAGTGAGGTCGTTGGCAAATAACCGTCCCGCTCGACATCGTCAGATTTGCGCTTTTGCACAGCAGTAGTGTTGTAAATGCCTGAGCACGAGTCATATTCACGATTCCGCTGGCCGGTAGCAGCAGAGCGGATGATCGCGGCGCCTGCGCAAAAAGTGTGGGCAGCAATATCGACGCCTGGCAACCTTGAGTTGTGTCATCCGTTTTGTGCGAGCAACCCCGTGCAAGTATGGCAGGGACCGGATTCGCGGGATGAGGTGCATTATCTCAGTGGCTGGGTGTACGAGCGTCGTTTTCTCCGTTGGCATGATGGAACCGGCTACGATCTTGAGATCGGCAGACACGGCGGCGGCACGTCATTCGTGTCCTGGAGAATCACTCCTGTCGATGCAGGCAGCTGTATTCTGAAAATCACGGTCTATCCGCACATCCTTCAGAATTGGCCGACGATAGTTCGCTGGATTCCGTACGTGCTTCGCCTTCGACCGATGCTCAGGAAATACCTGGAGTCTGTGGTCGGCGGGTTTGAGTGGTACGTGATGCGCGGTGAGTCAGTGCCACGCAATCAATTTGGCCGGCATCCCTGGTTTTCGGCGTCGTAACAAATGACTGGGTGAACGCCAGTCCATGGCCGCTATTGGTCGACGGCAGCCGCTGCGTTAGGATATTCTGACTGCATGTGATCCAAAGCGCACATCGCCGCGCCATAACTATTTCAACGTTATTCATCCAAGAGTCAGATCATGAATTGGGAAGCTGCTGGTACGATCGGAGAGATTGTCGGTTCAATCGCTGTTGTCATTTCGCTCGTTTATGTTTCCCTGCAAATCCGACATGCGAACAAGCAAAGCGAGATAGACTCACTGCGCCACACATGGGATGGGCTAAACCAGATATGTGACCGGATGTCGGAATCTAAGGAGACGGCATCAATCATTAATCGTGGCCGGAACGCGTTGGGGTCTCTCGATGATGATGAACGCCTGATCTTCGAACATATTCACCTGCGTCTGCTTAATACACTCGAGAGCTGGTACTTACAGGTCATACAAACGTCGAGGCCGGGCCCGTATCAAGAAAGCCAGATCGCCAATCTCGAAGGCATCGTCGCTGGGTATTTTGATTACCCTGGAAGTCGCGATCTTTGGGATGACTTGCGGGCTTACTTTGACCCAATCGCCGATATTGTCGATAGTAAATTGTCATCTGGAGCCGATTGACAGCTTGGGGCTAACGACTGCTTCTGACCCAAAGCAGCCGCTGGGCTGCTAAACTCATGAGAGGCCGTTTATGACCCGAAGCGGACGCTAAATGCATCGTTTCTGATGGCGGGTTGTAAAAGTATTTTGAGCGAAGCTGGTCTATGACACATTTCGAGTTTCTGACGGTTGCGCTTTCGTTCGTGCTTGGCTTGGCGGTTACCGTCTTGCTGACATCCTTGCTTACAGCATTTCGCGCCAGGCGAAAGATGCGCATGAGCTGGCTTCCCTTAGCTTGGGCTGCCTACGTGCTAGTAATCCAGTTCGACGTTTGGTGGGAAGTTTATGGTCTTTCATCAATGCAGTCATGGTCTGCCGGGGCTTTCGTATTGCTATTGCTGCTCGCTCTCCAACTCTTTGTGGCGGGCGGTCTGGTGCTGCCCACAGGTATTGGAGAATACCCGGAAGACCTTGACGATTACTTCCAGAAAGACGGTCGGTGGGCTATCGCTGTAATTGCTAGCTTCAATCTGACTTCAATCATCGTCAACTATGCCCTATTCGATGTTGGCATTCTTGGGGCTATGAATATCTCGAACATGATCGCGTTTGCCATCGCTGCCGTCGTTATCCGAGCAAAACGGCGCAGTATCCAGAGCGTCGCAACCGTTGTGTTTGGAATATGGCTTGGCACTTACATCTGGACGTTTGTTCCAAGCAGTTACTGAAACAGTTATCGAGTGGCTGCTATTGGCCGAAAGCAGCCACTCGGGTGGTGAGTGGCGAGTGTCTGCTTTACCCCAATACCAGCCACTCAGATGCTAGAATTTAGACTGATCTGAGAGGCTGCTTTTGACCCAAAGCAGCCGGCCAACATTTAGGTCTATCTGAGTCTTTCGCAAGAGGGTTCGGCGCCTATGCATGACGAGGAAAAACAAAGAAACTACGAGTTAGCGGAAAAACTGATTTCGGAGCAGAATTTTGCTGCGGCCGTTATTGCCGGAGCTATCGCTATGCTCCTTGCCGCTGTCACTTACGGCATCGTAGTTGAAGCATGGG
>CAJQPR010000015.1 GCA_905480255.1 uncultured Woeseiaceae bacterium | reverse complement strand
GTGTACCTGCTGGACGGCGGCAATACCTTCCCGATGCTGGCGCCTTATTACCAGTACCTGAACTTCGGCGAAGAAGTGCCGGATATGATTCTCGTCGGCATCTCCTACGGTAGCGACACTGTTGCGGGTGGCAACTTTCGCAGCACCGATTTCACGGCACCGTCGGAAGAGCGTGACTACTGGGGTGGCGCGACGGCCTTTCAGGCGTTCCTAAGCAAGGAGTTGTTTCCCATTGTCGAGAGCAACTATCGATCAAATGCCAACAGGCGAATCGTGTTTGGCCAATCCATTGGCGGACAATTCGTGCTCTTTACTGCGATGACTCAACCCGGGCTTTTCTGGGCGCACATCGCCAGCAACCCAGCACTGCATCGTAATTTGCCGTTTTTCCTGGAAGCGCATGCCGACTATGGTGGACCGACCCAGTCAAAACTGTTTGTCGCGAGCGGCACGGAAGACGATGCCCTTTTTCGGGAGCCGGCCCTGGAGTGGATTCAATTCTGGCAGGATAAACACGTTCCCTGGCAGATGAAGACTACCGATCTTGAGGGTCACAGTCACATGTCGGCCCCGCCGGCCGCGTTTCGGGCGGGATTGCGCTGGATATTCAGGGACGACTAATTGCCGATATTGATGACGGTCAGAGAGACGAGACCGTCCGGTGTGTTATGCGAGATACCACCGAGATAGATTGTGTCAGGCGATAAGCCATTCCAGTCCACCGTCACGTCACTGGTTTGTCCCGCAGTTACCGACATCGGTCCGGTCGCAGTCATGTTGCCGAGATCTTCGTTGAGACCGAACGACCACCCGAGGGCTGTGTAGAAAGCGCCAGGCCCGCCCGCAACGTTGTCTGTCTCGAAGCCGTGAATGAGTAATACGTAGGTGCCGCCATCGGGCAAGAAGATGTTGACCTCCTCCCGCGATGTTGGACCACCGCTTTCACCCAGCTTGAAACAGGTAATTCCGTCGGGGCAGTAGTAGACGTACATATCCAGGTCGTCGTTACCGTCGGTCAATTCGTCGAATAATGCGAAGCGCAGGTATGCCTCGTTGTCAGGTACCTGGATCAGGTGTGCGGTAACGCCGTTGTCATTGCGGAACGTGAACGTTTTGTCCGGATCCTGGGCAACAAACGCAGGATTGCCCGGATTGTCGTCGTCATCGATAAAGAGCGGCAGACGCAATCCGTGCACGCCCGGTGTGTAGGCTCCGGTGTAGCCGAAAGACACGGGGAACGAAACGCTGCCGCTGCCGCCGAAAGAGAAGATTTCACCGGGGGCATCGATAGATAGCGGTTGCACAGCAATCACACTCCGCACCCTGTGATCGCTGCTGACCCAGGTAAGGCTACCGAAGCGATATATATCCTGGGGGCCGTCTGTAAATGTCAGCGTTACGTCGTACTCAACGGTCTGGCCCGCACCGACAGTAATCGCGGCCGGAGAGACAGCGACATTTACGCCCGGCGGCATCTCGACTTCCAGGTTGTAGGTTTCAGTTGTCTCCGTGACGTTTGTAACCCGGCGCGTAATGGTTCGCGCATTCGTCAGTCTGGAAGCGGAAATGTTGGGTTGGTTCATATCAACCGGGTCGAGCGACACGCCGCTGGCGATCAATTCATCGCAGCGTGGCTGGGCCACATCCGGTGAGCCGATCGCGCAGGCAAACGCATCGTACTCGTCGTCCGTCACGTCGTAGACAAGGCCCGGGTCGTTCGCTTTGTTCGGGTCGATGTGTCCGCTTCCATAATCGAACGGAATGATCGATGACTCGTCCGGCATGCTGACTTCCTGGTATGCGGTTGTCATCAATGCAGACTTGATGGCGGCAGGGCTCCAGTCAGGATGGCCTTCTTGCAGCAGCGCAGCGACACCAGCTACATGTGGTGCAGACATCGACGTGCCGCTAAGGAACTGGAAGTTTTCGCCGGCCGCCGTCGCAACTGCGTCCGGCGTGTGTCCCGCCAGAATGTTGACGCCCGGTGCAGTAACGTCAGGCTTCAAAATGTCCTGTACAACTCCTGGCCCACGTGACGAGAAAGTTGCCATGACGTTGCCGGTGTCATTAACGGTGAGGAAGAAACTTTTATCAAGAACAATATCTATACGTTCACCGTTGTTGATCTCATCGAGCAGCATCGTGCCATCGGCACCACCAATCATCACTGCAGGAATATCGGACAATCCGGAGTCGCCGGTCATCACGATTGGGTCGCCAGCGATGTTGAACACGACGACGGCGATTGCACCGGCGTCCTCGGCGTTTTCGACTTTCACGTCAAAGTCACAGCCGCCTCTCTCTATAAAGGCGATGTTGCCTGACATCCGTACGGTGTTGGTTATCGCCTGGCAGCCGTCCATAGTTGTGCCTGTTGAGCCGTCGGGTAATGTGTCGTCTTCGTCGTCTGCCAGAATGAGCTCTGCTTCGATAGGGTCGTTGTCGATCAGTGGTGGTGTAAACGAAGCTTCTCGGATCGCATAATTGCCAGCGACCGACGGAGGTGTGTTGACCTTCAACGCCTCCAAAGCGTGGTCACCGTCGCGGGAAGACGCGCCTGTTGTGATTACGGCGGGATTGCTCGCCGGCGAGGTGATGGACTGCAGGAATGGGCCTTCATTGCCTGCAGCGACCACTGTCAGCACACCTGCTTTCGCAGCGGCGAGCAATGCAATGTCGTCCGGCGCCGTAATCGTATACAGCGAACTGCCAATTGAGTAATTGATGATGTCGACGCCGTCGGAGACGGCCATGTCGATGGCGTTGGCCAGATCCGACGTATTGCATGCAGCCCGGGTTCCGCCAGGGCGCAGCCAGCAGGCTTTGTAAGTTGCTATGCGTGCCTTCGGTGCCATTCCCTCAACAGACCCAAGGAAAGTGCCGAAGATTGATGCTTTAACTTTGTTGCCTGCAGAAGTAGTGGCGATATGCGTACCATGTCCGTCGACATCGCGCGCAGAGAATATCTCACCCGGATCGATCGGTCCGGTTGACTGTGCGCCGTCAACGAAGATACGCGCACCAATCATTTTGTTGTTGCAGTTGTCCTCTGTAAATTCCGGCCCGGTTTCACAAACGCCGTTCCAGTTTTCCGGCGGTTCAAAAGCAAGTACGTCGTCGGCGCGGTTGTAGTTTTTGCACAGCCATCGGCCGAGTAATGATGCGTCGGCCCAGGCACTCCAGCAGCGACTTGGACGATCCACAGGTTGAGTGTCCTGCAGTGCCACATGCTCGGGAGCAATGCCGCTGTCGATCACACCGATGACAATGCCATCGCCACTTAACCCGGCAGGACCCCGTAATCCCGTATTAGCATTAAATAAATCCAGGAAGTTCGCACTGTGATTCGTGGCAAGTTGTCTGATCTCATCGGGCCAGATCCGGAGAACTTCCGGCATATGTTCGAGTTTTGCAGCCTCGGCCGGGGTCATACGCGCAGCAAATCCGTTCAGGCTGTAGCGGTAGCTGTAAATTTGCTCAACGCCGGGGCCGGCTTTGGCAATGACTGCCGCCTGCTCGTTTTCCAGTCGCTGTACGTGGCTTTGAACTGCAGCGCTGGTCTTATCGAACCTTGGCACTGACTGCAGTGTGCCCGCGGACGGCTTGGCAGCGACGCGAGGTGCCGATGACGCGTGAAACGCAGCGGCGGCGGGTGTTTTCAGCTGAACAATGTAGACTTTCGGATCGCTGTTGAGTGTTTCTGAATCAGCGACCTGCAAGCCCATCGGGGAGCCGCCATTGCGCAGCCGTGTCTCGAAGTCGGCAAAGGCAATGCCGCCTACGAAGATCACGCACAGAATTGTAAGCCTAGCTAGCGCCACGGAGTGTCTCGCTTCAGGTCATAGCCCGATTCGATTTGATTCTATTTGATTCGATTCTAACTCAAGAAACCGGTGTAAATCCCGGTTTTACAACGAACTTAACATAGGATCGGCGAGATCGCCCAGAAAAGCCGTCGGTGTGCTCAGGGCTGCCAGTTAGCGACTTGTTCCTTGGTCAGTGTGTGCTCATCTTTGTACTTTTCCGCGAGGCGGGCCATCCATTCGAACCATTCGGCCCAGGACGGCTGGTTCTGCGACTCTCGCTTATGTTCGATCCAGTTTTGCAGTTTGCGGAACATGGACGCGGAAACACCGCCTGCCAGATCCATCACCAGGTCAAATTGCGCGATTTTCCGATAGGTCAGGAGTCCCATTGTCTCGAACGACGTGCAGACAACGACGGCCGCGTATTCGCACTCGGGCCCCGCCTTGCGGACGTCCTCTGCGCTCGCTCCATCCGGCAGATGCTGCAGTAAGACCAGCGCTTTGGCGAATTCCGGGTTGTAAAAGGTCTTGGCCAGGCCTGATGCGACGATGTTGCGTTGTTGCATGCGGTGAGCACGTAGCTGAAAGATGCCAAAGATCAGGCCAGAAACTATTGTCAGCATGCCGATGACCTCGGCAATCGCTGCAAATTTCTCAAGTGTCAGCTCACCCACTATTTGTCTCCCAGCCAATCTCGCGGATGCAGATAATTCTCGTAAAGATCCGCTTCGGGAGAACCGGTCTCTGGTTGCCAGTTGTATTCCCAGCGAACCCGCGGCGGAAGAGACATCAGGATGGACTCAGTTCTGCCGCCGGACTGCAGCCCGAATAATGTGCCGCGGTCGTGGATAAGATTGAACTCGACATAGCGGCCGCGGCGATACAGTTGAAACTCGCGCTGACGATCGCCGTACTTGTGTTTGTTTCGCGATTTAACGATTGGCAAATAGGCGTCAAGAAACTGGTCACCCACTGCACGGGTAAATTCGAAAGATTTTTCGAAGCCGGGTTCATTCAGGTCGTCGAAGAACAGGCCGCCCACGCCGCGAGTTTCGTCGCGATGAGGTAGAAAGAAATAGTCATCGCACCACTTTTTATATTTCGGATAGACGTCGTCGCCAAACGGGTCGCACGCTTCCCTGGCCTTTTGATGCCAGTGAACGACGTCTTCATGAAAAGGATAATAAGGTGTCAGGTCGAAACCGCCGCCAAACCACCAGACAGGATCTCCGGCGCCGCTGTCCGTCGTAAAGAAACGAAAATTCGCGTGCGTTGTTGGCACATAAGGATTCCGCGGGTGCAGTACGAGCGAGACACCCATCGCCTGAAAACTCTTTCCAGCAAGTTCGGGTCGGCTCTTTGTTGCTGACGGTGGCATCTCGCTGCCGAAAACGTGCGAGAAACCGACACCTGCTTGCTCGAATATCTCTCCGCCGATGAGTACCCGGCTCTCTCCACCGCCGCCGCCGGGTCGATCCCATTGGTCGTGTCGAAACGTTTTCTTGCCATCCGCGTCTTCGAGAGATGAGCAGATGCGCATCTGTAGTCCGCGCAGATATTTTTCTACTGCCTGAATATTTACGTCGCTCATGCAGGCCTCAATACTTTTCCGGTCTTGATGTCCCGAATCTCCGATGGGTTCTCAGCAGGGCCACATTCACCCGGCACGATGTAGTCTACTAAAGAGCCAAAGATACGGCGTAAAACATACGAATTCCTGGCGGGTGGGTGGCCTGAAATATTAGCGCTGGTCGAAACCAATGGCGCGTCAACTGCTGCGCAAAGAGCATTGGCTATCGGGTGCGTTGTTTGCCGAACGGCCATCCCGGCATGCTCGCCGCGGATCCACTGAGGTGCTTCATCTGTTGCAGGAACTATCCAGGTAACCGGGCGCTCGTCACTGGATTTGAGCGACAGGCTTTCGATCGGCAAATCGACCCATTCCGCAATCTGTTCGGGGCTGGAAACAATGATGACCAACCCCATCGCCGGGTCGCGGGATTTTATCTTCAGAATGCGACTGACTGCTGCAAGGTCGTCTGCCAGGCATCCCAAACCAAAAACCCCTTCGGTTGGATAGGCAATGACGCCGCCGGATTCAAGAACCCTCGTTGCTTGTCTCAGGTTTTGTGATGTGGCCATAAGATCCGGCCTGGCTTCTTAAGACTCAGTTGTTTTAGCGACTTTTTTCTTCGCGGCCTTCTTCTTAGCCTTTTTCTTGGCTTTCTTTTTGGCTTTTTTCTTCGCAGTTTTCTTTTTAGCGACTTTTTTCTTCGCCACTTTTTTCTTACCGCGCTTGCCTCGCATCGGTGCTGCGGCCAGCAGCTCCTTGCACTCTTCGAGGGTTAGAGATTTCGGTTCACGATCCTTCGGCACACGGGCATTCTTGGCCTTGTCTGTAATATAAGGCCCATAGCGGCCGTTCAGGACCTGGATACCTTCTTCTTCGAAGTCCTGAATGATGCGATTTGCATCGGCGATTTTCTTCTCTTCAATCAGTTCCAGCGCCCTTGGCAGTTCGATCGTGTACGGGTCGTCATCCTTGATTGAAACGTACTTGTCGCCATAGCGAACATAGGGGCCAAATCGTCCGATGCTTGCTGCAACGGCAAGGCCATCTGGCGTTTCGCCCAATTTGCGTGGCAGCTTGAAGAGCTCCATCGCTGTTTCCATATCGATGTCAGCCATCTTCTGGCCCGGACGGAGCCCTGCAAACTTGGGCTTCTCCTCGTCGTCTTTTGTACCGATCTGTACAAACGGCCCGTAGCGACCCATTCGAACAGTAACCGGCTTGCCGCTTTTCGGATCGGTGCCCAGTTCACGCGCCTGTGCAACCTGTTCGCGTGTGACGCTCTCTTCTTTGTCCACTACGAGGTCATGAAAGGGTTTCCAGAAATGTTCGAGTAGCGGAACCAGGTCCTTTTCACCCAGGGAGATCGCATCCAGATCGTCTTCCAGCTTGGCTGTGAAATCATAATCGACGTACTGCGTGAAATGCTCTGTCAGGAAGCCATTGACGATTCGGCCGATATCGGTCGGAAGGAAGCGCTTGGCGTCCATCTCGACGTATTCCCGGTTTTTCAGCGTGGCGATAATACTGGCGTAGGTGGAAGGCCGGCCAATGCCATGTTCTTCAAGTGTTTTGACGAGGCTCGCCTCCGTGAATCGAGGCGGTGGCTCGGTGAAATGCTGTTCCGGCCGAAGAACATCCAGGTTAATGACATCACCGACATCAATCGCGGGCAACAGCCGATCGCCGTCATCATCCTTCGAATCGTCTTTGCCCTCGTGATAGACCGCCATGAATCCAGGCTCGACAAGAATAGAGCCATTTGCGCGAAATCGGTGAGCGTCATCGACTTCGCCAGGGGCTGAGGCGCCCGGCGCGAATTCCACCGCAACCGTGTCAAAGACGGCCGGCACCATCTGGCAGGCCATTGTTCGTCGCCAGATTAGCGTATAGAGCTTGAGCTGTTCTTCGTCCAGCTTGCCTTTCAACGAGTCAGGCGTGTGGGCTACGGATGTCGGTCGAATCGCCTCATGCGCTTCCTGGGCATTCTTGGCTTTGGTTTTGAATGTCCGGACTTCGTCAGGAACATTCTTTGCGCCGTAGCGCTCTTTAATAGTGTCGCGAATTTCGGCGACCGCAACCTCAGCAAGCGTGACCGAGTCGGTACGCATATAAGTTATGAGTCCGACGTTGCCTTCGTCGGGCAGCTCAATGCCTTCATAAAGACGCTGCGCAACGCGCATCGTCCACTGCGTGTTGAAGCCAAGCTTTCGCGATGCTTCCTGTTGCAGGGTTGATGTCGTGAATGGCGCTGCCGGATTCCTGCGGCGCTGTTTCTTGTCGACCTTTACGGTTGTCAGCTTTCCGGCCGAGGCATCGAGAATGGTTTTCTCAACGTCACGTGCTGAATCTTCGTTCCCGAAACTGAATTGTTCGACTTTTTCGCTCTTATAGCGCACCAGACGGGAAAGAAATGGTTGTTCATTCTTGCTTACGTCGGCCTCTATGGACCAGTACTCGCGGGGCTTGAACGCTTCAATCTCATTTTCGCGCTCTGCGATCATCCTGAGAGCCGGGCTTTGCACGCGACCAGCAGACAGTCCGGGCTGCACTTTTTTCCACAAAAGCGGCGACAGGTTGAATCCGACCAGGTAGTCGAGCGCTCTTCGTGCCTGTTGCGCACTGACAAGGTGAGTGGACAGCCCGCGAGGGTTCGCGACGGCATCCCTGACTGCCGCTTTTGTGATCTCGTGGAAGACGACTCTGTGTATGGCCTTGCCTTCAAGCGCTTTACGCTCTTTCAGGAGCTCAATCAGGTGCCAGGAAATGGCCTCCCCTTCGCGATCGGGGTCAGTCGCTAGATACAGGGCATCCGCCTTTTTAAGCGCCTTCATGATCGCCTTAACATGCTTCTCGTTTCGCTCGATGACCTGGTATTTCATCGCGAAGCCGTGCTCGGGATCGACAGCACCTTCCTTCGGTACGAGGTCACGAACATGACCGTACGAGGCGAGAACATCAAAATCTTTGCCGAGATACTTACTAATAGTTGCCGATTTAGCAGGTGATTCAACGATGACAAGATTTTTCGACATGCGAAGTGACCGTTCCTTAAATGGGACCTGAAAAGAAAAAACCGCGGACAGTGCCGCGGTTGAATTACAGGGTTAAGAGCGATGTGTCAAATTTTCGTGCATCTCACTGTGTTCTGATCGATCACAATTTTCAGCTAGTGGAGCTGAGTATCTCCTTCGTCGAAGACCAGGTCCTCCATGCGAGCATAAGCCAGTTCCTGACCCGGCTGGCTAAATAAAACCATGAGCACTACCCACTTGATCTGCTCGACATCGATGTCGGGTGTCTCAAGTGCAAGGAGGCGGTCGATGAGAATTTCGCGCTGCGGTGGCGACAGGATCCCGATCTGTTCGAGGTAGGAAATAAAGCCCCGGCAACCAACATCGAGCCGATCGGTTTCGATATCGTTGTAGATACGGGTTCCGTGGGCCGTTTGCGGGTTGCAAATAAACTTGTCGTGGTTGTCGGTCAGACCATCAAGCCAATCCAGGGCGCGGTCGATCTCTGTGTCGCCAAAGCCAGCCCGGGACAGCTCGTCTCTGAGCTCGTTTTGATCCGGTTCAGGCTCTTCCTCAGCGTCGATGTAGGTCTCAAACAGATACATCAGGACGTCGAGTACATTTTCTTTCATGCCCGAAGCATCTCCCTATATGACCGAATTCCGGTTATTCATGCAGTCTTGAGTAACGTCCGCCGGCCTGTGCCTCGATGATTCCCTCAAGCTCAAGGATAAGAAGCATGGAGGAAACATGATCAATCGTCAATCCGGATCGGTCGGCCAGTTCATCGACTGTCGCAGGGTCGAAACCCATCGCCTCGATCAATATTTCATAATCTGCGTCGGGTTTCCGGCTGTCCTGTTTGGAAGATGCCGGTTCTTCAGGGGCTTGCATCAGATGTTCAACGAGTGGGCCGAGTTCACTGACGATATCTGCCGCACTTTCGACAAGCTTGGCACCTTGCCTGATGAGTTGATGGCAGCCACGCGACATCGGATTATGTATCGAACCGGGGATGGCGAATATCTCGCGGCCCTGCTCCGATGCGAGCCGTGCACTGATCAGGGAGCCGCTGCGCTTCGCCGCTTCAACAACCAGCGTACCAAGGCTGAGTCCGCTGATTAGCCGGTTTCTTTGTGGGAAATGTTCGCGGCGCGGATCGCTTCCGAGGGGAAATTCCGAGCACACTGCGCCGTTCGCAATGATTCTTGTTGCGAGCCCCTCGTTTGCTGGCGGATATACCCGGTCGATTCCGTGGCCAAGAAAAGCAACCGTCATTGCGCCGCCGTCGAGCGCCCCCTCATGAGCGGCAGTGTCAATTCCGGTTGCGAGGCCGCTGACTATGCAAAATCCCGAACGGCCGAGATGTTTTGCAAATTCGTAGGCATTTTGCCGGCCCTGCCTGGTTGGGTTGCGGCTACCGACAATCGCCAGCGCGGGCAGGTGTAATGCATCGAGGTTTCCGGCGACGAAAAGTCGCTCTGGCGGGTTGGAAATTTGCAGGAGCAAACCGGGAAAGTCGTCCGATTGCTGATCGATGATGTGCTGCGACGGTTTGCTCGACCAGCTGGATTCTGTTTGTTCTTCAGTCACCGATTGATTCTAATCCGCGCGCCGGCCAGAAAGGACATCATATCTGTTGTAAGCCATAAAAAAGGGCCGGTACCCTGCGATACCGGCCCTTTATTTTTTTTGGTTTCTAGATAGGGTTGCGGACGGCGTCGAGAACGTGGATGTCGCTCGTTGCCTCCATAACCAGACCGTAGCCAATCCGATCGTAGACTTTGAACACCATGACAGTGCCTGCCTCTTCATCCGGCAGTGTTACGGACTCGCCGCCACCGCGAACGGCCGTTCCCAGCAACGAAGAATTAGCATAACGGTCTTTAATTTCGGCGCCTGCCTGGAAAACAGTCAGAACGTCTCCCGGAGCGAGACCATTGCGAGCACCGCGATTGAGCACAACAACCTGGTACTGACCTATCAGCGAAACGCCATCGACGACGGAAATAATTCGCCCGTCAACATCGATGTCCGGTGATTTCGGAAAGAAGTTCAAAGGAATGTCAACGGTTTCCGGTATGAGTCGATCGCCGTTCAATGCCTCACGGGTTGTGTCCGTCAGGGATACAGTTGCTGGGTCGCCACCACGGGACAATGCGCCCTCGCCAACGTAAATGCCCTGGTAGCCGATCAGCTTGTTGTCATCCGGGTCTATCAGTTCATCGCCAATGTGAACGACTGAGTAACGTGTGCCGTTAGCAGCAGGTTCGCCGCCACGAATATAAATGTCATTACCAGCACTTGCGACCAGGTGATCACCGCGGGTAGAAAGTATGTACGGGAGCCGATCTGCCTGATCCCTTTCGAGAACAAGGCCTTTCGACAGAAATGCCGAGATCTGCTCGTAAGGAATGCTCGTAATCGATTCGGTCAATGGCGACACGCGCGCCTGCGGAGATAAACGATAGGTCGATGCGCGAACATTGGTAATTCGTTGCTGACCATTGATCATTACCAGCGCAAGAACATCGCCAGGATAAATAAGGTGAGGATCTTCAACCTGCGGGTTGACGTACCAGACTTCGGGCCAGTACCACGGATCCCGAAGGAAGGCCGCCGCAATGTCCCACAGCGTGTCGCCTGCCTGAACGACATATTCGTTCGGCGCGCCGGAAGCCAGCGGAACTGGCTGGCTGACCTGCTGCATTACAGGTCTGCTTTGTGCAGGCTGCGCTGTGCTGGTGCCAGGGTCCAGTGACGATGAGCCACTCGGCATGGTGGATGTACGCGCGGCCGGTGGTGGCGCCTCGTCTTCATCCGCATCAAACGGGTTCAGATTGCTCATAGTGCTGCAGCCGGCCACGGTAGCGGTCAGTGCAATAAAGGTCATTCTGAGACCGTTTTTAAGACAATTTGTGTCAGGAGACATAATTGACGGGTGCTCCATCATAGTAGTCCGTGTCTGCCCTTGGGCAGGCGTTGCTATAATATGTCGTGTCGACGCCGATCAGGCTGCTAAACGCGTCACAATTCTGGCCCAAAAGAGGGTCTGACAGCCCAAATATTACGCGGCATTGTCCGCTATCTTATTCAATAAAGTCAAAAATTTAGGTGTAATTTGTAGGAATTCACTCTAGATTCGAAGAGAGCCCATGGCAAAACTGAAAATACTGGAATTTCCCGATCCCCGTTTGCGGAAGAAGGCCCAACCGGTCGAAATGGTCGATCAGGCCCTGAAACAGCTGATCGATGACATGTTTGAGACGATGTATGACGCACCGGGCATTGGCCTGGCGGCCACGCAAATCGATGTGCACCGTCGCCTCCTGGTTGCTGACGTGTCCGCTGACAAGAATGAACCCTGGGTCCTGATCAATCCCGTCATATTTGAGCAGGACGGCGTCGAGGTGACCGAAGAGGGCTGCCTATCCGTGCCCGGCTATTACGAGGAGGTCCAGCGTGCGGAACATATCCGCGTGCGCTACCTCGATCGTGACGGTATCGAGGTCGAAAGCGAGTTCGACGGGCTGCTGTCTGTCTGTGTACAGCATGAGATTGATCATCTGGACGGCAAACTTTTCGTCGACTATCTCTCCGAGGCGAAGCGTCAACGCATCAGAAAGCGCCTCGAAAAAGAACGCCGGCACAGACAGCCCGAACCCGCAACAATTTTCTAATCGGCCACAAAAAGTTTCTTGCCAGACAATAAAATGAACGCTGCAAAAATTCTGTTTGCCGGCACACCCGACTTTGCGCTCGCATCATTGCAAGCGCTTGTCGACGCCGGGCACGTACCGCTGGCTGTACTTACACAGCCGGATCGTCCAGCGGGTCGCGGAAAAAAACTTACGGCGAGTCCCGTCAAGTTATACGCAGCAGAGAAAGAGATACCGGTCTGGCAGCCGGCCACGCTCAAAGACCGTGACATGATCGAGAAAATCTCGACGCTTGATCCGGACATCATTATCGTCGCGGCATACGGCCTCATTCTTCCGCAGGCGGTGCTGGATATTCCGCGCTGCGGTTGCTTGAACGTGCACGCATCATTGCTACCCCGATGGCGTGGCGCCGCGCCCATTCAACAGGCCATTCTGAACGGAGATTCTGAAACTGGAATTTGCCTCATGGAAATGGAGGCCGGGCTTGATACAGGGCCTGTTTTTGCACGGGCGACGATAGCGATTGGTGAACAGGACACGGCCGGTGAATTACATGATCGCCTTGCCGCTCTGGGCGGAAAGCTTCTTGTCGAAAAACTCCCGGCTATTCTTTCGGCAAGTCTCGTTGCAGACCCACAAAACAGCGCCGAGGCCACTTATGCCGGCAAGATTCAAACTCAGGATGCAGCGATTGACTGGACTGCGGAAGCAGAAGAAATTGCAAGGAAAATAAGAGCTTATAACCCGGTTCCGGGTGCATGGTTCGAATTTGGCGATGAGCGAATCAAGTGTTGGAAGGCCACGGTTCTTAACGATGTGGAAGGTCCCGGCGGCATCATCCTGCAGGCCGGGAAAGACGGTATTGACATCACATGCGGCAGGGGAGCGTTGCGGATTCTTGAGGTGCAAAGACCCGGCAGACGTAAGATTTCCGCAGGTGAGCTGGCCGGACAGTTGTCCCTGGCCGGCAGGCGACTGGGCTGAACTGAATGAGCAGCAATAAGCCTGGGGCAAAGCTTCGTGCAGAAGCGGCCAAAGTCGTGGACGCAGTTGCTAACGACGGCCGGTCGCTCGATGTTGCGCTCGCCGCCGCCGAGGAAAATATCAGTCCGGCAGACAGGCCGCTCGTACGTATGCTTTCTTACGGCAGCCTCAGGTATTACTTTCGGCTTCGCTGGCAACTAAGGCAGTTGCTCGAGCGCCCGCTGAAGGCGCGGGACAGCGTTATCGAATCACTACTTATTGTCGGCTTCTTTCAGCTTAGCGACACCCGTGTACCCGATCACGCAGCGGTATCGATGACGGTTGAAGCTGCACGATTGCTGCGCCGACCGAAGTATGCGGGACTCATGAATGCAGTCTTGAGAAATTTTGTGCGTCGAAAAATCGCGGTGAGCGAACCCGGCAATGAGGAAGCGCAATTCAATCATCCGCAGTGGCTGATCGATCGCCTGAAGAAAGATTGGCCCGACGATTGGCAGGAAATCCTTACTGCCAATAATGATCGTGCGCCGATGTGGCTAAGGGTCAATCAGCAAAAACAGAGCACGGATCAATTTCTCGCACAGCTCGAAGCTGAAGGTGAGTTGTTGCCATGCGCAGAACAAGCGATTCGACTGACGAGCCCCCAACCAGTGGACGACCTCACGGGTTTCGCCGATGGCCTGGTTTCGGTTCAGGACTGTGCAGCTCAGATCGCAGCACCCTGGCTGTTGGCAGATGGCGGGACACGAGTGCTCGATGCATGTGCGGCCCCTGGTGGCAAGACAGGCCACCTGTTAGAGATACTTGGCGAAGGCGCCGATGTAACGGCGCTTGATTCAGATGCCAAACGGCTTGCTGGCGTGCGGCAAAACCTGGACCGGCTGGGACTCGATGCAACTTTGGTTCACGCCGACGCATCCAAGCCCACCGATTGGTGGGACGGCCGGTGTTTCGACCGGGTGCTCCTCGATGCACCCTGCTCTGCGACCGGCGTTATACGCCGTCATCCGGATATCAAGCTCCTGAGGCGGAACAAGGACATTCCCGCGCTGGCTGGACTGCAGCGGGAGATGCTCGAGGCGCTATGGACGGTTCTGGCCCCCGCAGGACGGCTTCTATATGTCACTTGCTCAGTGCTGGCAGAAGAAAACGAGCAGGTGGTCGCACCCTTCCTGGCTGCACATGAAGACGCCCGGGAGGCCCGTGTGTTGCATGATTACAACATCTCCGATTTAATGCGTGAACGGACCGCGGGTTATCAGGTATTGCCCGGTACTAAAGGGCTGGACGGCTTTTACTTCGCCATGCTCGAGAAAGTATCCCGGTAACTTGCAAAACAATAAATTCAGTACAGCAGTTGGATGAGAGGAAAAAGAAAAACGGGATTGCGCGTTCTGGTGCTGGCCATGCTTGCCGGCATGCTGGCTGCTGTGCCGCTGGCTGCGCAGCAACTGCCGGAACGGCAGGGGTTCTTCGACATTCGTTCGGCAACAACCAATCTCAATGCAGGCGTTCATGAACTTGAGGCGCGGCTCCAGCTTATTCTGAGTGATGAAGCACTCGACGCCCTCAACAGTGGCGTAACCCTTACCATTGAACTCGAATTCGAAGTAATTCGAGTCCGCGGCCTGTGGATTGACGCATCCGACGCGAACCTGACTTTTCAGTATGAACTGGAATACAGGCCCTTAAGTCAACGCTATATCGTTCGCAATCTGAACAGTGGCGATCAGGATTCCTTTTCAACGCTCTATTCCGCACTCAACAACCTTGGACGCGTCCAGGGTCTGCCGGTAATCGACGATGCAGTTCTCGGCGCCGACAGCCGTTACCGGCTTCGTCTTCGGGCAAGACTCAGTACTCGTCAGTATCCGGCGGCTCTCAGGATTTTGTTCTTCTGGCGTAGTCAGTGGCAACTGCAAAGTGAATGGTACGAATGGACGCTAGAAAGATAAGAAGAGCGGCAATCGGTCTAATCGGCGCCATCGGCGTCGGACTGGCGATTGTTGCACTCTTCCTGTTGAGCTGGACGCCACAGAATTCTGACGATTATGAATCGCTGCATATCACGATTCTGCTAATCAACATTGCCGGTGTGATCGTTTTGTTCGTGTTGATGGTCGGTAATCTTGCGCGCTTGTTACGTGACTATCGAGACAAAGTACCCGGCTCTAAACTGAAAGCTCGCCTGGTCGGCATGTTTGTGGGTTTTGCTGCTCTCCCGTTGCTGGTGGTTTTCTACTTTTCAATCCAGTTCATTAACAGTGGTATCGATAGCTGGTTCAATATTGAAGTGGAGAAAGGTCTCGATGAAGCGTTGGCGCTGAGCCAGGAAGCTCTCGACATCCAGAAGCGTGACCACCTGGCGACAACCGTGAGAATCGCGGACTATTTGCAGGACGTAAACCCAAGACAGCTCATTTTCGAGCTGAGCAGAGTGCGACGCGAAAGCGGCGCCGGTGAAGTGTCGATTTTTGGTCGCAACCGACAAATTGTTGCGACGAGTTCGGACCTGTCGGCAGGCAGTTTGCCCAAGCCGCTGACCGAAGAGGTTATGTTGCAATTAGGCCAGAACCGGCCGTTCGTAAGCCTGGACCCGTTAGAAGGTGGCAATTACCAGATTCGGACGGCGTTGCCATTTGGAAATTCCAGGCGGACAGACCGTGGGGGCATTATCCAGGCTCTGTATCCTGTCAATGAACGCATCAGCATGATGGCCAACAGCGTCGAGTCATCGAACAGCGACTACAAACGCGCAGCCTACATTCGGGAGCCCCTGAAGCGAAATTTCTCGCTGACGCTGACCGTCGTTCTGATGTTGTCACTGCTGGCCTCGATCTACGGCGCGTTTGTGTTGTCGCGCAGACTGGTCGCACCAATTCAGGATCTCGTTGCGGGAACGCGGGCGGTCGCGAAAGGCGATTTTGACACAAGGTTGCCGAGCCCATCCCGAGATGAAATCGGGTTTCTCATTAGTTCGTTCAATGATATGACACAGCGCTTGTCGTCCGCGCATCGTGAAGCGAATATCAGCCAGGCGCTGGTTGAGGCAGAGCGGGCAAATCTTGCGGTCATCCTGGATCGCCTGTCTACCGGTGTTGTTGCGCTCGAATCCGATCTCCGGATTCGTAACGCTAACGAAGCGTCTGGATCAATTCTCAATGTCGACCTTGAGAACAGGGTGGGAGACTATTTGCCGGACGTCGCGAAGGGTCAGCCACTGCTTGAGCAGTTCGTTGACGTTGCCCGCGTGCACCTGAATGCGGGAGAAACGGAATGGCGTGAGCAGATTGTATTGCGGGGTGAGGTTGGACGGCGGGTGCTCACCTGCGCATGTACGACGTTGCCTGGCGATGAAGATCATGCGGCAGGCTTTGTCGTTGTTTTCGATGACATCACCGCGCTCCTGCAGGCGCAACGGGATGCTGCCTGGGGTGAAGTAGCGCGGCGTCTTGCACACGAGATCAAGAACCCGCTGACACCCATACAACTTTCCGCGGAACGCATGCGCCGCAAGTACCTGCACACGCTACCCGAAGAAGAAGCACAGGTGCTCGATCGCGCGACACATACGATCGTTCAACAGGTTGAGGCGATGAAGGAAATGGTTAATGCCTTCAGCGATTATGCGCGAGCGCCTGATATTGACCTGAGCAGGTTCGACATCGACTCGCTCGTTCACGAACTCGTCGATCTCTACCGCGCCCAGGAAAGTGATATCAAAATTATTTTGAAAACTGATTCGAATTTACCTGAGATAGAAGCTGATGCGGGCAGGATCCGTCAGATATTGCACAACCTGTTGCGCAACGCGGCCGAGGCTTTAGAGCACACTTCAAATGGCAGGATAGATGTTGGTGTTACGGCTGCAGAGGTGCAAGGCGTCGAGGTCGTAGAAATTGTTGTTGCGGATAACGGTCCTGGATTCCAAAGTAATTCGTTGAGCCAGATCTTCGATCCCTATGTCACGACCAAACCGAAAGGAACCGGTCTGGGCCTGGCGATTGTGAAGAAACTTGTGGAAGAACACTTAGGCACGATCGAGGCAATTAATCCTGAAGAGGGCGGCGCGTTGATACGAATTCAGCTACCAGTAAATGAAACCGCCCGCGGGCAGATGATTGCAAAACTATCGGGACGAGCAGAGAAACGGAGGGAAAGAGCATGAGCGCATCACATGTGCTGGTCGTCGACGACGAGGCGGACATCCGGGCTTTGATAGACGAAATTCTTTCAGAGGAAGGGTACGACGTTACCGTCGCAGGCGACGCAAACGAGGCGCGTGCGGCAAAGGGTGATGGTAGTTTCGATCTCGTTTTGCTCGATATCTGGATGCCGGGAACGGATGGCATTAGTTTGCTTCGGGAATGGTCGGAGCCAGGCGATCTCGATTGCCCGGTTGTCATGATGTCCGGGCATGGAACAGTCGATACCGCGGTTGAAGCGACTCGCCTCGGAGCGTTCGACTTCGTTGAAAAGCCACTTTCTCTTGCCAAACTGTTGCATACGGTCGAGCGTGCCATTGACGCATCGAAGAAGCCGGTCGGTACGGCGCGCAGCATGTTGCCATCCCTGCTGGCGCCGATAGGTCGCAGCAAGCTAATGAAGGATCTGCGCGAAAAGGTTCAACAGTTTGCAAATAATGACTCGCCGGTACTTTTCAGCGGGGAGCCTGGAACCGGCCGGAGCGCTTTTGCCCGCTACATCCATAGTATGAGTGCCCGTGCTGATGCGCCGTTGGTCACGTTGCTTGCTGCGTCATTGACGGATAGTAATGCAGAGGAACAGCTACTCGGCAGCGAAGAGGGCGGCAACGTCCACAGCGGCTATTTCGAAAGAGCCAAGAATGGCACGCTGATTATTGATGAGCTGACCGACCTTTGCAGCCAGGCACAAAAACTCATCATGAGCGTTCTGGAGCAGGGAGAGTTCGTTCGGTCAGGCGGGCATCAGCCAATCAAGCTGCAGGCAAGGGTGCTTGCGACTGTGAACGCCGATTATGAAAAGGTGATAGAAAATGGCGATCTGCGGCGCGAACTTGTCTCATGTGTAAACGCGCTTTCGGTCAAAGTGCCGCCGCTCAGGAATTATGCAGAGGACGTACCGGACCTTTTGAGCTACTACGTTGACAGGCTTGTCGACGCGGAGAGCTTGCCGTTCCGGAGATTTAGTGTGGCAGCCCAGAACCGGTTAAGGAATTATCCCTGGCCCGATAATGTTCGGGAGCTGAAGAGCCTGGTCAGACGGCTATTGATGTCGAATGACGATGAGGAGATCTCCCTCGACGAGGTCGAGGGGGAAATCACCGCGTCGTCAGTGGCGGATGAGCCCCTGGTCAAGCAGGATTTATTGTCGTTGCCACTAAGGGAGGCGCGCGAGCAGTTTGAGCGCGCCTATCTGCAACAACAACTTGTGCTCTGTGACGGCAAAGTGGGCAAGCTGGCGCAGCGCGTCGGCATGGAACGCACGCACCTGTATCGCAAACTCCGATCGTTGGGCGTCGATTTTCGTTCGGGCGGGTCCGGCGGCGACTGATCTAGTCCGAAGGTGGTCGAGCCCGTGACTCGGCAAACGCTTTGGCCTCATCGAGAATCTGGATCAACTCTTCGCGGTCAAAGGTGTACGGTTGTGACTCGTTCATCTGCAACAGCTTGGCGATACCGACAAACATCGTAATCCGAGCCTCTCCTTCGTCAGGCACGACCAGGTAGCGCAGCTTGGGCTTGGGATCGAACAGCGCATGCACGGCTGCTGCTGAGACCTCGTCGGGCTCCTTGAAACGGGAACGGTCCCTGGGATCGTCAAGCATTTCCCGGATTTCGTCTTCATACAGTGAACCTTCACCCGTCTCACCGCTGGCCAGGAGTCGCTCTATCCTCGATTGACTGATGCGGGAATTATAGTTGCCGGGCTCAATCACACTGACCTCGACACCGAATTTCTGCATCTCGGCTGCAAGCGCATCCGTATAGGCTTCAACGGCGTGCTTGGTCATGGCGTAGGGGCCGCTGAAAAAACCGGACAGGACACCGGCGATCGAGCCGGTAGTTATGATTCGCCCTTTACTCTCGATGATCAGCGGTGCAAACGCTTTCGTTACCCGGTATGGCCCGAATAGATTGACATCTATTTGGAATTGCAGGTCTTCTTCCGACAGTTCTATCAGCGGTCCGGCTACCGACACGCCAGCGTTGTTGATGAGACCGTACAGGCCACGGCCCTCTTTGCGCACGATTTCAACAGCCGCATCGATTTCTTCCTGAACCGTGACATCGAGGCGAATGCCCTGGATGTTTTCGATAGCAGACAGCTCGTCAATATCAGCCTGCTTGCGGGCACCCGCGTAGACGAAGTGGCCCTCCGTAGCGAGCGTTTCTGCCATATTGCGGCCTATGCCCGTGCTCGCTCCTGTAATCAGGATCGCCTTTTGCTCGCCATCCTCGCTTAAAGCGATATCGGCAGTCAGCATGCAAAGCATCAGGCAAAATATTTCGAGGACCCTCTTCATTCTGCTTTCTCCAGCTCGGCGATGGCTTCATCCAGCATGGCATGTAGTTCATCACGATCATAACTGTATGCCTGACGTTCGTTGAGTTGCGCCGTTTCCATCATTATTTTGCGGATCGTTACTTCGGCCTGACGTTCCTCGGGCACGACCATGTAACGTCGCTTCGGATTTGCGTCAGTCAGGAATTCGAGCAGTGCCGCGGACACTTCATCGGGTTCCTTATCCTCTTGTATGGAGTCCATACTGGTAAGCATCCTGTTCATTTCGTCTTCGTACAGCGAGCCTTCCGCCGATTGCCCGCGAGCAATCATTCGTCGCCTCAGCGTGTCGACAATGGCGGAGTTGTAGTTGCCGGGCTCAATAACACTGACCTCGACGTCGAACTTTTCCATTTCCCTGGCGAGTGAGTCCGTGAACGCTTCAATAGCGTGTTTGCTCATGCTGTAGGGACCAAAAAGTGTGCCTGACAGGATTCCGGATATGGAGCCGGTGGTCGTTATTCGTCCTTTACTCTCAATGATGAGCGGGGCGAAGGCCTTGGTTACCCGATAAGGCCCAAACACGTTGACGTCCATCTGGAACTGCATGTCTTCTTCATCGACTTCGATCATTGGCCCGAGGACACCGACACCCGCGTTATTGACCAGGCCAAAGAGGCCGCGACCTTCCTTCTGCACCGTTTCAACAGCCGTATCGATTTCTTCCTGGATAGTGACGTCGAGCCGAATACCCTGGATGTTATTGATCGCGCTGAGTGCGTCAATATCTGCCTGCTTCCGGGCACCCGCGTAAACGAAATAGCCTTCCTTCGCCAGGCTCTCAGCCATGTTGCGGCCGATACCTGTGCTTGCACCAGTGATCAGGACAGCCTTTTGCGCGTCGGATTCCTGGGCAACCACATCCACGGAGAATGAGAATTGCACGGCGAGCAGCGCCAATACCAAAAGGATTGGTTTCATTGTTTTCCCCTTTAGAGTCTTGTCAGGAGTTTTTGTTTTTCCAGAAGTCGGCGTTCCTGATACCAAGCGCCTCGGGGTCAAACGTGTAGTGTTCGACGCCCGCTTTCTTCTGTCTCTCGTAATCGTCCAGCGCTTTGAGCGCGGGTTTGCCCATGAAGAACAGGATAAGAATACCGATGATGTTCAGCCACGCCATCAGCCCGACACCGATGTCGCCGAGACCCCATGCGAGGCTGGCAGTCTTGACGGCGCCGTAGAAGACAGCACCAATCATCAACAGCTTAAGCAGAACCATTTCACCCGGGATTCTGAAATAGCGTCTCAGGTACGCGAGGTTGGTCTCTGCAATGTAGTAGTAAGCAAGTACCGTCGTAAACGCGAAGAAGAACAGCGCAAAGGCAATGAAAAGAGCACCGACGCTGGGAAATACGTACTCGAGAGCAGTCTGCGTGAATGCCGGGCTGTTCGGATCCGTGGCTGCCGTCACGAGTTCGCTGGGAAATATGATGGACCCAGTCACCTCGTCGCGAACATTGTAGGCACCGGTGATCAGGATCATGAACGCTGTCGCTGTGCAAACGAACAACGTGTCGACATAGACCGAGAAAGCCTGAACCAGGCCTTGTTGCGCCGGGTGCTCAACCTCGGCAGCTGCGGCAGCATGTGGTGCTGTTCCCTGCCCGGCCTCATTTGAATAGACGCCGCGTTTCACGCCCCAGCCGATTGCTGCGCCGACGCCGGCCATTGGTGTGAACGCATCGCCCAATATGAGTCCGATAACGCGAGGCAATTCCGTAATGTTGATTAGCACGACACCTACGGCAATAACGATATAGGTAAGCGCCATGAAAGGCACAACGACCTGCGTGACGTGGGCAATACGCTTTACGCCGCCGAAAATAATGAAGCCGAAAATAGCGACAACGACTGTCGCCGCGATCAGCTTGGTCGTGCTGACGTCACCGAAGAAGGTCTGCAGGGTTTCGCCGCCGCCAAAAGCGATTTCAGCGGATGTGCTGATCGCATTAGCCTGTACCGTTGGCAACAGGAGGCCCGTGGCGAGAATTGTGGTGAGGGCGAACAGCCAGGCATACCAGCGCTGGCCCATGGCCTTTTCTATATAGAAGGCGGGGCCACCACGGAACTGA
>CAJQPR010000014.1 GCA_905480255.1 uncultured Woeseiaceae bacterium | reverse complement strand
CAGTTTCTCGTCAGCATTAAAAACTCACTTGAAGACCCGGGTCGCCTGCTTTTGCAGGTGTAAGGGAATCACGGATTAGATTATGAGCAGATCTTTTGACGTAGTTGTCATCGGCGCAGGTCCGGCCGGGTATATTGCGGCCATCCGGGCGGCGCAACATGGCCTGAGCGTAGCGTGTATCGATGAATGGAAAAACCACGACGGCAAGAACGCGTTCGGTGGAACCTGCCTGAATGCGGGCTGTATTCCGTCGAAAGTCTTGCTGGAGTCCTCTGAGCTGTTTCATCGGGCGAATCATGAGTTCAGCAAGCATGGCATTACCGCAAACGACATCAGTATCGATATCGCCAAGATGCAGAAGCGCAAGGCGACTATCGTTCGACAACTAACTGGCGGAGTAGCAGGTCTTCTGAAGGCGGCTAAAGTGGAGGGCCTGGTAGGCCACGGTAAGTTATTGGCGGGGCGCCAGGTCGAATTCACGCCTGTGGAAGGAGAGCGAGAAGTGCTGGATGCCCGCTTCGTTGTCCTGGCAACCGGCTCCACGCCGGTGGAGCTGAAAATCGCACCATTCGACGGAGATAAGATCGTTGACTCATGGGGCGCACTTGAATTTGAAGAAGCTCCGGCCAGGCTGGGTGTGGTCGGTGCCGGAGTAATCGGTCTTGAGTTAGGTAGTGTCTGGAGCCGACTCGGTTCCGAAGTGGTCATCCTTGAAGCGATGGATGACTTCCTTTTCATGGCCGATCGGGATGTTGGTAAGGAAGCACAGAAGCAATTCAAGAAGCAGGGACTGACGGTTCACCTTGGTGCGAGTGTTACGTCGGCCAAAGTGGCCGGAGAGTCAGTGCTGGTCGAGTACAAGGATCAGTCCGGCGACCAGCAACTCGAAGTGGACAAACTGGTTGTTGCTGTCGGACGGCGCCCGTTCACGGATGGCTTGCTGGCGGATGATAGCGGCATTGACACTGACGAACGGGGTTTCGTAGTTGTTGATGATGAGTGTCGAACAGGCGTCAAAAACGTGTTTGCGATCGGCGACTGCGTGCGAGGACCAATGTTGGCTCACAAAGGGTCGGAAGAGGGTGTTTTGGCCGCTGACCTGATAGCGGGTGAAGTTGCCGAACTTAACTATGGGGTCATCCCGTCAGTCATCTATACGGCACCCGAAATTGCCTGGGTCGGCAAGACGGAAGAAGAAGTCAAAGCAAGCGGACGAGCATACAAAACAGGCTCCTTTCCGTTCGCCGCCAGTGGACGTGCGAAGGCTATGGAGCAGACCGATGGCATGGTCAAGATTATTTCGGCGGAGGACGACGACGAAATTCTTGGCGTGCATATCGTTGGCCCAATGGCCGGCGAATTGATTTCAGAAGCGGTTCTTGCAATGGAATTTCAGGCCAGCACCGAGGATTTGCAGCGGACAATTCACGCTCACCCTAGCCTCACAGAAGCAATTCATGAAGCGTCACTTGCTGTCGATAACAAGGCACTCAATTATCCAAACAGGTAGTTCGTGCGAGCAGTAACAAAGCAGCTGGTTACGATCTGCGGCGCACAGCGGTTACGTTCGGAAGTTGTTCGAGACGGTCGATAACGCGACTTAACGTTGGCAAGTCCGGCACTGCAATCGACAGTCGCATTTCCGCCTGCATCGTGCGCTTGTTGGTATCGGTTTGGACGCTGTCCACGCTGACCTTCTCGTCGGCAAGTACCGTACTGATGTCACGCAACAGGCCTTGCCTGTCAAATGCGTGCAGCATTAGTTCCGCCGGATAAATTGCATCGGACGCGCCGCCCCAGTCCACCTCGATCACTCTTTCCGCGTGCCGTTTTTTCAGGCTGAGGAAATTGCCACAGTCCTGCCGGTGAATGCTGACTCCCCGGCCTATCGTGATGTATCCGGAAATGTCTTCAGGTGGCACCGGGCGGCAGCAGCGTGCGACGTTATAAAGAAGATCGCCAACACCGCTGATCGCAATACTGCCGGTGTTCGTTGCCTTCCTTTTTCGTTGCCGGCGTTTTCGGATTATGTCTTTCGGATCATCCTTGCGAAGATTTTGCAGTGCCGATGCAATAGCGGCTGACGTAATGTCTCCAGCACCAAGCGCGACACACATCGCGTCGGAATCCTTAAGTTTGAGTTGCTTTGCTATCGCATCGACCGGGATGTCCCGCACATTGAGGCGCGAAAGTTCCCTGTCCAGAATCTCCCGGCCGTGCCGCTTGTTCTGATCCTTGTCGCGCTGCCGAAACCAGTTGCGGACCTTTGTGCGGCTTCTCGTGGCGGCAAGATAACCAAGTTGCGGACTCAGCCAGTCCCTGCTGGGCTGCTCGTTCTTACCGGTAATAATTTCAATTTTGTCGCCATTCTGTACTTTGTATGTCAGTGGCACGATTCGGCCGTTTACCTTGGCGCCACGACAGCGATGCCCGATTTGCGTGTGCACGTGATAGGCGAAGTCCAACGGCGTTGAGTCTGCCGGCATTTCAACGACAGCGCCTCGCGGACTGACCGCATAGACACGATCTTCGAAAACATCGCCGCGTAACTGGTCAAGGAGATCACCATCGCTGTCCGTCGGGTCGAGCAGGTGTCGCAACATTCGAATCTTTCTCTCGAAACCCGCTCTGGTTCCGCCGCCTTCCTTGTATCTCCAGTGCGCGGCGACGCCAAGTTCAGCGTGTCGGTGCATGTCATGCGAGCGAATCTGGACTTCAATTGTCTGCCCCTCGGGACCGATCAGGGCGGTGTGCAGCGACTGATAATCGTTGTCTTTCGGATTGGCAATATAATCGTCAAATTCGCCCGGCAAATACGCCCATATGTTGTGCACGATGCCCAGTGCCGCGTAACACTCTGCAATATCGTTCACGAGGATTCGAACCGCGCGAATATCAAATATTTGTTCCAGCGGCTTGTTTTTGCGCTGCATTTTCCGCCAGATACTAAATATGTGTTTGGGCCTGCCAGCGATTTCTGCGTGAATTCCGTTTTTCCAGAGTTCTTGCTGTAATTTCGACTTAACACCGTTGATGAAATCTTCACGTTCGCCACGTTTTTCGTTCAGCGCTTTGGCGATCTGCCTGTAGATGCCAGGATCCAAAAAACGAAACGCCAGGTCCTCGAGCTCCCATTTTAGCTGCCAGATACCCAGGCGATTGGCCAGTGGTGCGTAGATCTCCTGCGTCTCGATAGCAATGGAACGCTGTACCGCAACTGGTGCGCTCTTGGCTTGCCGTAGCCGATAAACCTGCTCGCCAATCCTCGCGACCACAAGGCGGGCATCAGATACCACTGCCAGCAGCATTTTGCGTAAAGCTTCAGATTGCTGGACGGCCAGTGATTCGCCGGGTTTCCAGTCCGGCGGCAGCGCAAATTGGCCCAGTTGAACCAGGCCGTCGACCAGGTCTGCAATTTCGGGAACTCCGTTTTTCTGCAGCATCTTGCGTTCGAGGTGACTCTCTCTTGCTAACGGGTACAAGTGTACGGCGGCAGTCAGAACCGGAGGCAATCCGAGGGGCTCGAGAATCGCACAGATGTCTTCACCTTCCCGCCGCTCCGCCTCAATCAGGGACTGATCTGAGTGTTGGTCGAGAATTTCCCGTGCCCGCATGACCACGTCCGGCTGCCCAAGATCGGATTTCCGGGTTTCATCATCGAATACAGGCATTTGGAAAGAGTTTAGGTGGTGTGCGGCAATCCGAGAACCGTTATCATACGCGTGATTTTGGGCAACACATGACATTCTCGTGAAAGGTGCGTCGTTTGATGCGTCACCGCACCCGTACAGGTTTTGTCATGACGATTCGCAGGAAACGCTAGCTATGGCAGGACACAGTAAGTGGGCCAACATCCAGCACAGGAAAGGCGCCCAGGACAAGAAACGCGGCAAGCTCTTCACCAAGCTGATTCGTGAGATAACGATAGCGGCCCGAATGGGCGGCGGTGATATGGCAGCGAATCCACGCTTGCGGCTGGCTGTCGATAAGGCCAAGGGCAAAAGCATGCCGAAGGACAACATCGAACGGGCTATCAAGAAAGGTTCGGGCGATACGGACGGCGCTGATTTCATGGAAATTCGTTACGAAGGCTATGGCCCAGGCGGGACCGCAATTATGGTCGACTGTATGACGGACAATAAAAACCGGACAGTCGCGGAAGTGCGCCATGCATTTACCAAGTTTGGTGGCAATCTCGGCGCCGATGGTTCTGTCAGCTACATGTTCCAGCACGTGGGCAGCCTTGGGTTCCCGTCGGGCAGTGGCGAGGATGCCGTAATGGAGGCCGCGATTGACGCAGGTGCTGAAGACGTCCTTGTCGACGAAGATGGCTCCATCGAAGTTTTAACTACACCGTCTGATTTTGAAACGGTTCGCGATGCAATGACGGCAGCAGGATTCGAAGCCGAAAACGCCGAACTGACGATGCGCGCCGATACCAATACCGAGCTGGATCTGGATGCCGCAGGCACTATGGTCAAACTGATCGACGTGCTGGAAGATCTCGATGATGTTCAGAATGTCTATAGCAACGCCGACATTTCGGACGCCATATTGGCGGAGCTTTGAGGTGACAATTGGTTAAGCGCCTGCGGATTCTTGGCATTGACCCCGGTTCCCGACTTACCGGCTTCGGAGTAGTTGACTGCGAAGCGGACAAGGCAAGCTATGTTGCCAGTGGCTCGGTTAACAGCATTAAGGGGTCATTCCCGGCAAGGCTGAAGATGATTTTTCGCTCAGTCGGCGAGATCGTTTCAGAATACCGTCCGGATGTGGTCGCCGTTGAAAGCGTATTCATGCACCGCAACCCGTCGAGCGCGCTGAAGCTTGGTCATGCCCGTTCTGCCGCAATTTGCGCCACGTTTCAACTGGAGGTCGAAGTCTTTGAATATGCACCCCGGGAAATTAAACAGGCAATAGTAGGCACCGGCGCAGCTACAAAAGAACAGGTACAACATATGATCCGGCATCTTCTGCAGCTTGAAGGCGATCCATCGCCTGATGCAGCAGACGCGCTGGCTGCAGCGCTGTGTCACGCAAATCAACGCCGGCTTAACCGGATGGTTGACAGTGCGACTGCCGTCGCAGGACTGAAATGATTGGATCTCTTCGCGGGCGCCTGGCTTCCAAACACGCGACGGCGTTAATCGTTGATTGTGGGGGCGTTGGCTATGAAGTTGAAACGCCAATGTCCACGTTCCTGGAGTTACCACCGGTTGGCGATGAGTTATTTCTGCACACGCACCTGGTGGTGCGTGAAAATTCACATTCCCTTTACGGATTCGCGACCGACGACGAAAAAATACTGTTCCGCACTCTGCTGAGTGTTAGTGGCGTTGGCGCCAAGATGGGTCTGGCTATTCTTTCAGGCATGTCAGTACGGGATTTTGAACGCTGCGTTCAGCTCGAAGACGCGGCAATGCTGGTGAAAATACCCGGTGTCGGAAAGAAGACCGCCGAGCGCCTGATAATTGAAATGCGCGACAAGATTGATAAAGCGCCTGCCAGTGTAACTACCGTTGGAGCAGGGCGGGTAGCGACAGATTCCCGGAGTGAAGCCATCGATGCACTGGTTTCGCTGGGTTACAAACCAACCGAGGTTAAGCGGCTTCTTGAAACGATTGATGTCGCCGACAAGTCTGCCGAAGACATTATTCGCCTCGCGCTGCGTCAGGCAGTCAACTAGCAAGTGGTAAAAACATGAGCAGTATTGAGCACGACAGACTAACGAGCGCCGATTCCCGGGATGAGGATCGGGCATTCGACCGTGCCATCCGACCAAAGCGCCTCGAAGATTACGTGGGGCAGCCCAGCGTCAAGCAGCAAATGAATATATTCATTACTGCCGCACGGAACCGGAGCGAGGCTCTGGATCATGTGCTGATATTTGGGCCACCCGGGCTCGGGAAGACAACACTTGCTCATATCGTCGCGAATGAAATGAAAGTCAATCTGCGCCAGACATCGGGGCCGGTGCTGGAGCGGCCCGGTGACCTGGCCGCGATCCTGACCAACCTCGAGCCCAATGATGTTTTGTTCGTTGACGAAATTCATCGACTTAGTCCGGTTGTCGAGGAGGTGCTTTACCCGGCAATGGAGGACTTCCAGCTGGACATTATGATCGGAGAAGGGCCCGCGGCGAGGTCGATCAAGCTTGACCTGCCGCCATTTACGCTGGTTGGCGCAACGACCCGAGCCGGATTACTGACTTCACCGCTACGCGACCGGTTTGGCATCGTGCAGCGGCTCGAGTTTTATTCAGAAGGCGAACTGCATGATATCGCCTGCCGATCTGCGGGCATCCTGAACCTGCCGATTGAAGACGATGGTGCACAACAGATCGCCGGACGGGCAAGAGGTACGCCGCGAATAGTGAACAGGTTGTTGCGGCGGGTGCGGGATTTCGCGGAAGTGGAGGCCGACGGCGTCGTTACCGAATCTGTAGCCATCAGCGCTATGGACATGCTGGAAGTTGATCCCAATGGATTTGACGCAATGGACCGCCGCCTGCTGCAGACAATCATTGAAAAATTTGACGGTGGCCCGGTAGGTGTTGAGTCTCTTTCTGCAGCGGTTGGTGAAGAGCGCGGTACGATCGAAGATGTCATTGAGCCGTATCTGATTCAACAGGGATTCATGATGCGCACTGCCAGGGGCCGTGTGGCGACGAAAAATGCCTATATGCATTTCGGCCTGACTCCTCCTGCCCGCGAATCAACGCCTGAACTGCCCCTGTTCGATAAATCCTGAAGAGGTGGCCCTGATATGAAGCGGGAATTCAATACAACGCCTTTTGAATGGCCGATCCGTGTCTACTACGAGGACACAGACCTCCAGGGCGTCGTCTATTTCGCCAACTATTTTAAGTACATGGAGCGCGCGCGGACGGAATGGTTGCGCTCTTTAGGTGTCGAACAGGACAGACTTTTTCACGAAGAGAGAAAGTATTTCGTAGTTGTCGATACCAACGCAGAATTTTTGAAGCCGGCCCGATTCAACGACGAACTCGTTGCGACAGCGCGTCTTGTTGATATGACACGGGCCACATTCTTGATCGAACAAAACGTCTACAGGACCAGCCTGGATGGCGACTTACTCTGCAAGGGCATGACTAAAGCAGCCTATGTTAATGCAGACACACAAAAACCGCTTCGCGTACCCGCATCATTTTTCGAGGGCAAGCAACAATGAACATGAATATGGACGTACTGCGTCTAATCCTGGATGCCAGCTGGCCGGTGCAGATCGTTATGCTGCTCCTGATGGTGGCCTCCGGTGTTTCGTGGCGAATCATCTACCAGAAACGCGGCCTGATTCGGCGTACCAAAGCAGCTTCCGACGATTTTGAGACGAGCTTCTGGTCGGGCGGTGACCTGAATACGCTTTATCGCAGCGCCACCCGGCAAAAGGGCGGCACGATGGGCATGTCCAGCATCTTTGAAGCAGGTTTTCGTGAATTTAACCGCCTCGCTCAGCAGGGCGATGTTGCGGCAGACAAGATTGTTGATGAGTGCAGGCGTGCAATGCGCGTTTCACAAATGCGGGAAGTGGATCGGCTTGAGCAGAGCCTGGCGACGCTGGCAACGATTGGTTCTACCAGTCCGTATGTTGGACTGTTTGGAACGGTCTGGGGAATCATGAGCGCATTTATGCAAATCGGGAACATGCAGTCGGTAACGCTGGCAACCGTTGCTGGTCCGATCGCCGAGGCGTTGATTGCGACGGCGATGGGGCTGTTTGCCGCCATTCCGGCTGTCATCGCATACAACCGATATGCCGACAAGGTGGTGCGCCTGGAGATTCGTTACGACGGATTTACAGAAGAATTCTCGAGCATCCTCCAGCGTCACGCCCGCGCCAAATCAAAGGTAGCGTGATATGGCCACTCCACTGCAAAAACGGAAATTGATGGCCGAAATCAACGTCGTTCCGTACATCGACGTTATGCTGGTTTTGCTGATTATCTTTATGGTGACTGCGCCCTTGTTGACCCAGGGTATTGAGGTGGACCTTCCAGAGGCTGGCGCGGAGCCTATTCAAAGTGAACCGAATGAGGTGCCAATCGTTCTAAGCGTTGACGCAGCAGGCAATCTCTATATCAACATTGGTGATGACGAGGATGCGCCGCAAAGCAGTCAGGAAATCATCGCGCGGACGCGCAGTGTTATGAACAATCGACCCGGTGTTGCAGTGCTGGTCAAAGCTGACCGCGCAGTGCCTTATGGCAATGTGGTCGGCGCAATGGTGTTGCTGCAACAGGCCGGTGCCGACAAAGTAGGCTTCGTCACCGACCCGCTTGATACTTATCCCGTGCCGGAATAGAGCTGCGACGAAGTCAAAATGCGCGACACCTACGGCATCATTCCCACAATTCTTTCAGTACTGACGCATGTACTGATTTTCGGGGGTCTGTTTTTCGCATTTGATTTTTCCAGCCCGGTTCATCCGACTGTTCCTCTTGCTATCGAAGCAACCCTGGTAACGGAAGCGGACATGCCTCCGCCTCCGCCACCCCCACCTGTTGTTAAGGAGCCGGAGCCGGAGCCCGAGCCAGAACCCGAGCCGGAAGAAGACAACAGCGAGGCTGAGCGACAAAAGCAGGAAGAGGAGAAGCGCCAGGCGGATCTGCGTGCCGAGCAGGAACGAATCCGCATTCAGCAGGAAGATGACCGGGCTCGTCGCGAAGCGGAGGAGGCGGAGCGCAAGCGTCGCAAAGAAGAGGAAACCGAAAAGCTGCGTGCTGAAGCGGAGCGCAAGCGCCAGGAAGATCTTGAGCGCCAGCGCCAGGAGAACGAAAGACTCCGGCGGGAGGCCGAAGAAGCCCAGATCCTCAGCCGGCAGCGACAGGAAATGGAGGCTGAAGAACAGCGTCTGCAGGCTATGCAGGCAGATGATCTGACTCGTTGGGTATTTGCCTTGCAGCAATCAATTTCGCGCAATTTCGTGCCGCCGGCTTCAGCGCCCATTGATCTTGAATGCGTGGTGGATGTGCGCCAGGTTCAGGGCGGAACAGTGACCAATGTGAGTGTCGGCCGGTGCAATGGCGACGATGCCGTGCGGCGAGCTGTTGAGGCGGCCGTCTACAAAGCTTCCCCTTTACCGGCGCCCGATAATCCGCGGGTTTTTCAAAGGGACTTGCGATTAATTTTCAAACCTGAACAATAAGGGTACCTCTGGAAAAGCTTGGGCCAAAATCATGAAAGATTTGCTTGTCCGGTGGCTCGTCGTGTCTGTGCTGCTCGTAACATTTGCGGGCAAGGCTGACGCGCAGCTGGAAATTGAAATCACTGACTTCGTCGGGAAACGAACGCCTGTGGCGATCGTGCCCTTCGGCTGGGAAGGTGAGACACCGGCAGCCCCGTTCGATATAGACAACGTAATTGCCGCGGACCTTAACCGCAGCGGACGATTTCGTCCGATTCCTGAAACAGACATGTTGCAGAAGCCTGTCACGAGTGTCGAAGTCGACTTCGATGACTGGTCAATTCTGGGCGTGGAAGCCGTCGTAATCGGGAAGATTACGCAAACAGGCGCGAATGCCTTCAGCGTTCAATTTCAGGCCTTCGACGTATTTAGCCGCGAGCAGCTGGTGGGCTACCGGATGCCGGCCAGCCTTGGCACCATGCGGCGTGTGGCTCATCGTGCCGCCGATATGATTTACGAGAAGCTCACCGGCATACCCGGTGTTTTCGGCACCAAAGTGGCGTATGTCAGTGCTGAGGGCACCGAGCAGGAGAGAAAATTCTCACTGATTGTTTCAGATATGGACGGTGAAAATCAGTTCACCATCATGGAATCGGCTGACCCGATCATGTCACCCGCATGGTCGCCGGACAGCCGGCAACTTGCCTATGTCTCGTTTGAAAACGGCGTTTCCACTATTTATGTGCAGACACTGCGAACCGGCAATCGGATGAAGGTTTCCAGCCGGGCGGGGATCAACGGCGCGCCAGCCTTTTCGCCTGATGGGCGCAAACTGGTTCTGACCCTGGGCGGCCTGGACGGCAACCTGGATATTCATGTTCTCGACTTGCGATCCCGCGATTTGAAGCGATTAACGACGAACCGAGCAATCGATACGGAAGGGACCTGGGCTCCTGATGGCAGCGCGATTTACTTTACCTCTGACCGAAGTGGCGGTCCACAGGTCTATCGGGTAGATGTCGATGGTGGTTCTCCTCAGCGCGTGACCTTTGAAGGCGGGTATAATGCACGGCCAAGGTTGTCCCCGGACGGCAGCAAACTGGCGCTTGTGACACTGGACCGGGGTAACTACCGGGTAGGTGTTCTTGACCTGGAAGATCAGGACTTGCTGATTCTGTCGACCGGCAATCAGGATGAGTCGCCCAGCTTTGCCCCGAACAGCGATTCACTAATTTATGCGACCCGGCAGGGCAGAGACGGGGTACTCGAAATGGTCTCTGCGGATGGCCTGGTGCGACAGCGCCTCGGTTCCGGGAAGGGTGATATTCGGGAACCGGTGTGGTCGCCGTTTCCTCGTTACTGAGCAAAACTGTAGTTCAGAAGGTACGTTAAATTAATTAATTAAATTATTGTTTTAAAACACTAATTCCTTGTCGTTTGGGCAAATTCAATAAAGGAACAATCATGAAATTTCATCAACTAATCTGGCTTGGTCTGGCATCGCTGATCCTGGCGGGTTGCGGCTCCCAGGACATTCCTGACCCGGATCCGGACAGTGACGGAACAATGGTCGACAGTGAGTATGAAGGGGATACTGATGGCTTCGGCGAAGATGGCATGGGCGACGGCGAATTCATCGACGCTGAATTTGGCAGCGAAGACGAAATGACCATGGTTATCTACTTCGACTTTGATCAGTCGGAGCTGCGCGCGGAATATGCTGATGTACTGCAGCGTCATGCCAACGACCTGGCCAATAACCGCGGCAATCAGATTCGTCTCGAAGGACATACAGACGAACGTGGTTCGCGGGAATACAACATCGGTCTTGGCGAGCGGCGGTCGCAATCCGTGCGCCGCTTGCTCCTCATCCAGGGTGCTTCGGCCGATCAAATCTCCACGGTGAGTTTCGGCGAGGAGAGGCCGGCTGCATTTGGCAGCGACGAAGAGGCTTTTCAGCTTAATCGTCGTGTAGAGATCAAGTTCGTCAACTGACGGCGCAGCCATGAACAATAATCGTATTAGCAGCCTGGCGACCCTGGTGGCATTGGCGATGCTGACCGGTTGCACAATGATGCAGCCGCCACAGCCCGATCCAACAGTTGAAAAACTGGCAGAGCTTGATCGTCGTCTCGCCGCATTGGAGCGGATTCTCGCCAGCGGAGCATTAACCGACCTGACAGTTCAGGTCGACGAGTTGCAACGTGAGAACGCTGATCTTCGCGGGCGAGCGGAATCCCTGGAACACGATGCTCAGGGCACAGCCGGACGACAAAGAGATTTATACGTCGACCTCGACAATCGAATCCAGAACCTGGAACAGGGTATGCAGGCAAGATCGACCCTCCCGGTTACGCAGGCCGGATCAGCCGGGGTCGCGCTGTCTGGTGGTTTGCCAGTGCCGCAAGGCAACGATCGTGCAAACTATGAGGCCGCTTTTGATCTTCTGAAGCAGCAGCAGTATGAAGCGGCGGGTGCTGCATTCAGCCAGTTCCTGGCCAGTTTTCCGGACAGTCAGCTGGCAGATAACGCACAGTATTGGCTCGCTGAGGCATCCTACGTAACAGACAATTTCGAACAGGCGTTGGCTCAGTTCCAGGTGGTTCTGGGTTCGTATCCCCGCTCGCGGAAGATTCCTGATGCGCTCCTGAAAATCGGCTACAGCAACTATGAACTGGAACGGTGGGATGGCGCCCGTAGCGCGCTCGAGATGGTAAGAGACGATTATCCGGACTCGACTGCGGCCAGGCTGGCGGAGCAGCGGCTGGATCGGATGGCCGACGAGGGCCATTAATTGTCGCGTGGCTTGATATTGACGGGTGGTGAGGTATGATCCTGCCCGGCATTTCTGCCGTCATTGCAGAGACCCGAAAGGGGCGTTAGCTCAGAGGTAGAGCATTCGGCTTTTAACCGACCGGTCGTAGGTTCGATCCCTACACGCCCCACCATTTCTCCTGTATCGCACTGCAGTTGATTTCTAAAAAAACAGCAGACGATCTGCAGCTCTGCCGCTATCATTAGCCGCTTTGTTTGGGCAACTCAGAAGAGCGAATGCAAGCGTGTCTGGCAATAACTGGAAAATTCACAAATTCGGCGGCAGCAGCCTTGCTGATGCTGCTTGTTTTGAGCGCGTAGGTAAAAACGTTCTGTCGATGCCGCACCGCCGCATCGGTGTTGTGGTGTCCGCAATGGGCGGTATGACTAACAAGCTGCTCAAGCTATCTGCGCTCGCCGAACAGGCGGACGATTCCTACGAGGCAGAACTCAACGAAATCGGCCAAAGATACGCCGACACAGCGAAAGAACTCGTAGCCGGAGATGCGCTGGTCGGTCTTCTGGATCAGTGGAATGTCGAAGCAGGCGATATCCGGAACATTCTGAAAGCGATTGCCAGCGTGAAATCGGCGCCACAACGCAGTCGGGACATCGTCGCTGGTTATGGGGAGATCTGGTCAGCACGACTCCTTGCGGCCCACCTGGAGCGCGAATCAGACGCAGGGCGTGCCGGAACATGGATAGACGCCAGGAAAGTCATTACGGTTCGTCACAGCGACCTCGGCCCCGTCGTTCTATGGGAAGAATCCAGGGACAAAATGGCGGGAGTCATTGCGCCTGACTTCGAAGGAATTGCTGTAATGACCGGGTTCATTGCAGTCGACGAAGAAGGATTGCAAACAACCCTCGGGCGCAATGGCAGCGATTTTTCGGCCGCAATTTTTGCTGCGTTGACGCAGGCGGATGAACTCGACATCTGGACGGATGTTGACGGCGTGATGAGTGCCGACCCGGGTCGGGTGCCGGATGCGCAAATCATCCATTCGTTGTCCTACAACGAGGCAATGGAACTCGCTTACTTCGGCGCGAGCGTGATTCACCCACAGACCCTGGGTCCTGCTATCGACAATGGTATCGATGTTGTCATTCGTAACAGTTTCCATCCGGAACATCCCGGCAGCCGAATAAGCCTGGTCGATGAGCCAGATGGACAGATCAAGGGTATTACCGCTGTCAGCGGCATGGCTCTCGTAAACCTGGAAGGCGCTGGAATGATCGGCGTGCCCGGTACGGCGGACCGGCTATTTGCTGCCCTCAAAGAGGCAGGTGTTTCGGTCACATTGATATCTCAGGCAAGTTCAGAGCATTCAATTTGTATAGCGGTGCCTTCCGATCTGTCGACGCGCGCAAAAATAGTCATTTCGGAAGCATTCGCAGACGAGTTGGCAGGCGGTCAGATTCAGAGCGTCGATGTCACCGACGGGCAGAGCATCGTCGCTGTGGTCGGTGATGGAATGGCTGGTTCGCCGGGTATCGCCGCGCGTTTCTTTACCAACCTCGCGCGTGCCGGCATCAACATACGTGCTATCGCGCAGGGATCGTCTGAGCGAAACATTTCGGCGGTCATTGATTCAAGTGATGTTACGAGGGCATTGCGCGCCGTTCATTCCGGGTTCTACTTGTCTGACAAGACTATTTCGGTTGGCATCATCGGTGCCGGCGTGGTTGGTGGTACTTTACTGGACCAGGTTCAGCGGCAAAGCCAACGTCTGCATGATCGTTTCAGCATTGATTTGCGGGTTCGGGCGATTGCTCGCTCGAGCAAAATGTTGCTTGGCAAACGGCGAATTGATCTTGATACATGGCGCGACGCTCTGGACTCGAGTGAAACGCCTGTAGATTTTGCTGCTTTCGAGGAGCACGTTCATGCCGATCACATACCGCATTCGGTGATCATTGATTGTACCGCCGATGAAGGAGTTGCCGAGCGATATGCCGGGTGGCTTGCGCGCGGAATTAACGTGGTCACGCCGAATAAAAAGGCCTTCAGTGGCTCGCAGGCCTACTACGAAGAACTTCGTCGGAGTGCGGACGAGGGTGGCACACATTACCTGTATGAGACGACTGTAGGAGCTGCACTACCAATCATCAGGACGATCCGTGATCTCGTGGATACCGGTGATCGCGTACATTCCGTAAAGGGCATTCTCTCAGGCACGCTGGCCTACCTTTTCAATATCTATGACGGGTCAAAACCGTTTTCCGAAATTGTCGCTGAAGCAAAGGCCAATGGCTTTACTGAACCGGACCCACGGGACGATCTTTCGGGAATGGATGTTGCGCGAAAGCTGACGATACTCGCTCGTGAACTTGGGCAGTCGATTGAGATTGGGGATTTCCCGGTGCAGAGCCTGGTGCCGGAAGATTTACGGGACCTCAGTGTCGATGAGTTTCTAAAAGAACTATCCCGGTATGACGGAGAGATGCTCGCCTTGTACAAAGAGGCCGAAGCGGAAGGAAGGTCACTACGTTACATAGCGACGCTCGACGAATCTGGCAATGCGGAGGTGGGCTTGCAGAAAGTGTCCAGCGACGACTCTTTTAGCAATATGCAACTAACCGACAATCTTGTGCAGTTTTCGACAGATCGATATGCGCAGAACCCGCTGGTTATCCAGGGGCCGGGCGCCGGACCAGAAGTCACAGCTGGTGGCGTTTTTGGGGATGTTTTAAAACTAGCTACATTTCTCGGTAATGGAACACTCACATGAGCGATACGGATTTCATAACGGCATTTGCACCGGCGTCGATCGGCAACGTCGGTGTCGGCTTCGATATGCTGGGACTGGCCATTGCGGGCACGGGTGACTGGGTCTCAGCACGAAGGTCTGATGAGCGAGGCGTTCGGATAATTGAGGTGCAGGAAATCAGTGGCGAAGTGCATCCGTTCCTTTCTTCGAACACTGATGAAAATACCGCCTCGATAGCGGCTATTTCGCTGTGGGATGCTGAGGGGAACGACTCTGGTATTGAACTGATCGTTAAAAAGGGAATCCCGCTTCAGTCAGGGATGGGCAGTTCCGCAGCATCAGCCGTTGCAGCTGTAGTTGCCGTCAATGGACTCCTTGACAATCCCCTCGAGAAAGCGGCGCTCTTGATTCACGCCCTCGCGGGGGAGAAATTCGCCAGTGGCGGCCTGCACGCCGATAATGTTGCGCCGAGTTTGTTCGGTGGCATGGTCTTGTGTCCACAGGTGTTGTTGCCGGATACGGTGCAGTTGGCTGTTCCGGAAGGGATAAGCAGCGTACTGGTGCATCCGGAGTTGCAGGTCAATACGGCTGAGTCCCGAAAGGGACTTGCTTCAGGATACTCCATGCATCAGTGGTTGACGCAGCAGGGCTTCCTGGCTGGATTTATCGCGGCTTGCGAGCAGGGAGACGTTGAACTATTAGGCCGATGCTTACGGGACGAGGTCATCGAACCGCAACGTGCAGCATCGGTTCCGTGCTTCGGGGAAGTACAGAAAGCGGCAATGAATGCCGAAGCGTTAGGCTGCTCACTTTCAGGAAGCGGGCCCAGTATTTTCGCGCTTTGCCGTGATGCAAACGCAGCGAACGTTGCGATGGCCATGGAGCAGGGTTGCAGAAAGCTGGGGTACGAATGCGAGAGCTGGATTAGTCCACTCAATGCACCCGGTGCAGAAATCGAAACACGCAAATGATGTATTTAAGTACAAGGGGTGCGTCGCCGATCACCCTTGATGAGGCCCTTGTGCAAGGAATTGCCCCGGATGGTGGGCTGTTTTTGCCGCAAAGTTTGCCAGCGCTCGGTGCGGAGGATTTTTCCGAGGCAGCGACGCTGACAGAAATCGCAAATGTTTTTTTAGGTCCTTTTTTTGAGGGTTCGTCACTAGCGCCGGAGCTTGACCAGATCGTTGCCGAAACTTTTAGTTTCGACATTCCGGTTTCCCGGCTGGCGTCGGAGAAAGGCTACTGTGGTTTGTTGGAGCTTTATCATGGGCCAACAGCTGCATTCAAAGATGTCGGAGCAGGTTTTCTTGCTGCCTGCCTGACAAGGCTTGAAGGAAACCCGGACAATCCTTTAACGATCCTTGTCGCGACGTCTGGTGACACTGGCGGAGCGGTTGCCGCGGCATTTAACGAAAGGCCTGGTATGCGGGTAGCGGTGCTTTACCCCGACGGACGGGTTTCAGAACGACAGGCGCATCAATTAACCTGTTGGGGTGAAAATATTCTTTCGCTGGCTGTTAATGGATCATTCGATGATTGCCAGGAAATGGTAAAGAGCGCGATGGCAAATCCTGAACTGTCCGCAGAGCATCGGTTCAGTTCGGCGAACAGCATCAATATCGGGCGACTGTTGCCGCAGGCAATCTACTATGCGTACGCGAGTGTCATGCACTGGCGAGAGGCTGGCCGTGTGCCGTCATTCGTTATTCCGACCGGCAATCTCGGGAATGCATTTGCCTGTTACCTCGCACGGGAGATTGGATTGCCCATTGGCGACATCGTCCTGGCGACGAACGCGAATCGCCTGGTTGTTGACTTCCTTGATGGCGAGGTCTGGGCGCCACGCGCAAGTATTCAGACGCTGGCGTCAGCAATGGACGTCGGCAACCCGAGCAATATGGAACGCCTCCGTTGCCAGGGAGGCGAGTCGGTGGACTTACAGGAACAGGTTCGCGCCGTGTCTGTTAGCGACGATGAGATCAGCGCAGAGATCAAACAGAACTTTGTGGAGTTCGGCCTGGCA
>CAJQPR010000013.1 GCA_905480255.1 uncultured Woeseiaceae bacterium | reverse complement strand
CCGTGTAGTCAGCCATCTGCAGGCAATGCGGGTCATCTGCGTTCAATACGGCCGCATCGGTTGCAACCTCGATAGGTACACGTTTGATTTCCGCGAGTTGCTCCAGCGTGTCGATTCCACGCAAGCCAAGGTGGTCCGATGAAACGTTCAGACAAGCCGCAACGTTACAGGACTGGTAGCCCATACCGCCGCGCAACAGCCCGCCATGCGCCGTTTCCATGACAGCGGCATCAACGGAGGGGTCACGCAGGATCATTTTTGCCGAGACTGGTCCGGTCATATCCCCGGCAACGCTCAGCTGGCCGTCGATGTAGACAACATCTGTCGAAGTCAGCCCGACGGTTTTTCCTGACATTTTCAGAATGTGTGCAAGCATTCGGGACGTTGTCGTCTTGCCGTTTGTACCCGTCACAGCCGCAATCGGAATGTACTTTGGGGTATCCGGCGGGAAGAGCATGTCAATGACCGGTCCCGCAACATCCCTTGGCGTTCCTTCACTCGGCGCTACATGCATACGAAAGCCAGGACCTGCATTCACTTCGCAAATGCCGCCGCCGGTGTCACGATATGACTCGGTGATGTCGTTTGTCAGAAAATCAACGCCGCCAATATCGAGGCCAATCGCTTTAATCGTTCGTTCCGCCATCTCCCGGTTGTCAGGATGAATGATGTCGGTAACGTCGATCGCCGTACCACCCGTCGACAGATTTGCAGTCGAACGCAGATAAACGGATTCACCTTCTTCCGGCACTTTTTTGTGGTCATAGCCTAGTTTCTTAAGGAGTCGCTCCGCCTGGTCATCAAACTCCAGGCGCGTCAGAACCTTTTCGTGTCCGACGCCACGCCGCGGATCGGAATTGACGATATCGACGAGCTCTTCAATCGTATGTTTGCCGTCGCCAACCACGTGACCCGGCATGCGTTTTGCAGCGGCAACAAGCCTGCCATTTACGACCAGCAAGCGATGGTCATAACCTTCGAGGTAGCCTTCAACGATGATGCTTCGACCGTGTTCACGCGCTTTTTCGAACGCGACTTGTACTTCATCCGGAGTCTTGAGGTTAATTGAGACGCCGCGACCATGATTACCGGATAGCGGCTTCAAGACGACCGGAAAACCGATTCGATCTGCGGCACGTATGGCATCACGGGAATTGCGCACCAGTTTCTGCTTTGGCACAGGCAACCCGAGGTCGCGGAGAATGCTGTTGGTTTCTTCTTTGTCACACGCCAGCTCGACGGCGATATTGCTGGTCCTGCCCGTCGTCGTCGCCTGGATACGCTGCTGGAAACGACCATGGCCGAATTGCACCAGGCTCGCACGGTTGAGACGGATCCATGGGATGTCACGTTCTTCGGCTGCTTTAACCAGCGACGCGGTGCTGGGCCCGAATGCGCGGCGCTGCGCATAGCGGATGAACTGGTCCCGCTCCTCCGCGAAATCCCAGTCAGCGGCAGGCGCATCGCCGGGCTTCAATTCATCCGGCAAAAGGCTGTGAATAAGATCCAGGGACAGGCTGCTGGCCTCGCGACCAACCTCGGCGTCCAGATACTGGAACACCATGTTGTAGTGCCCCTTAACTCCATCAACTGACCGGGTCCTTCCATAGGTCACCGGCGAGCCGGCAACGTTCTGTAATTCGATGGCAATGTGCTCCATGACGTGACCAAGCCACGTACCTTCGTCCTCCTGCAGCCGGCGCACAAAGCCGCCAGGTTCGCGATAAGAGCAACCGTGCTCGTGCAGGCCAGGCAACATTTCCAGCAAAGGATCAATGAAATCTTTGCCAAGCCGGCCGGTCGGCCAATCCTCAAGCTCTTCGAGATCGAGAACGTGACGGATAACCGGAAAGTGTGCATATATGTTTGGGCCAACGTAGACGTTGGTACTGACGATTTTCATGAGTCGGGCTCCATCATTGACGCCGCGGTTTTCTTATTCTGCAAAAGCCTGTCTGCTCTTTATTTCGAAGCGACCGCCTGAGATGAGTATATGTAGTTTTACATCGATCAGACTGACCGGATCGCCACGTCGCGCACGGTCCATCGAAGAATAGCTCAGATTTGTCGGATCGATGATTGTAATTCCGCCGCTGCCGACGACTTCAAGGTCATCTCCGGGCCGAATGAAAGCGGCCGTGTCCTCGTCGAGACCTATGCCTATAGCGAACGGATTGTAGGCGAGTGCCGTAAGCAACCGGCCCAGTCGATCGCGCTCCCTGAAGTGCTGGTCGATTATGAAATTATTGGTTAGACCCAGCCCTGGCGCCATTCGTACCATGTCCGGGCTCGGCGTGCTGCCTTCGTCACCACCAGCAATCATGTGTTCAGGCATGAATGCGGCGCCGGCCGAAGTTCCGGCAACATGCATACCGTCCGCATTTCGGCGGCGAATTAGTTGTGCAACCGGTGTACCGCCGAGCGTCGTCGACAACCGCAACTGGTTTCCCCCGGTCATGAAAACGCCATCGGACTTCTCGATGTAATCTGTGTGCTCACTGTTACTGCAGTCTTCACGGGTCTCAATCTGCAAAACCTTTGCGTGCTGTACACCAATCTGACGAAACAGTTTTTCGTAATTTCGGCCAGTATCTTCCAATTCGGATGCTGTCGGAATAATTGCAATACGCGCGGACTTTCCACCACATACGTCGATAAACCGGTCAAGAATCTCGGGATTGTGAAACTTCTCCTCAGCGCCACCGATCGGAATAATGTAACCGCGGTTCTCATTGTTGTTCTGGTTTGACGGACTCATCTTTTTAACTCTTGGGTTGTTCAAATTCGCCGAACACTTTTTGTTCACCTTCGGCAACGTGCCAGATACCAGCGACCATCACGTCACTGATCCCATTATTTTCATCCAGGACCAGCAAGTCTGCCGCAAGGCCTTTGCCTATCCTGCCGCGATCTCTCAGCCGGAGAATACTTGCCACATTGCTGGTGAATGCAGGTAACACATCTTCAAGTGGAACGCCGGCGCCAAGCAGATCAACAAGCGTCGCGATCAGGCTTGCCGGACGGCCGATATCCATTTGCAGCATCTCGCCCTCGTCATTGAAGACCGGCAAGCAGCCGCCGCCATCGGAACTGACAGTAATGCGATCTGCCGGAGCACCTGATTCCAGGTATTTCGTCAACGCTACATCGGCAGGCCATGCATCCTCGTCCGCGGCAACCGGAAATGCGGTGATATCCACCGTACAACCGTGGCGAGCGAGTTCCACCGACTCGTCAAACAAAGCCTTGCGCCGGTTGATGTGTGTTGGATTGAACACCCTTGCCGGCAACTCACTTTCCTCCAGAGCGCGGCGGACAAGGTCCAGGCCACGCTCGCCGTCACCGAGATGCAGATGCAGGATTCCGGCCTTGCCGGCGATCATTCCGGCAACATGCGCATCGCTTGCGATACGCAGCAATTCATTAAGCGTCGGCTGGCTGGATCGGTGGTCGCTGACAGCGAGTTCACCAACCCCGATAACAGGGTCCAGGAAAACGATATCGTCGCGGACACTGCCGGTCAGCGTAACCGGTGGTACGTGATACCCACCCGTGTGGCACCAGGCTCCAAGTCCCTCTTCTCTCAGCGCCCGGGTCTGGGCCAGCAGGGCACGTGTATCGCGCGTTGTATCGTCGGTTCCCAGCACCCCGACCACGCTGGTGACGCCGGCGCTCGTAAAATGACTCAAAGGGACCGGCGGAACCCGCGTTTTGAAGCCGGATTCTCCGCCGCCGCCCGTAACATGCGCGTGGCCGTCAATAAATCCGGGTATCAGTCGGCGGCCACCCAGATCCCGTTCACTGGCGCCACTGCCCGAAAGCGCATCCCGATCATCGCTGACGGCAATGATCCTGCCGCCTCCGACCAGGACATGACAAATCCCAAGATCTTCGGGGGCGAAGATTCGGGCATTGGAGAGAAGTTTTAACAACGGAAGGGTCCGACCAAAAAAGGGGCGCTATATTACACTACGAAATCCGCGCCAAATAGGATAACCGCAGAGAATAATGAGCAGATTAACGCTAGGAACGCCCACTGAATATCCGCAGGAATACGCACCCGGGGTGCTTTTCCCCGTGGACAGGGCCACGGCACGCAAAGAATTGGGCCTTGGCGACGACCTGCCATTCCAGGGCAAGGACATCTGGAACGCCTGGGAGCTGACCTGGCTCGATTCAAGCGGCAAGCCGATCATCGCGACAGCCACCATCGTCGTCGATGCCCACTCGCCGAACATCATTGAATCGAAATCACTAAAGCTCTATCTCAATGCGTTCGCCATGAGTCGCCAGGATTCGCCGGCGGCTCTCGAAGCCACCATTTCTAAAGATCTGTCCGCGATCGCTGGAACTGCGGTTGACGTTGCGATCATCACCGGCTCTGCGACGAGCCAAACCGCAATCAGCGATTTTCCCGGTGACTGTGTGGACATGCTGAGCATTGGATCGTCTTCGAACGCAGTCGATGCCGGATTGCTTGGCAACGAGAACGAGGAAATCGTCACCGAAGAATTGCATTCGCACTTGCTGCGGAGTCTTTGCCCTGTCACCGGCCAGCCTGATTTCGGCAGTGTGCTGATCCGCTATCGCGGCCCGCGCATTCGACGAGCGTCGGTTCTCGACTACATCGTGTCGTTCAGACAGCATCAGGATTTTCACGAAGCCTGCGTCGAAAGAATGTACATGGACATTAAGAAGTGCTGCGGGCCGGAAGACCTGACCGTCTACGCGCGCTATACACGGCGCGGCGGACTCGATATCAACCCGTTCCGTTCAGATTTTGAAAGCGAAGCCGGGAATCTTCGTCTGTGGCGCCAGTAACCGTCAGTCGATGTCTGCTTCGTCGAGTTTGTGGCCCCAGTCACGTTTCGCTTCGAGATACCGTTTATTCGCCTTCCCAACCCCGCTGACATGCTTCACACGGGTAACATTGGAGACGCCCATCGCATTCAGGTCATCAACCTTCTTGGGGTTGTTGGTCAGAAGACGGAACGATTTGTCGCCCAGGAAGAACTTAATCAGTGACGCAGCATCACTGAAGTCGCGTGAGTCGTCCGGCAAGCCGAGAGAGCGATTCGCCTGGTAGGTGTCTTCGCCGGCATCCTGCAGCAGGTATGTCGCGGCCTTAGCCCACAGGCCGATTCCCCTGCCCTCGTGGCCGGACATATAGACGATCATCCCACCCGCCGGGTCCGAACTTATTCTCTCCAATGCTGCAATGAACTGCGGTCCGCATTCGCAACGTTCAGAGCCAAAAACATCACCGGTCAGGCAACTGGAATGAATCCGGACCAGCGGGTTTTCCCAGGTCGCCGGATCGCCCAGAACGAGTACGCTGTTAACAGCCATCGAGTCCGCGAGAATCGCGAATGACTGCTGCCCGTCACGTTCCCGTAATTCGTCGGCCAGCTCAGTTGCCTTGCTCAGCTCGGTGTGCCGAACGCTGGCATACCATTCAACCTCGTAGTGTCGTCCATGCCGTTCCAGCGGCAACGGAATCGGGCCAAGGACACTGATTGCCCTGGCGCCAGGCTCGGGCGGCGCATCGGGATCAGTTGCCTTGCCATCCGCGTTGATGCGAATCAGCTTGCCCTTGGCGATCAGACGCTCGCGAACGCTTGGATCTATGTAGGTAAACATGGCGTGAGATTACCATCTATTGGCGTGGCCGGAATCCCCGGAATGCCAGCAACCACGGGTTTTGCAGTCAGTTCACAATTCGCTCTGAATCCGCTTGCTGACTCCCTGGTCATTAATATATAGTTACTGACTCCAGGGTCATTAGTGGTTTGAACCAGTGTCCACACCTCGCTACCAGCGCCGCAAGGAAGACCGCCCCGCCGAAATAACGCAGGCCGCAATGGAGGCCTTTGCGGAAAATGGCTATGCAGCTACCCGGGTGGAAGAAGTCGCAAAACGGGCCGGAGTCAGCAAAGGGCTGCTCTACCTTTACTTCAAAACGAAGGAAGATCTGTTCAAAGCCGTCATCCGAAATTTCGTCTCTCCCCGCCTCGACGCGCTTATCCAGGACATTGGTAATTCAGACCTGACCGCTGAAGAATTTCTGCGCGGCCCGTTCCTCGACTTCGCGAAAAAGGTACCAAGGTCTCCGGCTCGAGTACTGGCGAGATTAATGATTGCAGAAGGGCCGAAACATCCGGATCTCGTGGCGTGGTACTGGGAAAATGTCGTTTCTAAGGGCATGGCGGCAATTAGAACGGTGCTCGAAAAAGGTGTACGAGGCGGCGAGTTTCACCGATCCGCTGTCGATGACTTTCCGCAACTGCTGGTTAGCCCTGTGCTGTTCGCGATGGTATGGACCCAGGTATTCGACGCACACGACAAACTCGATACCGACGGATTGATGGAAGGTCACATCAGTCTTGTATTGAATTCGATCAAGGTAGACAGGTAATGAACAAGACTTTTGTCAGATCGCTTTGCCTTGCGACAATTTCGTTTGCGTTTGTCGCATGCGCACCGACAGATGAAGCGCAACGACTTGTAGGTCAACTCGAGTCAGATCGCGTCGAGATCACAGCCGAATTCTCAGAACCGATTCTGGAGCGAATGGTTGCCGAGGGTGAACAGGTCAACATAGGGCAACTACTGATAAGGCAGGACACTTCGCGTGTCGAAACCCGGGTGGCCGAAGCCGACGCAACCGTGAAACAGGCTCGCGCGCGACTGGCCGAACTAATTCGGGGTCCACGAAAGGAGTTGATCGTTGCTGCACAAGCGAACGTTGATGGGGCGCACACAGAACTGGAGTTTCGTGAAACCGACCTGAAGCGCGCCCAGGATCTGTTCGCACGAGATCTCGCCTCTCCGGAACTTCGTGACCGGGCACAAACTGCGAGGGACGCTGCACAGGCAAACCTGGATAATCTCGAAGCGCGACTTGACGAGCTGCTAAGTGGAACGACGGTCGAGGAACTTCGGCAGGCCGAAGAGTCGGTCAAAGTAGCCGAGGCAAGATTGGCGGCTTTGACGATTGACCGGGACAGGCACTCTGCGACTGCGCCAGTTGCCGGGGTCATTGACACACTTCTCTTCGAAACTGGCGAAAGACCTGGAATCGGTCAACCGATGGCTATCCTGTTGTCGGGCGAGCAGGTCTACGCTCGTGTCTATGTGCCAGAATCGTTACGGGTTCTTGTTTCTCCTGGTGTCAGTGCGAATGTCTTTGTCGACGGAATGGATTCACCGATTGAAGGCGTCGTGAGATGGGTTTCCAGCGAAGCGGCTTTTACGCCCTACTTTGCATTGACGGAGGATGACCGGGGCAGACTTAGTTTTGCTGCAAAAATTGACCTCGTAGGCACAGACCGCCGCCTGCCGGATGGCGTCCCGGTTGAAGTAGAACTGTTGCTTGATCGGGATGAAAACTGAGCGATGGACAATGCTGCGGAGCTCGTCATCCAGGCGCGCAATCTGACCAAGCGTTTCGGTCAACTAACTGCAGTTGATCATCTTGACCTAAACGTACCTCGATCAATCATCTACGGCTTCCTGGGTCCTAACGGTTCCGGCAAGACCACGGCGATTCGCATGCTTTGTGGTCTGCTGACCCCGTCAGAAGGCAGCGCCAACGTTCTGGGTTTTGATGTTCCGGGCGACGCAAATCCACTCAAGTCCCGAATTGGCTACATGACGCAGAAATTTTCTCTTTACGGTGATCTCACCGTCCTCGAGAACCTGCGCTTCATCGCTGACGTGTACTCGTACCCCCGTGCAGAACGAAAATCCCGGATTGATGACCTGCTGGATCGCTATGATCTCGGCAAGCAGATGAAACAACTGGCCGGCACAATGAGCGGCGGACAAAAGCAACGCCTGGCGCTGGCCTGTGCTGTGCTCAACAAGCCGGAATTGCTGCTTCTCGATGAACCAACCAGCGCCGTTGATCCGAAAAGCCGCCGCGACTTCTGGGCGAAACTTTTTGCCCTTGCCGATGCAGGGACGACGATTCTCGTTTCGACACATTACATGGATGAGGCCGAGCGTTGTCATCGGCTGGCCATCCTGGACCACGGCAGAAAGGTTGCCGACGGCTCTCCCGCGGAACTACAGGCGTCCACCGGCATGTCAGTAATTGAGGTGCTTGCAGATAGCCCCTGGGCGGCGCAGAACGAACTAAACACGATGCCGGAAGTTAAAAGCGTGACACAACTTGGAATTCGTCTTCGCGTACTGGTTCCGGAATCTGCGACGGATCCGCTCAGCCTGGTGTCCGGAAAGCTGAGCGCCCTGGGTATGAATGCCGAATGCAGCATAGTGGCCGCGTCACTCGAAGACGTGTTCGTGGCAGTCACCCTGAAAGACGGCGATCAGGAACAGGCCGCATGAAATCCGTATCGCGCATATATGCTGTAGTAAAAAAGGAGCTTCTGCAGTTGCGGCGCGATCGCCTCACATTCGCCATGATTGTTGGTATACCGGTCATGCAGATGTTGCTGTTTGGCTTCGCAATCAACACCGACGTCCGAAACCTTGTTTCTGCGGTTGCCGACCAGTCCAACAGCCACCTGTCACGCCAGTTCGTTGCAGAACTTGGACAGACCCAGGTGCTGGACATCAAATACAAAGTAGCAACCGCGCAGGAACTCGAGGAATTACTGCGCACAGGCCAGATTTCTGTCGGCGTATTAATTCCGGAAGACTTCGACAGGCGCTCGCTGGACACAAGCCGGTCGGCTGCCCACTTGCTGGTCGACGGTGTCGATCCGACCATTTTCGGCGTCGCGAGCCAACTGCGGGAAATTCCGC
>CAJQPR010000012.1 GCA_905480255.1 uncultured Woeseiaceae bacterium | reverse complement strand
CATGAGCCATCGGGTATTTGGGTTGCTGGTTTTTGGCAAGATAATTAGCTATTGCGAAGGTTTGATGTCGACAGCAGAGAATTCTACCGTGTTCGCGTCTACCAATCTGTCAAGAATAGTTCATGAATGCTTACAGCTCTGCCTGAGGATACTGAGCATTTGAACACTTTCAGTTGCGGAGACAGTTTGCACATGTACAATTAATTTGTGTGGCGGACAGACCGCCGCGATGCCAACAATAATGGGAGTTCTATATGAAGCAATCTAGGAATGAACTAACGACGCGCCTGGAGGCGGGTGGTGTCTGTATCCAGGGAGAGGATTGGGGTGACATCAATGTTGCCCGCATACGATTCCCGGCAGGCGCGGACGCTGCGCCACTGCTTGAAGGGTTGCCAAACAACCTTTGTCAGTGCCCACACTGGGGCGCCGTGCTCAAGGGCTCCATTCACGTTACCTACGCAGATGGTTCTGAAGAAACGGTGAAGGCTGGCGAAGTTTACTACTGGCCACCAGGTCACACGGTCAGGGTCGATGAGGACTACGAATCGATCGAATTCAGTCCGAGCGGTGAAATGGGTGAGCTCGTAGAGCATCTCAAGGGCAAATTAACGCCGTAAGAGAATGACCCGCCGGTCGCCAAGACTGGCGGGGCTAAAAACGTTTCACGCTGCTGGGAAGCGCTGCCGACTGAAAAGGTGAGTGCTGCACTGTTTGAGGCGGAAGGCGGAAAAAATGCACCCGTGACAACCGAGTTTGCACGGGTGTTTTTTTGGCTGCTGATTAAGCCAGTTGTTGCTCAGGCAGCGCGGGTTTTGTCATTCGGCAGCTGGGTACGCAGGTATTCGTCGTAGCTGCCATTGAAATCGTTGATTCCATCCGGTGTCATTTCGATGACGCGAGTTGCGAGCGACGAAACGAAATCCCGGTCATGGCTGATAAAGATCAGCGTGCCAGGATAGTTTTCCAACGCCAGGTTCAGCGCTTCGATGGTCTCCATATCGAGGTGATTGGTGGGTTCGTCCATGATCATCACGTTCGGCTGTTGCAGAATCAGTTTGCCGAACATCAGACGGCGTTGCTCGCCACCGGATACGACTTTCACCGACTTCTCGCTTTCGTCCCTGGAGAACAACATTCGTCCGAGCGTGGCGCGCAGCAGTTGCTCATCTGCACCGGGTGGTTGCCACTGCGTCATCCAGTCGAACAGGCTCATGTCTGTCTCAAATTCCGGCGCATTGTCCTGTGCGAAATATCCCTTGCGGGCATTCTCCGACCATTTGACTTCACCACTGTCGACGTCGAGTTCCTGAAGTAAGGTGCGGACCAGTGTGGTCTTGCCAATGCCGTTGGTGCCGATGATCGCGACACGTGAGCCTGCCTCAATGGTCAGGTCAAGTTTTTCAAACAACGGGCCTTCATCGAAACCCTTGCCAATGTTGGTCGCCTCGACTGCAATACGACGCAACGGCTTCTCCTGCTCGAAGCGAATAAAAGGGCTAACCCGGCTCGATGGCTTGATATCTTCAAGCTGAATTTTCTCCAGCTGGCGGGCTCGAGAAGTGGCCTGGCGTGCTTTCGATGCGTTAGCGGAGAAGCGGCTGACAAAAGTTTGCAGCTCGGCCATTTTGACTTTCTTTTTGGCATTGTCCGCGTACATGCGCTCACGTGCCTGCGTGGCAGCGGTCATGTATTCATCATAGTTGCCCGGAAAGACCTGTAGCTTGCCGTAGTCCAGGTCGGCCATGTGCGAGCACACGCTATTCAGAAAGTGGCGATCATGCGAGATGATGACCATCGTTGCCTTACTCGTATCGAGAAACTCTTCCAGCCAGCGTATGGCGTTAATGTCGAGGTTGTTGGTCGGCTCATCAAGTAGCAAAACATCGGGGTCTGAGAATAGCGCTTGCGCCAACAAGACCCTGAGTTTCCAGCCTGGTGCAACAGCGCTCATGGGGCCTTCGTGTTGTTCAACCGGGATGCCGATACCTTCGAGTAGTTCGCCGGCACGCGATTCAGCAGAATAACCATCCATCTCCGCAAACTCGGTTTCAAGATCTGCAACGCGCATGCCTTCTTCGTCGCTCATCTTAGGAAGCGAATACAGCCGATTGCGCTCCTGCATCACCGTCCACAGTTTTTCGTAACCCATGATCACGGCATCGAGGACGCGGTAATCTTCATACGCGAACTGATCCTGTGAGAGTTGACCCACGCGTACGTTGGGATCAATCGATACATTACCCGCGGTTGGCTCCAGCTCGCCCGCCAGGATTTTCATCAAAGTCGATTTTCCGCAACCGTTTGCGCCAATCAGGCCATAGCGGTTGCTATTGCCGAAGGTCACCGAGACATTTTCGAACAAAGGTTTGGCGCCGAACTGGATCGACAAATTTGCAGCAGAAATCATGAGTTTATACCGGGGTGTGATAGATGAATCAGCGGCCAGCAAGCATCTATCGTCAGGCGAAAAAAGCCTTACGGATTAAGGGTATGCAAAGTCCGGCTACTGTTTGGGCGGGCGCATGGTAACAGAATTGCCGGCGCGTAGGAGATGTAAGTGCGGTCAGAGCACTTTTTCGCGACTCGGGCGACCGAACGAAAACGACTTTGAACGTTTTATACCCTCAAATTAGCAGGGCCACTCATTTCCTTCCCAAATGTGAACCGGGCCTCAGTCGATCTTTCCACCGTGGCCAATAATGACGGCCTGGTTTCGTGGCAAATCGCATGGGCGCGTCATTGTCGAACGTAACTGATTGGCAAACCTCAGAATTCCAGACCAGCTGGGGCGGGAGTACCGGACATGACAGCGAAGACTCAGAAATCATTCAGCATGTGGAGACTGGCAATTATCGTCGCCACCTTGCCACTTGCGGCCTGTGACAAGGTCAACGAACTCGTCAACGAACTGAACGATGCGGAAACCCATTATTACCTTTCGCTAGGCACTTCGTTGTCGGTTGGCGTGCAACCGACCAGTGGCGGCTTGCCCCTTCCGACAGACGACGGCTACTCAAATCAGCTCTTTAGCCTGGTAAGGCCGGGATTCGAGGCCTCCGGTCCGAATCTCGATATGGATCTCAACAAGTTCGGTTGCCCGGGAGAGACGCTGGACGACATGATTAACGGCGGAAGCTGTGTGTATATCGCCGGATCTCAGCTGGAGGCAGCTGTGGACTTTCTTAATCGCAACAGGGGTTTTGTCGAACTCGTGACGATAGACATGGGCGCCAACGATTTTCGCAATGCCGGCTGTGTCACGACAACGGTAGATATTGACTGTGTGAATGCGGTTTCAGCCCAGATTGCGACTGACCTGGCAACGGTGCTAACAGCATTGCGCAACGCGGCGGGCCCGGACGTGACGATCGTCGGCATGAATTACTACAACCCTTACCTTTCATCCTGGTTGACGGATGCCGCGGGCCAAACGCTTGCGATGGAATCGGCCCAGGCCGCAGTTATTCTGAACGACGCTCTGCTAAACACTTATACGACTGCGGGAATGCCGATGGCGGACGTCTATTCAGCATTCGAGTCAGACGATTTCACGACCATGGTTGCTTCGACATTACCGGCACCCAATGACCAGTTGCCTGCAAGCGTGTTTAACATCTGCGAATGGACATACAACTGCGATCCCGACCCGGTCGGTCCGGATGTACACGCCAACTTCGCTGGTTACAGCCTGATTGCGCAAACGATTGAGGCTCAATTGCCCTGAGTCTATGTGGGATAAAAATTATCGGTGGTTTGAGTATTGCTCGTTGTCACCGGCAACTGTTCAGGGGCCGCCTATCTCGGATTGATCGACGTAAATAAGCTCTTCGGTGGGAAAATTCGCCATTTTGGCGATGTTCACCAGGGCATCTAATGTTTCCTGGTCCAGTTTTGGCGAGCGAGCGAGAATCCACAGGTAGCTACGATCAGGCCCGGCGACCAGCGCATATTGATAGTCGTCTTTGTCCAGCTCCATTATGTTGTAGCCCCCGTAAAATGGGCCGAAGAAGGATACTTTCAACTGGCCGATATCTGGCGCACCAACGAAATAGGCCTTGCCCGTTGCTTCTTCCCATTCTTCACTGCTGAGCTGGTAACCACGATTCACGACGCTAACGCCGCCATCGTCACGCATGCTGTAGTTCGCAGTCACACGTGACAGGCCTCGCTCAAAGCGGTGGTCGAGCCTCGCGATCTCATACCAGGTGCCAAGATAGCGATTCAGTTCAAAGTCGGTGACGACCTCAACCCCATCGGGCGCCCCGGCACAGCCGCTTTGCAAGACAGCCGTCAGCAGTGCCATACCCGCAACGGACAGTCTTCGCGCAGATTTTAAAATTGAGCTGTAACTGGATTTGGCCATTGTCAGTCTCGTGTCATTGATGACATTTATTGGAAATCTTCCGCTGAACCATATGCTGAGCTTTTGCTGCAGTCATTATTGCTTAAAACACGTAGGTAATTGCAGCGAAACCCTTGATGACATGATCATCAGCGACGATTGGGCTAGCAACGATTTCACTGGGCAAAAACTCGGCCGATACACTCAGAACAATGCGCCAGTCCTCGGTTAACTCGATGAAGCTACCGAATCCAACCTCGTAGCTCACCGAGCTGCCGGTATTGTATTCCGGCCGTATCAATGTGGCGCCATCCGGCGGTACGCCGAAGTCGTAGTTTGTTAGCTCTTCGCTGAGCCAATTGACCTGCAGCTGCGGTGCGATCCGAAACCAGCCGGCCTGAAAACCTTTTGACAATCTCGCTGTGGCAGACCCGCCGCCTATTTTGTCCAGGACGTCATGTTCATAGCGCAGTACGAGGTTGATACCACCTGGCACTTCGAAGCGCATTCCCAGTCCGGCCATAAGCGTACCGTCACGATCACCTAATCCAGCCAGCGCTGGACTGTCATCCTCTTCATAAACGCCAACTCTATAGGAGGCGGATGCGGCGAGGCGCCACCAGCCTGTGCCGGCAATTCCGTATTGTACGTTGGGGCCCAGCCATTGGAGCCGCTCTCCGTTGTAGGTAATGGCCGGAATCGGCTGCAACACAGTCGTGTTAGATCCAACGTAGGGACTGCTACGCCCGATGACGCCGGCGCCAACGCCGAGGCGACCACGTTCGCCCAGTACTTTGTAGATCTGTATTTCAGCGGCCGCCGTTTCATTGTCGGTAACCCGGAATACTGCGCGACTAAATGCGGGTGGTCCTTTCGGACGATAGTTGTTGGAAATTCCCAGTGGCTCTTTCGGTATCCCGATAAAGTTTTTGTCTAGAACCCCGTTGTTATTTTCATCAACATATACCAGCAGGGCGACATCGCCGGTCGGTACGTCACTTATGAGATACGTGCCGTCTGCTCGTATCGGCGAACGCATCTCTTTAGCCGGGTCTCGAAAATCACCAAATGCGTTCGCAGAGGCATATACCTGAAATACCAGCTCGCCAGTGGCCGGGGCATCTGTCACGCGGACTGAGAGCTCTGCAGGTTGAGCCAAAGCGGCCCAGCCCACGAGCAATGTGATCGCGAATAATTTCACAGGAGTTTGACCAGATAGGATTCCGGACGAGACCTTAGCAGTCGATCAATGCTGGTGAAATCA
>CAJQPR010000011.1 GCA_905480255.1 uncultured Woeseiaceae bacterium | reverse complement strand
CAACTCCTGGACAACGACTCCGATTTCCTGATCCTGACACCGCTGGGCAAGGAGCCACCAGACACCCAGCGGGCCCCGCTGGCCGCGTTTATTATGTTCGCAGTAGTTGCAAGCGTAATGGCGGGTTATGCACCAATAGCGATTGCTGCGGTCGTTGGTGGCAGCATTATGGTGTTGACCGGATGCCTAACCATGGAGCAGGCCTATCGCGCAATCGACTGGCGCGCCATATTTCTTATCGCCGGCATGCTGCCGCTTGGGACGGCCATGCAGGATACCGGCGCAGCCAGCTACCTGGCCGACCAGGTCATGCTCTTGCTTGGAGATGCCGGCCCCTGGCCCGTAATTGCAGGGCTATATGTGCTAACGGCGATGGCCACGATGATCATCCCAACCGCGGCGCTCGTCGTTCTGATGTCGCCCATCGTTCTATCGGCGATGGGCGACATGGGATATGCGCCCGAAACTGCGATGATGGCCATTGCGATGGCCGCGTCAGCCAGCTTCACCAGTCCCATTTCTCATCCGGCGAATATTCTCGTGATGGGCCCGGGTGGATACCGGTTTGTCGACTACATCAAAGTCGGTGTTCCGTTGACCATCGTTGTCTTCATTACGGTGATGATTGTGCTGCCTCTTTTATGGCCACTGGTACCTGTTGCACCTTGACAGCAAAACGTGAAGCAGTCACGGAATCAGGACAGTTGAGCCGGTCGTCTTTCGCCCCTCAAGATCCATGTGCGCGCGTGCCGCATCCTGCAACGGATAACGTTGATTTACGCTGATTGTGACGACACCGTTACCGACAACTTGAAAGAGCTCACCGGCAGCCGTCTTCAGATGCTCATGCGTCCCGATGAAATCGAACAGAACCGGGCGGGTCACATAAAGCGAATGTCTCTTTGCCAATTCAGCCGGGGCGAAGGGGTCAACCGGACCGGACGCGTTCCCGAAGGTCACCATCACCCCGTGCGGCCTGAGGCAATCGAGCGATGTAAAAAATGTGTCTTTGCCTATCGAATCGTAAACTGCTGCAACACCCTCGCCGCCGGTGAGTTCACGCACGGCACCGGGGATGTCGGGATTGTCCGCCATGAGTACGTGGTCACAGCCGCTGTCTTTCGCCAGCGCCGCCTTTTCACTCGTACTGACAATGCCAATGACTGTTGCTCCCAAATGTTTCGCCCACTGGCTGGCTAGCAAGCCGACACCTCCTGCCGCCGCATACAACAGAACAGCATCGCCCTGATTGACCGGATAGCTTCGCCGCAGCAGGTACCACGCTGTCAGTCCCTTGAGAAAGACGGCCGCCGCCTGCTCGTCAGTGACATCATCCGGTATCAGAACGCACTTCTGCGCCGGAAAGGTCCGGACCTCTGAATAGGAATCTGGCGGCAATCCCGTGTAGACCACACGATCACCTTCGTTCATTCCCGTTACGCCCGGGCCGACCGCGTCAATAACTCCGGCGGCTTCGGACCCAAGGCCAGCGGGAAACTCCATCGGGTAGAGACCACTGCGATGATAGGTATCAATAAAATTAAGGCCTATCGCGGTGTGCCGGATGCGAACCTCACCCTCCGCCGGCTCTGCGACGTCAACTTCTTCGTAATTCAGAACATCTGGTCCACCATATTCGCGGATTCGGATTGCATTTGCTTTCATAACGTTCAACGGAGGCTGCGGGGCATGAAGAATAGCGAACCATGGCAAAAATATTAAGCGCGCTGTTAACGCATTGTCGCAGCACGTAGAATTCTCCGCATGAAAAATGTCGTAATCGTCGGGGCCGGGCATGGTGCAGGACAGGTTGTAGCCTCCCTGCGGCAAAAGAAGTTTGACGGAAAGATCACCTTGATCGGAGAGGAGCCCTGGTATCCCTACCAGAGGCCACCATTGTCAAAAAAGTTCCTCGCCGGTGAACTGCCCGCAGAAAGGCTCTATTTCAAACCGGAGAGCTTCTACGACGAGCCGAATATTTCAGTTCATCTCGGAACGCGGGTTGTCTCCATCGACCGGGACAGTCATCAGGTCACTACCGCTGATGCAGAGCATTTCGACTACGACTACCTCGTAATTGCAACCGGCAGTCGCCCACGCAAACTCGAAATCCCAGGCTCTGAGCTTGCCGGCGTGCATTACCTGCGCGGCATCAGCGATGTTGATGCCATTCGGCGAGACATGAGAGAAGGACGACGAGTTGCGATCATCGGTGCCGGCTATATCGGCCTCGAAGTTGCCGCGGTTGCAGCACAGCTGGACCAGAACGTCACTGTGGTTGAAATGGAAAGCCGCGTTATGAGCCGTGTCGTATCTCCGGAATTATCCGAATTCTACCAGGGTGTTCACGCCGATAATGGAGTTGATCTCCGCCTCTCAACCGGCGTTCAGGGCTTGGCAGGGACTGAACGTGTTGAGGGCGTCATACTGGACACAGGCGAGATTCTGCCAACCGACATCGTCGTAATCGGGATCGGCATCGTGCCAAATATCGAGCTAGCTATCGATTGCGGTCTCGACGTCGCGAACGGAGTCGTTGTCGACGATCATTGCCGGACGAGCGATTCATGCATATTTTCGATTGGCGATTGCACCTGGCATCCGAACAAACTGCTCGGCTCCGAGCTCCGCCTGGAATCGGTGCACAACGCGCTCGAACAGGCGAAGACGGCTGCCGGGAACATCTGTGGCGAAGATCTGAGCTACGCGCAAGTCCCATGGTTCTGGTCAGACCAGTACGATCTGAAATTACAGATCGCCGGACTGTCGCAAGGCTACGACCAGGTGGTAATCAGAGGCAAGCCTGAGCAGCGCTCGTTCGCCTGCCTATACCTTCGTGAAGGTCACCTGATCTCTATAGATGCCGTAAATGCACCAAAGGATTTTGTGCAATCGAAGGCACTCATTGCCGCGCACGCGAGAATTGACCCTACTTTGCTCGCCGACGTGGAAATCCAGCTTAAGGATATGGCTTAGGGCCTACTCGCTGGCGGCAGCCAGTTCGGTAAATTCGATGGTTAGGTTGCCATCGATGGACACAGGGCCTGAATTGGCAGAATAACCTCGGGCGGTCAATGCCTCGACAGACTCGCTGGTCATTCCATCAAACAACCCGCTGCCACCTGTGACTCGGGCGGTACCGAGCGAACCAGGTCCGTTTGTAGTGATGGCATGGAAGGATCCTACCCAGTTGTCTCCTGCACTGGTACGAGCCGGAATTACGACCCCGCGTATGTACGACCAGAAGTTTTCGGTTTGATCAATCAACAGAGTCCCCTGGCCTGGCAGATAGATGTGCCAGGCGCTGTTCGCGATGGCGTCACCCTTTACGATTGCCGTTTGCTCGGATTCGGAAGAGAACTTGATACCAATTCCTGCGAAATCACCGCGGCTGCTTTCCACTTTCGTCACGTAAACACTTGTTTCATGAACAGCCGGCTCCCAGAGTTCAGCAATTCTCTCCGGATGCGGCGTTACGACGGTTTCCCCGTGATCTGTATAAAGAATGCCGTCACCCGGCACAGCCGAAAACGACAGATCGATAACGCGTTCGCTTGTGACGGCAAGCGGCGAAACCGTTGCCTGACCGGAAAATGGGTTTAAGTAGAGTCCGAGCACGAATACCACGGCACCAACGAGGAGTCCGAGAACCAACGAAATCGCGTATTTCATTCCTCGTCTCCCAGCTGGCCCACAAGTGCGGCCTCAAGTCGAATTCGACCCTGCGCATCGGCATCTTCACCAACATCGGCTATGAATTGTTCGCGAACCGATCCTGATAGGACAGAGAAATCCCTGCTACCCGCCAGCATCTCGCCGTTTCGAAACCCGTCTGCTGAGGGCGTAATTTCCATTTTCACGTAAATCGTGCCCCGAGCCGGCAGGTGGACGACCCATTCAATGAACGGGCCCGACTCGCCGGTTGCACTGGCCAGTCTGCTGGCAACACCGATGACGGTATCGTCGCTGTTCCGGACCTTAAAAAGCTCAGCCTGCATATCACCGAGAAACTCTTCCCCTGGCCACTCGAGTCCCGCCGGAATACTGTTATCAACATTCGGCAAGCCGACCATAATCCGGTCCCGCGGCAGGTTGATGTGGAACACCTCAATATTGCCACCGTTGGTCTGAACCGAAACAAGGGAACGCTCCCGATGGATATCAACGGCAGGTACATACCAAGCCAGTGCTCCAGTACCGAGCAGTCCCAGAATAACTCCAATAACGAATGTCTTGATCAAGCGCTTCATCCAGTTAGCCACGCCGCCGCCAAAACAGCGGTAACTGTGGCCTAGTTTAGTTAAATTGCCATTCCGACTCATCATTTGGGCGATGAATTGTGACCTGGCGCACAATCCGCACGTCGATGCGGGATTTCGTTCACGGCCACAGCGGCCGAACGGCTGCCTGACTGACTAACAATGCCACTTTTGAGTACAATCCGATACGCGTCACGGGGCCGCCCTAATCGCTCCGAATTCGCGAAAAACACAACAAGAAGATCCCAAAAATCATGAAAGCCGTCTGTCTCTGGTCCGGTCCTCGAAATGTCTCGACGGCGCTGATGTACAGCTTCGCGGAACGTGCCGATACCCGGGTTATCGACGAACCACTTTACGGTCATTTTTTGCGCGTAACAGAAGCAGATCATCCGGGCCGTGAAAAAGTTATGGCCGCGATGAATTGCGACGGAGACAGCGTCATGAGGGAATTGCTCACGTCGCCGCCCGGTGACTGCGACATTCTATTCATGAAGCAGATGGCCCATCATCTTGTCGATATCGACTCCGGCTTCATGCAAAACACAACAAACATATTCCTTGTGCGCGACCCTGAGCAAATGTTGCCATCATTGACCATTCAGCTTCCGCATGCCGAGCTCAGTGATACCGGGTTAAAGATGCAATGGGAGCTGTTTGAAGAGCTTGAGTCCAAAGGTCAGAAGCCCGCAGTTGTAGATTCCAGGGAGCTTCTTCTTGATGCGCCGGGCGTACTGCGGCAACTCTGCGATCACATTGATATCGACTACACGGACAACATGCTGAACTGGCGAGCAGGCCCGCGAGAAGAAGATGGCGTGTGGGCTCCTTTTTGGTACCACGCAGTTCACCAAAGCACCGGCTTCTCACCTTATTCCCACAAGAGCGGTTTTCCCGACCATCTTGCCCCCTTACTTGCAGAGTGCGCGCCCTGGTACGAGAAGCTCAATGAGCGCGCTTTTCGCGCATACGAAGCCCACTAGAAGGAGATTATTTTGCAGACTCCGGATTCGAGAAATTCCGACATCCTGGTTCATGTGCGCGGCAGGCTTGTGCCACGACATGAAGCCTCAGTTTCTGTTTTCGACAGCGCAGTACAGGGGGGCGACGCCGTCTGGGAAGGTTTGCGCGTTTACAGGGGTCGTATTGCGGCCCTGGGTGACCACCTTGAACGATTGCAGAACTCAGCTGCAGCACTCGCTTTTGCAGCAGTGCCATCTTCTGATGAAATTCGCGCGGCAATTTTTGCGACTCTCGAAGCCAACGACATGACTGATGATTCCCACATCAGGTTGACGCTGACACGAGGCGAAAAAATAACCTCTGGCATGAACCCGAAACTGAATCAGTCAGGTTGCTCATTGATCGTACTCGCAGAGTGGAAGCCACCCGTCTATTCTGACGTGGGAATACGCGTGGTCACCTCATCGACCCGACGAAATACGCCACAATGCCTGGATTCGAAAATTCACCACAACAATCTGCTGAACAATATCCTGGCGGCAATCGATGCGAACGTCGCCGGCGTGGACAGCGCAGTCATGCTCGATATCAACGGTTTTATTTCGGAAACAAACGATACGAATATTTTCATGGTGCGACACGGCGAGTTGCTCACACCGTTTGCGGATGCCTGTCTCCCCGGCCTCACACGCCAGATGATTCTGGACATTGCAAAACGGGAAGGCCTGCCGGCCAGGGAAAAAAATATTTCACTGTCCGAACTCTATTCGGCCGACGAAGCGTTTACCACCGGCACAATGGGGGAACTGACGCCGATACTCGAGGCAGACGGAAGAACCATCGGAAGCGGAAAATCCGGGCCCCTGACGCAGAAATTGCAGACGCTGCATCGCGACTTTGCCTACGAAAACGGTGAACCATTGCCTTTCATGACTCGGACGTGAAACCTGTCCGGGCTTGCGTCAGGAGCTAGTCGCAGCAGCCCTGTTCTGAATAGTACTGTTTAAGGTATTCATCGAAGTCGATTTCATCGGATTGCTCGATTTGGCGCTGCGTTTCCAGCGATTTAGTCGCTTCGTCGCTGTAGACTTTCAGTCGCTCGCCTTCCAATCCCGCCAATGCTGAAAAATATTCTTTGTGGCTCTTTGCGCAGCTCATTGCGAAGTGGAAGAAACCGGTGCCGGCCTGGCGCATTTCATCGAGGACCCGCGCTGACGGCGTCGCGTCCGGGTTGCCGACCAATTCCGACTGCGCGTCAACTGCCTGCACGTAGGTATTGCTGTCGTCGCCACGGTCAATAATTTCTGCAATCTCCCGTACATCGTCGATGATCTCGCCCGCCCAGTCCTGAAGTAACACTTCCTTGCCATCACGTAGCAGTTTGAATTCGGGATCTCTTCCGTACCGAGCTGTCGCGCCATGATTGTTGGCAATATCTCGCCAACACTGTTCATCAAGAGGCGGGCTATCGTGCAACACGCAATACACGAGGAATGCTTCCATAAAGCGCATTGCGTTTTGATTGATGCCAACCGGGTCAAATACGTTCAGATCAAGTGAGCGAATTTCCACATATTCGACGCCGCCTCTTGTAAGCGCCGCGGTCGGTCTTTCTCCGGACTTGGCCACGCGCTTTGGCCGCACCGGACTGTAATACTCGTTCTCGATCTGCAACTGGTTAGCACTCAGCTGCAAATACTTGCCATCAACCTTAATGCCGATCTTTTCGTACTCCGGCTCTTTCGTACAGATTGCGCAACTGAGGTCATTGACATATTCGTCGAGAGAATCCAAAGATATGCGAAGTCGCGCCTGCGTACTATTACTGTACCCGAGATCACTCATACGCAGTGACGTGCCAAATGGTTCGAAATGCGTGTTTTCGTTGAATTCCTGCATGTCGGTTTCCGCATCACCCATAAACGACTTGCACAGCGCAGGAGACGCACCGAACAGGTACAGGACCAGCCAGCCGAATCGGCGGAAATTGCGAACCAACCCCATATAGGCATCGGATCTGAACTCATCCAATCCGAGGGACGACTTCTCAAGCTCCAGGTATGCAGGCCAAAAGTGAGCGGGCAGCGAATAGTTGAAGTGCACGCCGGCAATGGTTTGCATCTTGCGACCGTAGCGAAGGCCAAGGCCGTTGCGGTAAACCGTTTTCATTCTCCCAACATTGGAGCTGCCATAACGGGCCAGCGGAATGCTGGCATCATCCGCCATTACACAGGGCATGCTGGTCACCCAAAGCAATTCGTCACCGATTCGCTCGTAGGTGAATTGATGAATTTCGCAAAGCACGCGGAGAGCTTCCCAGGTATTCGCCTGGGCTGGTGTAACGAATTCCAGCAAGGACTCCGAAAAATCAGTCGTAATGAACTGATTGGTCATTGCTGATCCGAGTCGCTCAGGGTGCGGCGAATCTGACAGCTTGCCATCCGGCAGGACCCGCAGAGACTCCTTCTCTATACCCTTAAGGCCACCCGCGAGAACGTTTTTGGGCCCTTTAGAAGCAAGCCTCTCGATTCGTTGTTTGACCAATCGATTCAAATGAATCGCCTCCGGCTCTGTACAGACTGGGAAATCATTCGGGGACTATACAGAGGCCATCCGGACGTGCCAACGACGTCGTAAGAGTGGTCTAAGTCTTTGTCTTTTAATAATGAAACAGAACAGACCGACTCCTGGTCTACAATGGTGACAGAGTCGACGAATATTCTTCCAAAGGCCATGACACCATCGATCAACAATCTTCCAGGTATTTCCGCAGCCCTCGTAATCCTGCTGCTCATGAGCGACAGTGCGTGGGCGCTTCGATGCGGCAGTCGGCTAATCAAGGAAGGGATGGTTGAGTCGCAGGTCATCGAGCTGTGCGGCCAGCCCGAATCAATCAGACAACTCGGCAATGTTTTGCGTCCATATATCGTCAAACGTCCGGCAGGTGGAACCGGGCTTCACTCGACACGGCGCGTATATGGCGGATTTCACCAGGAACTGGCGGTTACCGAAATGCTTTTCAATTTCGGCCCGCACAAGCTGATGCGCGTAATTCGTTTCGAGGGTGGCCGACTGACCAGTGTCGAAACGGCCGGCTATGGTCACCGTGAGAAAAAAGGTAACAGGTCGACAAAGTCACATTAATCACCCTGCCCAACATGTATCATTCGCAGTGCTTGATTAAGTGAAGATCCACCAGGAGATTACCTTCCAATGAGCGATTCAAATAAGCGACGACTGCGGGACGCGGCAGTTGGCCCGGGCACACTGATCAGCGAAGGCTGCAAGATTGAAGGCCTGATTACCGGCGGTGGAAACTTTATGATCAACGGCCAGGTCGATGGCGAATGCGATATTGATGGCTCCGTCACTTTGGCAAAAGGCGGTTACTGGAAGGGCGCTATCAAGGCCAACTCGGTAATCGTCGCTGGCACCATTGACGGCGACATAATCGCTGCGGGCCAGGTTGAAATCAGCGATACAGCAAAGATAACCGGCACTGTTACAGGTGAGGCTATTGCAGTCGCCGAAGGTGCAGTCGTCCAAGGCGTCATGAAAACGACCGGACGAAGTGATCCGCACGAATTTGTCGAGAAACGCGACTTCAGCGACGCAGCGGACTGACGCCCTCAGAAATTATCCGGAAGTAGTGAGATTTCGACGCGATTGTTTGCGGCCGCTATCCTATTCCAGGCACCTGCCGTAACGCCTGCCGCCGAAACAGGGTATGGCATCAGCGGGTCAGAATTGCCCATAGAAATAATTTCGTATCGAATTCTTCCAACGGTTCGTTCGTCGGCCAAGCGAATAAAATTTGCGAACGCGACGGACTGTTCAAGTCCCATTTCGTAAGCTTCGCCCGCTGCCACCCCGATGCTATCGCAATCCGTGGCACGCAATTCGTCAACGGCCAGATCGAAGCCGTCGGTGCCGGTGACAGTGAGGCAATAATTGGCCACATGCGTTTCTATCCGAACCACACCGGAAAAATTTATCGCAATTAATTGATCACTTAGTTGCTCGATAACATTCAGGCGAATATCGCCAAGCGGCGCCTCTCCAAATGAATATTCGGATGCCTGGTTCGCACCCCACTCGAGACTGCTGATCGTTGCGGTATATATTGAGTCGAGTGACTGCTGATAGTCGCCAATCTGACGCATCACCTGCAGCGAATCTTCGGCATCAGCAACCCGCTGGCTTTCGAAAACCTGTTGCAGTGCCCGGTGCTGTTCCTGCAATTCCTGCCAACCTTGTTCTCGCTGCCAATACAACCAGGCAAACACCATCACGACAACAGCAATCGCTGCAACGACGGCCTGGGGAAGCCGCGACAATCCATTATCGTCCGGAGGCCCGGCCTCAGGAATATCTTCGTCTTCTGCTGGTCGTATTTCGTCAACTACCCGCGTGGCGATCGCCTCGTAACTGTCGAGCAGATCGCGGCGCAGAACTGCCCGTTGCTGATCAAACAGGTCCTGTATCAGGAGCCGGATGTCCTGATCCAGCGTCTCCAACGCAGGGAAAGTCCCACTTAAATCTACCGTCTGCTTCTCTTCCGACGGTTTCGCTCCGACAGGATCGTCGACCGGCTGCCCTTCGCCAATGACCCGCAGAGATTCCAGAACCTTGGATACTTCGACAGGAGCGATATTCTTCGGCAAGACTCCAACGGCACCGAGCGCACGCGCCTGTCCGACATAGACTTCGCCTTCCTGCGAGGTATACATCATGATTGGGATAGTGGCGGTATCCGGATTCTTCTTGATTGCGGAGACGGCTTCGAAGCCATCCATGCCCGGCATCAGGTGATCCATAAAAATCACGTCGGGGCGATTGCCATTCAGGTAGTCCAGCGCGTCCTCGGCAGACTCGGCAGTATCTACATTGAGATCGTGCGTCTCCAGGACTTTTTTCAGCACAACCCGAGCGGATCTCGAATCATCAACGATAAGCGCTGTCTTACGCACCGTCCGTTCCCCGATTAGTCGACGGGCGGTGCCATTGCCCGCAACGGCCCATACCCCAGAATTGCCGGAAAATGGGGTGATTCCCCGGTTTCTCAGCGGCTTAATTTGGTTGATTATGTCACGAGCGGCCAGTTGATGCCGAATTGAGCCTCAATTGAGCCTCAATTGAGGCTCAATTGAGTGCAAACTATATTTAGCATTTCATCGATCAGAAATTGTCACGGTGGTAAGCTATCCGAACTCAGAGTCTAAAAAACTTCACAGCCCCGATCAGGCGCTGTGTTAACAAAAATAATCAAACAGACTGACTACTGAAGGCCGACGCAATTTGTCGAATATGCTTCGACCGTCTCTGTCTGAGAGAAATATGGCCCGCAGATTCCTCCCAAGATACTTGATTCTTGCGTCGACAATCGCACTTGTCGGCATTAGCGTCATGTTGTCAATTTTTTATGGACAGCATCAATGGCTGACATCGGGAATTGTTGCTACAAGCGTGCAGCAACATGAAGTCAGCCTCGCGGCGAGTTTCGAGCGTCGTGCCAGGGGACAGCTTTACCGGATTGCCGATTCGATCTCCGAATCTGAAGTCGCCGAGGCGGCCGCCACCCGCAGCACTCTCAACCAGGCAATTGCCGCCAACGAAGCTCTCGTTGGCCTCCAATATACGCACAGCAACGGCTCAATCGAGTTGGTCGGTATAGTCGCTGAAGAACCTGTTGCCGGAAACACCCTGTGGCGTAGTGATCGTCTTTATATGAAGTTTCCGGTTATTAGTGACAACGAAAATATTGGATTGTTGTCGGCCAGCTTTGAAACTGAAACCTTAATCAAGGAAACGGAGGCTTTCGAAGATCAGCTTATCGCACTGGGAACCGAGAACCGGAAGACGAGTTTTGCCTGGATTGGCGCTGCTACGGTGGTAACACTCGCGCTATGTGGATTCGTAATCTGGCTAATTGCGAAAATGCAGGCTCAAAGAATCAAGGAGCTGAAGGTTCAGGCGGAGAAACTAAGTGACGCGGATTATGGAGAACCGCTGGACTTCGTTCGTGGTGACCTGCTTGGGGACCTCGCTGCAGTCTTCAATGACATGCGTGAGAAACTCAAGCTCACGACGATATCGCGAGACTATGTAGACAGCGTGCTATCGAGCATGAACGAGGCAATCATTGTCACGTCCCCTCAAGGCGAAATTATTCGCGTCAACGCAGCGACGACACGTATGTTGGGCTTTTCCGAAAAAGAGCTGCTCGGGCAACGGATTGATCTGATTGTTGATGAGAAGAAAGGTGATTTCTTCGACGCGGATACAAGAATCGGAGTTCCGCGAGAAGCATTCTTGACGTCCAAATCCGGAGATCGGATTCCTATCTCTTATACCAGCTCATCCATTGAAGCGAAGGATGACTTTAGTGGCCACAGAATTTACGCTGCCCAGAACATTACTGAACGACGCAAAGCTGAAAAGAGAATTCGCTACCTGGCGAGAATTGATGCGCTAACTAAAGTTCCTAATCGAATGCAATTCCAGCATCTGCTGCAGCGTGCAATTGCGCGCGCCAAACGCAAGGAAAAGTCGATTGGCCTGTTCTACATCGACATTGATCAGTTCAAGGAAATCAATGACACGTTTGGGCACCTGGCGGGAGATGCGACACTCGAAACCGTGGCCGAGCGGCTAAAAGATGCTTTGCCCGATGATTCTGTCATCGGCCGCCTTGCGGGCGATGAGTTCGCAGTAATCATTGACAAAATCCATACAGGTCCAGACAACAGGCCAGACCTCGACAAGGTCGCACGACAAGTGCTCGACCGACTCGCTGAACCATTTTTTGTCCAGGGCCACGAAGTCTTCATGACTGCCAGTATGGGCGTAGCGTTTTACCCGACAGACGCACCAAATGTGATAGACCTGATCCGAAATGCGGATGCCGCCCTTTATCACGCGAAGAAAACGGGCGGCAACGTGCATTATTACTACAAGCCGGAAATGAACGAAGCCGCCGTCGAGCGGCTTATGACCAAGAGCAAGCTCAAACGTGCGTTCGAAAGAGACGAGCTCCTGGTTCACTATCAACCTAAATACAGTCTTGAAACGGGTGAAATGATTGGTGCTGAGGCGCTCGTTCGTTGGGAACTACCAGAGCGGGGCATTATATTACCGTCAGATTTTATTCCACTGGCAGAGGAAACTAATCTGATTATTGATATTGGCGAGTGGGTACTTGACCGCGTCTGTGAAGATTTTCGCTATTGGCAGCGGTCCGTCCCATCGCCCGGCCGGGTGTCAGTAAACCTGTCACTTAAACAATTGCGCCAGCGGAACTTCTGCAATCGTATCAGCGCAATTCTCCGCAGCTACGAAGTGTCACCGACCTCCCTCGAGCTTGAAATTACAGAGACTACGTTGATGGAGAATCCGGAGCGGACCATAAAAATTCTCGACCAGCTTTACGGTCTGGGCCTACACCTTGCTATCGATGATTTTGGTACGGGCTATTCATCATTGAGTGCGCTGCAGCAGTTTCCAATTAGCACGCTCAAGATCGACAAGTCGTTTGTTCGGGATGTTGCAACCAATGCGGACGACGCAACCATCGTCGGCACAATTATTCATATGGGCCAGAGCCTGAATATGGATATTGTCGCCGAAGGCGTCGAGTCGGAGGATCAGTTGGCCTTCCTTCAGTCACATGATTGCACTTATGTGCAAGGCCTTTTGTTTGGTGAGCCGATGAGCTCGGACAACTACCTGGAGCTGCTTCTCGCGCAGGTTGAAGGCACCGATAAGTACCACACGTTGTTTGCATAAACTGGCGTTGGTGCTGCTAATTCTCTGATTTATTTAGGTTTTGGACGAACACTTCACTACGATAGTTCTACGTGCTTAAATAACGTTGCTTTTCAATTCTCATCAGTTTACCGACTGCTTTTATCAAGCGGCAGTCGACAACCAGAAAGTCAGGAAAATGATAAAACTAATCAAGATAATCCTCGGTATCTCCCTTGTGTTTTTCGGTCAATCTGCGTTTGCTTGTGATTATCCGCAACGCGTTCTAATTCCTAGCGGAAACACCGCAACAAAAGAGCAAATGATTGCGGGTCAGGCGGGCGTCAAGAAATATGTGGCGGACATGGAGATCTACCTGGCATGCATTCAGGAAACAGAAAAGGCGTCCCGTGAAGCAATGACGGATTTACAGCCCGAGGACGAACAGGAGCGCGAGGATGCGCTAAACAAAAAGTACAACGCTGCGGTTGACGAAATGGAGCGAGTTGCAGCCCAATTCAATGCTGAAGTACAGGCATATCGCGCACAGTCACAATAGACGGCATCCACCTTGTCAGATAAAAACGCCCGTCCTGTGACGGGCGTTTTTTTGTCAGCAATACTCTGTTAGAGAGAATCAATTTCTTTTTTCAGGTCAAACCGGTTTTCTGTCACAATTCTCTCAAGAACTCTAATCCGATCCTCCAGCACTTCGATTTTCGCTAGCGTTTCTTCAAGCTCTGCGTTGCCTTCAGGCGCGGGCTTTGTTTGTTTCAGCCAGGTTTTAATAATGCTGGCGCACATCACTATAGCAACCAGCAGAAGTACGAATGTCAGGGAACTGTTCATTTGTGGATTTCCTCAAAGAGCGGCATTTTTTCATTTCAGAGCTTTCGAAATTCCTGGTCGAGATTGAATCTCGACGAAGTAACGTACCGCTCAAGACGAGCCAACCTGCTTTCGAGCGATCGAAACCTTCGCTTAACGTCACTCAGGGTTTGTCCCGGGTCCGAGCGAACCGCCTTACGAAATGCCTCATCATAGTTTGGGTACTGTGCAGGGTCCGGCGCGGCCGGCACCAGGAATACTGTTGCGAAGTAGACTAGTAAAGTAACTGGCATCGCCATTAACAGGGATACGAAGGCGAGAAACCGGGTTGCCCTGAGGTTAAATCCAAAATAGTCGGCCAGACCTGCGCAGACCCCCGCCACCATCGCCCTGTCGCGGTTTCTGTGAAATCGCCGTCGGGATAATTCTTCGTATCCGCTCATGAGTGGCTCCAGCGATCGTGCCTCCTGCGATGCCGCCAAAACTCATATTCGCGGCTTTCACCCGAGTAAATCAGGGGCTTTTCCTTCAATAAAAGCGTTGCACCGATATAGGCAAGGATCGTCACCCAGAAGAACAGAGCAAGGCAGATGAATGCTATGACTCTTACGGTACCTGTACGAAAGTTGAAGCGGTCGGCAACGCCTGCACAGACTCCGAATATCCAGCCGTTTTCTCTGTCTCGGTATATTCCGCGCAGTGGGCCATAGTCCAGATTCCAGGTGTCTCTGCTCATATTTTTCTCCTCCAGTCAGGGAGTTCACTATCGAGTATCGTTTCCAGGCTCTCCAGGCGTCGCTCGAGTCTTTGCGACAGTGCCCACATGTCCTCAAGCATCTCCTCATCGCCTCCCGATATCTCGCGTGATTGTTTCCACTTTGTTATGAAATGCAAAACGATAAACAGCGGCGCAGGAATTAAGAGAAATACAATCAGCGCGACGGTCAGCAATTGATCGATTCCAAATCCCAATTACTTAATCTCCGTTGCCAAATCCGACTCGCTGGAAACGCGCCTCTTCAGATCGTCCAGTTCCTTTGCAATCGACTCCTCTGCTTCGAGGCCGGCGAACTCGTGGTTCAGGTCCTTCGGCAGCCCCAGGTCGTAGGCCTCAATTCGGCCCTCTACATCATCGATTCGTCGGGTGTATTGCTCAAAACGGATCATTGCATCGTCGATTTTGTAATCGTGTATCTTTTTCCTGACTGCCAATCTGCTATTTGCGGTTTTATGGCGAGCGAGAAGTGCTTTCTGTCGGGTCTTGGCATCTTCGAGCTTGGTTTCCAGCCGCGAAATGTCGCTATTTAACTTACCAAGGCCTTCGTCTACGGCCGCATAGTCGGAGCGAATGATTTCTATAGCTGACGATGCTCGCGACTTCTCGACCAAAGCAGCCTTGGCAAGATCCTCTCGTCCTTTTCGAAGCGCCAGCTCGGCCTTGGAGTCCCACTCATCCTGCTCTCTTTCAAGATGCTCCAACTTGCGATTGAGATCCTTTTTGTCCGCAATGGACCGAGCAGCGGCAGATCGCACCTCGACAAGCGTGTCTTCCATTTCCTGGATCATCAGCCGTACGATTTTTTCCGGGTCTTCAGCTTTGTCGAGTATCGCGTTGATATTCGAGTTCACGATATCGCTGAATCTCGTGAATATGCCCATTGATTTGTCCTCTTTTCGGCTAAGGTTTCAGTAGTGTTGTTGCAGTATCCGTGCCAAGTCCCGCCAAATATCGTAGTGCCTTGTTTTTGAAGGTTTAATCTGAAAATACGACATTCATTGGGTCACAAGGATACGGTTGTTTTTGCTATTTATTTGTATTTTTGACGAAGTTTTGGTTTATTTAACCAATGGCTTCAGATCGACCATCGCAACACATCATTGGTGAGGCTCCTGCATTTCTCGAAATGCTGGAGCATGTGTCACGGGCGTCGCCGCTGAACAAGCCGGTATTGGTCGTGGGGGAGCGTGGAACCGGCAAAGAACTAATCGCGTCGCGACTGCACTTCCTCTCCAGGCGCTGGGAGCAGCCATTGATCAAGGTCAACTGTGCCGCGCTCACCGAATCCATTCTCGAATCCGAATTGTTTGGTCACGAAGCGGGGGCATTTACGGGCGCATCCATGACTCACATCGGCCATTTTGAGAGAGCGGATGGGGGCACGCTTGTGCTGGACGAACTGGCGATGATCTCGCTCAGAATGCAGGAGAAAATTCTTCGGGTTATCGAATACGGTGAGCTGCAGCGTGTCGGTGGCAGAGACACTATTTCGGTCGACGTCAGAATTGCGGGTTCCACGAACTCAGATCTTCAGGCGCTCGTAAAAAGGGGAAGATTTCGGGAAGACCTTCTGGATCGCCTCGCATTCGACGTCATCACGATTCCTCCCCTGCGGGAACGCACAGAGGACATCCTTCCACTCGCATACGCGTTCGCAATAAATATGATTAGCGAACTCTCTTTACCACTTTTTCCGGGTTTTGGTCCGCGGGCATCATCTGCATTGCTTCGCCATGACTGGCCGGGAAACGTCCGCGAATTGAAGAATGCGGTGGAGCGATCTGTTTACCGGCTTCCCGACAAAAACAAACCGATCAGTCAGATCGCATTCGACCCGTTTGATTCACCGTTTCGTCCACGCGACGCGCAGAAACCTGAACATGAAAGTGTCGTCGCGAGCACCCCAGGAACCAAGCACGTCTTGCCGGTCAACCTGGGCGAAAGGCTTCGCGGGCTGGAGAAAGAACTCGTAGAGGCAGCATTGCATCGGGCAAAGTTTAATCAACGTGTCGCCGCAACTCTGCTGGGACTAACCTATCACCAGCTACGTGGCAAAATTCGCAAACACAAACTTGATATCAGGAGATCAGATGCCTGATGATTACAGGTTCTCGTCTCTGTATCTACGTACATAGATCGCGGCAGCGGTAAACAATCCGCACACTAACAATCCTAGCCATAAATTCGGGTTTGCGAGGAATCCGCCGAGGTCCATAAGCCCAAGCAGACTTAGCTCTGTGTTGGCCAGCGTTTCAAGGTGGTCTTCACCCTGAAACAACAGATCCATGTTGTCCAGCCCGGCAAACAGCGGCATTTTGACTGCCCTGACGAACAGGGTTTCAGCAACAACAACGCTACCAAACAGAATCTTTTCCAATAAGGGCAACAACACAATCGGTGAAGCTGCGATCAATAGCGGAGAACGCTTGGAAAATGCCGAGACAAAAAGGAACCAGCCAATAAACGGCGATAGCCAAAGTGGCAATGCCAGCAACAACACCAGGGTCGCGGTCCAGTTGTCGATAAAGGGTACGGACGCCCAAATCAGGTGCCACGCACTACCTCCACGAAAATCGATCCAGATGCTGACGTTAAGCAGCACCAGGAGATGGGTCGCCATAATGATGACAAAGGTTACCAACGGTATGACAATTACTGCCGTCAGCAGTTTCGACAAAACCGTCTCAAAATCAGTGCATGGAATCGAGCGCCAGAAAAGAATACTGCGGTCCTTTCTCTCCGCATAGAGTGAGTCGAGTGTGTAAAAAATCGTGAGGATCCACATCGCAAAAACGAAGGGACTCGACAGCCCCACCATGATTCCGGACAGGGCGATGCCCCGTGCGCTTTCCGGCATATTGGTGGCGCCCACAACTGCAATGTCGATATGTTCGATATCGTTTATGGTGACTTGTCCAGTCAGAGACGTAAGTGCCATTACAACTGCCACAACGACCGGAACAACGAATATCGCCCGATGTTCCCAGATTTCACGCTTCAGGAGTGCAAGCTGACTTTGAATCATGCCGCTTCTCCTTTCACTTTGGCCACAAAGAGATCGGCAATGTCCGGCGTACGTAATTCGCCCAGGCCTGCCAACTGATCCCGATCGATGCCCTCAAAGGTCAGCACCTTTTTGCCAAAAACGTCTTTCTCATAGATTGGATTGAACGTTTGAGCCGTTGCGGCATTGTCGGTCGATGCCAGCAGTTCGACATACTTCTCCGGAATATCATCCATTTGTGAATCCAGAACCACTTTGCCATGATTGATAAACATGACATCCGTCAGCAGGTTCTCGATTTCCTCGACCTGATGAGTGGTAATGATGATTGTGCGCTCCTCGTCGAAATAGTCGTTAAGCAGGTTTCCGTAAAATTCCTTGCGAAAGATGATGTCCAGGCCAATCGTTGGCTCATCTAATACGAGAAGCTTTGCATCGATTGCGGTGATGATCGACAGGTGTAGCTGCGTGACCATACCCTTCGACAATTCGCGAACTTTCGACTTCGCATTAATATCGGTTTTTTGCAGCAGTTCTTCTGCCCGGGTTCGGGAAAACTTCGGGTGTACTGACTGAAGAAAATCCAGGAGTTGACTCACACGTATCCAGCGCGGCAGCACTGCAACGTCGGCGATGAAGCAGATGTTCTGCATTAACTCTTTGCGCTGACGAAACGGGTCAAGTCCGAGGACTGATAAACTACCCTGGCAGTCGGTCAGACCAAGCACGGCCTTCAGCAACGTGGTTTTACCAGCACCATTCGGTCCGATCAGCCCCATGATTCGTCCCTTCTCAATATCGAAGCTGACATCATCGACCGCACGAAAATTACCGAATGATTTGGACACATTCCTGGCACTGACGAGACTAGTCATTCTTCCCCCCCTTTACCCGACCCGCCGATTTCCTTCAGCAAGTCTTCCGCACTCAACCCCAGTCGCTCAATCGTTGCAGAGACCAGCGGCCATTCTTTGTCAATGAATCGTCGCCTTTCGTCCTTCAGCAGCTGAACTCTGGCTCCGTCAGTAACGAACATGCCTCGTCCCCTCTTCTTTTCGACGAGCCCCTCATCGACCAACTCCTGGTATCCCTTGAGAACCGTCAGCGGGTTCAGCCGATATTCCGCCGCCACATTTCTCACTGATGGCAGTGCGTCGCCGTCATCGAGGACGCCTTCCAAAATCATCGCAACTACGCGGTCGCGCAGCTGACGATAAATCGGTAGGTCTTCATTCCACTTGGGATCCATTAAATTCCGGTCCTTTTCTACGTCTGATTTTGCCCGGCAGCGAATGCCGAATCACAGCCGGCTCTACGCTCGGCGAGCGTAACAGGACGAAGTACCAGCTCGCCGTATGAAAGCAACGGTGTACGTAACAAAAGATACCGTGCGATTCCTCTAAAAAATTGATGCCACTTTGTCATTTCGTTGCTCCCTTCATTTTCTTAGCCGTCGAGCCGATGCAGAATCATTACCATCGTTGGAGAAAATCTTTGTATCAATTGTCAGTTCGATTTCCGACGGCAAAGTAATCACCGACTCCAGGGCTCCTGGGAGAACTTCCAGTCTGTCTATCAACTTGCTGTTGACAACATGCTCAATGGAAATTGTCGCGAAGTGCGCCGGCGCCGACTTGATTTCAGCCGGCAGGCTCGCCCTGGCCTGGCCCGTCACCAGTGCCGCTGCAAACAGCAAAAGAACCGAAACCGGAATCCAGCCACTGGTCATTTGAATAAACTTATTGCTCATCGTCGTCTCGCCGGTATTCTCCGGCCCTCTGCTTAGTGACGTAGTGTTATAGTTGACTATAACACCAAATTGGCTAATTGCAAGATATCTGAATAAAAAACCCCTGGCGGCGTTCTGATCCGTTTAATAGAACACAATCAGTCGATTTAATTATTTAATATCAATTAGTTATAGGATATCTAAGCAAGCTTCCGAAGCCTCCCATTCCGTCAAATCCGGACCAGGAATGAGAGAAATAGTACAGCCGCGCTAAATATCCATGAGGAAAAAACGGCGGGAAAATGACCACTTTGACAACGATAGCGAGCTCCAGGAACGCATCGCTATGCCGCCGCGACAAGGTCGCTTATGCTCGCGGCATGAGCAACCAGCTTGAAGATTCGGCACTGATGCTTCGTTACCGGGACGGTGATATTGCGGCATTCGAAACCCTGTACCGCAGGCACAATGACTCGCTATATCGCTATCTGCTCCGATTGTCGGCAAACCGACAAACTGCCGAGGACGTCTTCCAGGACGCGTGGAGCAAGGTCATCAAGGCACGGCAGAATTATCGGCCTACTGCGAAATTCTCAACCTATCTCTTTCGAGTCGCTCATAACTGTTTCATTGACTACGTCAGGCGCAACAAGAGACACGGACAGGAAACGAATACAGATCCAGACCTGAGCCCTGATCAGGGCGAGACGCCTGAGCAGCTTGTAGAGCGTCGCCTCGCACGCAAGCGATTGGATAATGCGCTGAAAACTCTCCCGGACGAACAACGTGATGCGTTTTTGCTTCACGAAGAGGGAGGCCTTTCAATTAACGATATCGGATTTGTTACAGGCGCAAACCGGGAAACTGCGAAGAGCCGCCTGAGGTATGCGGTTGCTAAACTTAAAAGCGAAATGGTCAAGGCGAACGTGACCCACAAGGGCATTTACGATGAGTAATGACAACCGGCAAGCCGGCAACTCAGACCTGTCAACCGCGTATCGCACACTTGCAAATGAGCGCACACCGCCGGCGCTCGACCGTGCGGTTCTTTCGCTGGCAGAGCAGGAAGCACGGGTGTCAGCGGGCAGTGACTGGTTAAATCGGTGGTATCGGCCGGCCGTCTTTGTCGCAACCGTTGGATTGAGTTTTGCGCTGATTCTGGAACTGAGTGAATCGTCGAAACCAGTCCCGCCGGGCAGTGATGTTGATTCGTCAATAAACGGCGTCGCGCCAGTTGGGGAAAGCCCGTTTCAGGATGCAGCCGACGCAACAGCGCGACAGGTACGGCAGCTTGAAATAGATGCGAGCTCATCGATGTCGGAACCGCCGCAATCAATGAATGAATCTGCGATGCCCACAAATTCGAGCTGGTCCAACACTGGCTCATTACTGCCAGCAACGGATTCCTGCAGCGATGAGCAGCGCGCCAATACGGCGAGCTGGTGGGCGTGCATTGAGGAACTCGAAAAGCAAGGATTGACCCAAGCCGCCGAACGCGAACTGCAAACCCTGCTCCGGAATTTTCCCGGATTCAGCCTGCCTGAATAGTCGAAGCCCCGGACACTAAGTAATAGTAACGGGTGCCCGCCAGTCCGTCGGGTGCTAGAATCGCGCGCCGCAACCAATTAGTTTTCTCCAGATAAGGTCAAGTAAAAATGAAAAAACCTGTTCGCGTCACGATAACGGGTGCCGCTGGTCAGATCGGATACCAGCTCGCATTCAGAATTGCCTCTGGCCAGATGCTCGGAGCTGACCAACCGATCATCCTGCAACTCCTCGAAATCCCACCGGCACTGCCGGCGCTTGAAGGTGTCGTAATGGAGCTCGACGACTGCGCGTTCGGCACACTTGCGGGAATCATCGCCACCGATGATGCGAATGTCGCTTTCAAGGACAGCGAATTTGCATTGCTGGTCGGCGCGCGACCGCGCGGCCCCGGAATGGAACGCAAGGATCTCCTCGAAGCGAATGCGCAGATCTTTTCGGTACAGGGCAAAGCCATGAATGATCACGCAAGTCGTGATATTCGTGTTTTGGTCGTAGGGAATCCCGCCAACACGAACGCACTGATTGCCAGTAGCAACGCACCCGATATCGACAAATCACAATTCACGGCGATGACGCGGCTCGATCACAATCGTGCAATCGCTCAAATTGCCGGCAAGACAGACAGCCATGTGACAGATGTGCGACAAATGACGATCTGGGGTAATCACTCAGCCTCACAGTACCCGGACTTACATCACGCGATTATCTCCGGAAAAGCAGCTACGGATCTGGTTGACCATACGTGGGTGGCCGACGAGTTTATCCCCACAGTTCAGCAACGTGGAGCAGCCATCATCAATGCACGCGGCGCATCGTCGGCGGCGTCGGCAGCGTCAGCCGCAATTAACCACATGCACGATTGGGCGCTTGGCACTGCGGATAACGACTGGGTGAGCATGGCGATTCCTGCCGATGGCAGCTATGGCATTGCAGAGGGCATCGTCTATTCGTACCCGGTTCGATGTTCCGGTGGCAATTACGAGATCGTACAGGGCCTTGATGTCAGCGATTTCAGCCGTGAACGAATGGCCGCCACGGAAACTGAACTTCGTGAGGAACGCGCGGCAATCGAATCCCTGCTGTAGTCGTGAAAATCAGGTCAGGGGCGAATTGGTCGCGATCTGGCAGGATGAACGCCTCGATGTTAGCCTGCATACGAGGTCGGCACGCTTCGCTCGACCCTGCTTATTGAGGAATTTTTGGTGTCCGGTTTTCTAATCAGTCTCGCCTGGTTGCTGCTGTTTGTCGGCGGCGCCATCTATCTGGCGTATAACCGCGTCAGCCTGTTGTCTTCGACCATCGCAATGGGCGCGATCCTGCTTGCCTACCTGTTCTACGGGTCCTGGCATCCTCTATGGATGCTGATCCTGATAGTGCTTTACGGCGCTCTGATCATTCCCAATCTGCCGGATTTCCGTCGCGAAAAGATCACGCGCCCCGCGCTGAATATTTACCGCACCATGCTGCCGTCGATGTCAGATACTGAAAGGGAAGCGCTGGAAGCGGGCAATACCTGGTGGGACGGCGAGTTATTCTCAGGTATGCCTGACTGGGACAAGCTGATCTCATTCCCGGCGCCGAAACTTTCAGATGAAGAGCAAGCTTTTCTCGACGGCCCCTGCGAAGAACTTTGCGGGATGCTCGATGACTGGGACATTTCGCATGAGCGCGGCGACCTGCCACCCGAAGCCTGGGCTTTCATAAAGAAGCACGGGTTTTTCTCGATGATCATCCCCAAGCACTACGGCGGCCTGGAATTTTCGGCGTATGCCAACGCCATGGTGATCGCAAAGCTTGCGAGCAGAAATACCACGGCTTCTTCAACCGTTGGCGTTCCAAATTCACTCGGGCCAGCGGAATTGCTTCTGCATTACGGCACAGACGAGCAGAAAGACCGCTGGTTACCCGGCCTGGCTTCGGGTGACGAAATTCCCTGCTTCGCACTGACTTCGCCACAGGCCGGATCAGATGCTGCCGCATTGATCGACAGCGGCGTGGTATGCAAAGGCACATGGGAGGGCAAGCAAATAATCGGCATTCGTCTCAACTGGGACAAACGCTATATTACGCTCGCGCCGGTTGCGACAGTGCTGGGTCTCGCTTTCAAGCTTTATGATCCCGATCACCTGATTGGTGACAAAGATGAATACGGCATCACGGCAGCGCTGATTCCAACCGAGCTGCCCGGGATCAGCATTGGGCGGCGCCACAACCCGTTGAACATTCCGTTTCAGAACGGTCCGACATCGGGCCATGATGTTTTTGTCCCGCTGGACTCTATTATTGGTGGCCAGGAGATGGCCGGCAAAGGCTGGAAAATGCTGGTCGAGCTACTGTCGGTTGGTCGGGCCATCACCCTGCCATCCACGGCCGCTGGAGGCGGCCAGGCGGCCGCCTATGCCTCCGGCGCATACACGCAGATCAGACGACAATTTAATTTGCCAATTGCGAAATTCGAAGGGGTTGGCGAGGCGCTCGCGCGAATTGCCGGTCATACTTACATCATGAACTCCGCTGTTTCGGTTACCTCCGGCGCCATTGATCAGGGTGAAAAGCCCGCGGTGCCATCGGCAATTCTCAAATACCACTGCACAGAGCTGAGCCGAAAGGTCGCTAACGATACGATGGACGTGCACGGCGGCAAAGCAATCATGATGGGCCCGAAAAACTATGCGGGCCGCCCTTACATGGCAACGCCAATCGCGATTACCGTCGAAGGCGCCAACATCCTGACCCGCAGCCTGATCATATTCGGCCAGGGCGCGATGCGCTGTCATCCTTATGTTCTTCGGGAACTCCAGGCCGCACAGGATACGGATAGCGAGCGTGGCCTGACAGAATTCGACGACGCGTTGTTTTCACATATTGGGTATGCGATCAGCAATGCAGGCCGCGCATTCTTCCTGGCGTTGACCCACGCGAAATTCAGCAAGGTTCCGTTAAATACGCCTACTCGTCGCTACTACCAGAACGTCAATCGCTACAGTGCTGCGTTCGCGCTCACTACCGACTTTGCGATGCTGACACTGGGCGGCAAGCTGAAAATCAAAGAACTCCTTTCGGCAAGGCTAGGCGACGTTTTAAGCTGCATGTATCTTGCATCGACAGTATTGAAACACTTTGAAAATCAGGGTCGTCGTGCAACTGATATTCCGTTGGTCGAATGGTCAGTCCGGACACTCATGTATCACGCTCAGGAACAACTGCACAGCTTCCTCCGCAATTTTCCAAATCGACCGGTAGCGTTTTTGCTCCGATGCATAATATTTCCCCGCGGCCGAACATACTCGTCTCCGTCGGATGATTTGGGCAAGAAAATTGTTTCACTGATCACTGAAACCGGTGAAGCGCGTGAACGGCTTAGTGAGCAGGCATACAAGGCACTCGCACCGAATAGTCCGCTTGGGTTGCTGCAGGAAGCACTGCAGCTCTCAGAGCAGCATTTGCCGATGGAGATAAAGCTCAAGCAGGCACGCAAGGAAGGGCTGATCAGTTCAGAGTACCTTGGCCATCAGATTGATGAAGCGGAAAAAGCGGAAATTTTCAGTGCCAAGGAAGCTGCCGAGCTTCGTGATTATCACGAAAAGGTTCTTTACCTTCTGTCAGTCGACGACTTTTCTCCAGAGGAAATCGGCCGAAATTCCGAGACCGGCAAAGACACAGAAATGGCGGCATCCCCTTCCGCACCGACGGTGAGCTCTGTCGTCGCGGACGAGGCTGCAAACAAACCTGCGACCAAGAAGAAGACCAAAAAAAAGGTCAGTCGTAAGAAACCGGCCAAAAAGAAGAGCTGATCAGTGTCGGAAAACTTCGGGCCAGTCTACGAAGTCACTTATAACGTTGATCGCGGGATCATCGAAGATTTCGATACCTGGCTTGGCCAGCACATAGAGGAGATGCTTGGCTTGCCAGGCATCGTTCGAGCCAGCACGTATGCAGCTGACGACGACGAAGACGGTCGACCGCGACGCGTCACACATTACTTTTTCGACAGCGACACGGACCTTGAAAATTACCTGACCGGCCCGGCGGCGGCCATGCGACGATCGTCGGAGAGTCTGTTTGCCGGCCAATTCGAAGTAGCGCGACGAGTCCTGCACGAAACTAATGTCATCGACGGTTCCGTCCAGCCGCCGGAAACCTGCCTCAATTGCAATACGACGCTGACGGGGCAGTATTGCGGCGAATGCGGACAGCGCGCCCGAAGCCGGCTGATCAGTATCTGGGAACTACTGCAGGAGGCGTTTGGCGACCTGTTCGAACTCGATTCGCGAGTTTGGCGCACGCTCGTGCCGCTGATGACCAGGCCCGGAAAATTAACTCGCGATTATCTACAGGGTCGGCGGGCGAGATTCATGCCTCCATTTCGTACTTACCTGGTCTTAAGCATCGTCTTCTTCCTGATCGCATTTTTCGATCCTCGGGACGAGCTGGGGATTTTGTTCGAACCCCAGGAGGAAACGCCGGCAGAAGCTGAAGCCGATGTAGAAAGCGCGAATGAAATCCGCGACGAAATTTTGCAGGAACTTGCTGCAGACGGAATCATTACGACTGAAGAGTCTGCAGCAGGTATTGAATTGGAGTCTCCGGCAGAGGACCAGTCAGATAGTCCGGAAGATGATGAAGATTCGGGCGGCTTTAACGTCACCATTGATGAAGGCGGAACGACAGCCGGCAGCAATTGTGATGACGTCGATATTGGGGACATGCCGGACTGGATGGCATCACGCCTGACGGCCGAGCGACTGAAGGCCGTTTGTGAACGGGTTACCGCCGATGACGGCAAGGCGTTCCTCGGTAAATTACTGGACAACGTACCTGCGGCGCTTTTTATATTGCTGCCGTTGATGGCAATGATTCTGAAAACACTGTACCCCCTGTCCAAACGCTACTACGTAGAGCACCTGCTTTTTGTCGTCCACTTTCATGCATTCGTTTTCCTTATCCTGACACTGCAGGTACTGTTTGACCGCTTTATTTCGTTTGTTGGTTTCACGGATACCGCATCCGCCATAACGGTTTTTGCGGTTTCCCTGTATATCCCGGTTTACCTCTACAAATCGATGCGGCGGGTATACGAGCAGGGGCATTGGCTGAACAGCATGAAATTCAGCGTGCTGTTACTCTCCTACTTCGCCGGACTTGCGCTCATTTTCGTCTTTGCGGCCCTGTTTGCGGCATTTTCGATTTAGGTGAATTCGACGCGGATCCGCTGTTTGAGTAAGAACTTGCCTCAACGGCCTTGAGCGGAGGGGCGCGTACCACTAGAATTTCCGGGCTATGCCCAAAACAGGGCCGAATACAGAGAACCCCCGACGAACCGATCATGGAAAGAAAAAGCATAGGAATTAGCGGTCTCGCCGCCTACACGCCGCCTTTCCGCGTCTGGCTGGAGGATTGGTGCCAATGGACAGGCAACCAGTGGCCCAAAATTCGTGAGGTCGTCGGGCGCAGCTTCCGGGTTCGAGGCCCGAATCAAAGCGTCTACACGATGGCCGCGACGGCCGTAATGCGGTTGATCAACCAATATGACATCGATCCGACAAGAGTGAAATTTCTGGGACTCGGAACGGAATCAAGCACAGACAACTCAGCAGGCGCCATTATTGTCAAAGGCATGGTCGACCAGGCATTGATTGCACAGGGCAAACCACCAATCGCCAGGAGCTGTGAAGTCCCCGAATTCAAGCACGCGTGCCTCGGCGGCGTTTACGGCATGAAGAGCGCCATTCGTCACCTGGCACTCGATGGTGCGGGCGGCCAGGCGATCGTCGTTTGTGCCGACATTGCCGAATACGCGCGCGGATCCAGTGGCGAACCCACCCAGGGCGCCGGCGCAGTCGCGATGCTGCTGGAGGAAAACCCTCAGCTAGTCGAAGTAGATCTCGTGAAATCCGGCTCGGCTTCGGACTATCGCATCATGGATTTTCGCAAACCGATGCTGCGCTTCTGTGGCCAGGATCGTAGCGAGAGTCAGCAGGTTCAGGATTTCCCAGTGTTCAACGGTAAGTACTCAACGACCTGCTATATCGACGAAACACTGCACGCGCTCGATGACATGTACGAAAAACGCGGGCTTCAGGCCAGCGACTACCTGCGGTCGCTAAAAACGGTCTTCATGCACCGACCGTATCGTCGCATGCCGGAGACGGGTTGGGCGGTTGCTTATCTGTTCGCGCTTGGCAGTGGCTCAGCTGAAGACCGGGCGGAGCTAGCGTCATTTTGCTATGAGGCCGGTATCGAGCCGGAGGCACTGCTTGCCGAAATGAGCAGCAAGCCGGAAATCGTACAATTCGCAGATCCTGAACGGCTGAACTACGAGGCTTATCCGCTGACGATGGCTGTATTCAAGATATTTCGCGCATCCCGAAGATATCGCCGCGAGATTCTGGACAAACTCGCGCTGGGCAGTGACACGATGCTGGATTTAGGCAATCTGTACACCGCAGCGTTGCCAGCCTGGATTGCAGCCGGCTTCGAACAGGCCATTGACGAGAACCGCGATCTGACGGGAGAGGAGCTTCTGACTCTTGGCTACGGCAGCGGTGATGCGGCTGAAGTCATTCCTTTTGTTGTTGCTGACGGCTGGCGTGAAGCGACGGCTAAAATCGGATTCGGTCAATCAATGGAATTCACCGTCGACCTGGACGAAGCTCAGTATGCTGCCTTGCATGATGGTCGGCGGCCCGCGAACCTCGACTACCTGCCGCGTGATGAATTTGTCATCGACAAAATCGGACGCCGGGACGAGCGGCAGTTTCAGGATGTGGGGATCGAGTACTACAAGTACATCGCCTGAATCAGCCCCAGTTAGCGGAATGCGTCTTTAACTGCGGCAGATTCCAGATCCCGGTCAAACCAGCGCGGTAATTCGCTCTTGCGACACTATCTTCAGTGCGCACTTTTGAGGATGGTCACCCGCTGCCAGTGAATCGTGACAACGTATCCGCATGCTCAGTCGTCAGCCGCTGCCACTCGAGTTTGAACCCAATCTGCCTGACTTCATCGTTTTTGCGCGCCCGGTTACTGCAGATTGATCTTCAGCGCGTACTTTTCAGACTGGTTACCCGCAGCCAGTGAACCGTGACAAGGTGTCCGCGTGCTCGGTTTTCAGGCGCTGCCATTCCAGTTTGAACCACGGCGTAAAAACCTCTGGCGTCTCCGCAAGATCCCGCTCCAGTTCCGCAATCGACACATAGCGCATCGCCGCGATCTCGGTCTCATTGGCACCGGGCTCGCTGACAATCCGCCCCAGGAAGACATGACAAAGCTCGTGTTCCGATCCCAACTCACCAAAGGATGCCTGGTAAATAAATTTGTAGACGAATTCCAAATCGCTGTCAGTCTGCAATTCGTCCTGCAATCTTCTCGCTGCGGCAACCGCCATCGTCTCTCTTTCCCGCGGATGACTGCAGCAACTGTTCGACCAGTACATCGGCCAGAGCCTCTTGCCTGCGGCGCGCTGTTGTAGCAAGAGATGACCCTGTTCATTGAAAAGAAAGATCGAAAATGCCCGATGCAGAACGCCGTTGCCGTCATGACATTCAGCCTTGCTCATAAACCCCATATCGTTGTCCTCGGCGTCTACAAGGATCAAGCGCTCTTCTTCCGACGAAACAATTCTTGCCGATTTTTCCTTCACGTCGGTATTAGCTCGCATTCAATCGGACTATTTCGTAGCCGGCTCGTTCCAGGGCACCGGCAACTTCGCTGACCTTGCCAGGGCAGAGCGCAACAATGGACCCGCCACCGCCCGCTCCCGTTAGCTTGGCGCCGAGGGCGCCCGCGCTACGTGCAATCTGGATCATCTTTTCAAGTTCTGGCGTCGAGACTTCGATCGCATTCAGAAATCCATGGCATACGTTCATCATCGAGCCCAGGTACTCATAGTCATTTTCTTTGAGCGCTTTCGCGCCGGCAATGCTTAGTTCGTCGATTTCATCAAATATCGTCGTGTACAGCGCCTCGTTCTTCGAGAATCGTTCGCGGACGCCGGCGACCATATCGCCAGTCGAGCCTCGTGTCCCGCTGGAAGCAACCACCAGGGGCGGTATTTGCCTGAGCAGGACAGGTCTCGTACGCGTGCTGCTGCCCTTCGAGTAGAGAACCGGTTCGCCGAATGTGGCAATGTTGTTGTCGATGCCAGACGGTGTGCCATGCGTCAGGCTCTCGCAACGAAATGCGATCCGGTCAATCTCCAGGTCAGATTTTTCCAGCCCCAGCAGGCTGTCGAATGCGCGAATGACGGCGACAGAAAAGGCGGCAGATGAACCAAGCCCCATACCAAGCGGAACTCGTGGATAAACCCGAATGTCAAATCCGCGGCCCGTCACCTGCAATTCGCGCATGATCAAATCAACCACATCGGAGGCCCCGCCCGGAACACGTTCAGGGCCCGACCAGTCGTCGTGGATATCCCAGTCAGGAATCGAAAGCGTTACCCCTTTCTCACGTTCCACAATTTGCGCAGTGACTGCCGATTCAATCGGTAACGCAAGGACATGACGATCATAGACCGCAGCGTGCTCACCCAGAATAATAACCTTGGCGCATGCAACCCCGGTCGCAATGCCCTCGACTGGTTGGGCCGCTGTTGTAGCGCCCGACAACGCAACGTCGGACAGTTCTTCCGCCTTCCAGGTTTTAACATCGCCGCTTTCGATCATACCGGCTACAACCTGGTCGAACCGGTCCTCGGGAACACCAGCCGCGGCGGCAACACTACGCGCATGGAGACTCATATGACCTTTCTGAATTCCATGGGAGACAAGAGCTCTCAATGCTGCGAAATTCTGCGCCAGACCGGTTGCCGCCATAAGCTCGGCCAGCTCAGTCGCCGACGTGACACCGGTAATCGCCAGTCCCATCCTCGCACCAGGATTGGATGCCAGCGACCCGCCGACAGTGCCGGCCTTTAGTGGCACAACAAGCTCGCCGGTGAGGTCGCCATTGGGCTCGACAGACCAGGATGTGAGCGAACGATACTTGCCATCTTTGGCAGCGAAAGCGTGTGCGCCGGCTTCAATGGCACGCCAGTCATTTCCGGTGGCAATAGCAAGTGCATCGATACCGTTCATGATTCCTTTGTTATGGGTAGCAGCTCGATATGGATCGGTGTTGGCGAAATCGTTCGCCAGCACAATTCCGTCCCTCACGAATTCAGCACTGTGGGATCCGGTGATCAGCGACGCCAGCGTGATGGTGACGCTTGCCTTCACAAGAGACTTGTCCGCAAGATTGGAAAGAATTCGCAACACGACATTGCCACCACAGACCTCTTCGACTTTTGGCGCAAGCCCTTCGCACATCGTGTTAACAATATTCGCACCCATCGCATCGCGGGTATCTACCAGTAAGTGAAGAACCACCGTCCAGTCGCCATCCGGTAAGCGATATTTATAGAATTCCAGGCCACGCGCTCCCCCGCCGCGCTCCATGAGTCTGGGCTGAAATTTGTTAGCCAATGTAAGGAGATCATCCTGGGCCGAATAAAGTGACTGCACAGCTTTGTCGGGATCTCTGATGCCAACAATCTGGATCTGGCCAATCAAAACCGGGTCGGTCGATGTCGTGGTGATACCACCGTTATCGCGAAATATTGCCGCAGCTCCGGAAACGCCTGCAATGATCGACGGCTCCTCGACGACCATTGGAACAACGTAGTCCTTGTCGTTGACCAGGAAATTCGGAGCGATACCAAGCGGCAAGCCGAAGACGCCAACGACGTTTTCGATCATCTTTTCCGCTGTATTACGCGGCAGAAGTGGCGTCCCATCGAGCAAGGCATTCGCGGCGTCGCGGTCGAGGAACCCTCTGTCCGCCAACGCATTGATTCGCTCGACAATCGACATGCGATAAAGACCGGCGATTCGCGAATTACTCATCGCTTGCGGCCTCATCTTCTCTCAGCCCTTGCTCATCCAGTTCAATATTCAAAGGTGCAAATCCAAGTTCCAGGGCATGTTCGCAAAAGGCGTCAACATCATCTTGCCGGGAAGCCAGTACGATGCCGATGTCTCCGCCACCAGCTCCACAGGGTTTGTACACTGTGCCATCAGCGGCGGCCAGATCAACCATCGCGTGATGGCCGGCGGCGAAGACGCCAAGATCGTGTTGGTCGCTGAATTGAAACAGCGCGCCGATGTAAGAGCGGATTGCATCAAGAATATTCCCGGCATTACCAGCAATCCACGCCGCAGAAGCTTCTTCTGCGTTGGATATCAGTCTCGACCAGGACTTACTGCCGGAGTCCGGGAGCTTGCGGATTTTCGAAAGCGTGTCGGCAGCTTGCCCACTGAACAATAGCCGGTAAAACAAGCCTTCCGGCCACTCCGTCCTTGCTGACTGATCACCGTCGTTTTTCCGATACGCGATGACGCCACCCTGGCAGCTTGTTGCGACATCGACACCGCTGCCGTAACCACCCTGAAAAGCCGTATGGACATCACTCGGAAGGGACCAGCAATCAACACCGCTGCTTTCGCCGCCGGCCAGGGCCGCGACCAGCGCAACAGACACAGCAGCACTTGAACCGAGCCCAAGCTTGTCACCCGACCTGCGGTCATGGAATTCCCGGGTATCGATTCTAACTATCGAACGATGCAACGAACCCGGCAGACCCTGAATCGTACAGCTTCGATACGCGTGCTCTACGAGCGCGAGCCCATCCTCCGGAGGATCATCGAGCCAATCAATACAACCGTCGGCTCTGACCCGAAACCGCCTTTCGCCCTCGGCATAGCCGGGTGTCTGGAGTGTGCAGTAGTCATCCTCCGCTGGCGTCAAAGTGACTCTCGCACGCCTGTTGACGGCCATGGAAATCGCCGGTGCACCCCGCAATACCGCGTATTCGCCGCACACTATCGCTTTGCCGGGCGCACTGACTGAAATTACTGTCATGTCGCGATAATCCTTGCGCCGGTTCCGAGTCCGCTTCGCATCGTTTGGACCACGCCATGGGTCGCGGATAACGCCGCCTCAACGGCATCCGCAGACTCCGGCAGACACACGGCCTTGACCTGCGGACCGGCGTCGATCGTGAAGAACACAGAATGCCCGGCAGCTCGCAGTGACCGGACCACTTCCATACAGCCCAGGGTTGCCTTGTTCCAGTAGACAATTGGCGGTCTGGAAGTCCACATAACTGAATGCATCTTGAGACAGTTATGTTCTGCGATATGCGCCAGACTCGCAAAATCCCGTTCAGCCACGGCTGTTCGCGCGCATTTCATATCTTCATCCTGCCGCTCAATCCAACTTGAGTAGAAAGGAGAGGTTCCGGCTCCCCGAACCATTGCCTCGCCGGATCCGACAGGTTTCTGACCCTTTTCGGTCACGGCCACAACTACTTCAAGCGGCCATTCATCGTGCTCAGCAAGGTTCCTCAGATCGATCTCGTCGATTCCGGCCGTAAGCTCGACAATTCCACCGTAGAGCGACCTTGCTGCGGAGCCGGATGCTGCCCCGGCCAGACGGGCGAGCATCAATGTATCCCGTCCGGAGCCAGCGGCTTCGTCGGCAGCTACAACCAATGCCGCAAACGCGGATGCCGAGGAGGCAAGCCCGGCGCCAATGGGGAAGTTACTCTCGCTGACAACCTGGGCGCACTCACGTTCACTTCCGACCACCAGGTCCAGACATCCACTGACACGGTCCAGCATTGTCGGTGCCACGGCACCGTTTACCTCCAAGGAGTCTGTGCCAGCGCCTCCAAAGGACACCGACATTCTCGTCCACAGACTGTCGAGTGTGATCGACAACGAGCTGACCGCCGGCAGATTGCGGGCAAGATCACGTTTGCCCCAGTACTTGACCAGTGCGATGTTCGGCTGCGCCTGTGCGGTTACTTTCATTACAGGATTCCATATTCCGGCAATGTTGCCGGGAGCGGGATTATATCGCCCGGGCGCAGCTGAAACAGGATTCGTGTACGCTTGGCGCGATGAATCGTCAGCGACAAACGGAACCTGAAAATGCCGACTTCAGCGACCGTACGCACGCATACGTCGAACGCGTAGAACAATGCATGGACGGCGCGCTTCCGACAGCAGGTCTGCCACCGGAACGCCTGCATGAGGCCATGCGCTACGCGGCCCTCTCGGGCGGGAAGCGCATGCGCCCCTTACTGGTCTATGCGACCGGCGAGTGCCTTGATATAAGCCCCGAAAAGCTCGACATTCCCGCAACGGCCATCGAACTGATACACGCATTCTCACTGGTACACGACGACCTGCCGGCAATGGATGACGACGATCTGCGACGTGGCCAGCCGACTGTCCATCGAAAGTTTGATGAGGCGACGGCTATCCTCGCCGCCGATGCGTTGCAGCCGCTCGCATTCCAGGTCATCGCTACGGCGGAATGCCTGGATGCGGCAGAAGTAAGATCACTGGTCTCACTCATATCCCAGGCCTGCGGTTCACTCGGGATGACCGGTGGACAGGCAATCGACCTGGCATCAGAAGGCCGCAAGCTTTCAGTTGAAGAGCTTGCACGTATGCACGGATTGAAAACCGGTGCCCTGATTAGCGCTTCGGTAATGTCGGCCTGTTGCCTCATCCGGAATCCCGAGGTCGATACGCAACGGGCAATGCACCAGTTTTCGCGTGATATCGGGCTGGCTTTCCAGATTCGCGACGACATTCTTGATGTACTGGGGGAGACGGAAATAATCGGCAAACCGGTCGGTTCTGATCAGGCTCAGAACAAGGCAACCTGGCCGGCAATGTTTGGAATCGAGGAAAGCAATCGGCGCTGCAGGGAGCTGTTGGACTCTGCCATGAATCAATTGGAAGATTTTGGACCGGCGGCAAATCCCTTACGATCACTCGCCAGCCTGATCGTTGAACGGGTTCGGTGAAACCCCGGCGCAATATTCTGCACGTCGACATGGATGCGTTCTATGCGTCCGTCGAACAACGAGACGACCCGACACTGAAGGGTAAGCCGGTTGTGGTTGGCGGAAACACGCGCGGCGTTGTAGCAGCCGCCAGCTACGAGGCGCGCGAGTTTGGCATTCGATCCGCGATGCCGATGCGGGATGCTTTGCGCCGCTGTCCAAATCTATGTCGGGTCCCACCGAGAATGTCGCATTACCAGTCAGTCTCGAAAGAAGTATTTTCGATCTTCCGCGAGTTCACGCCGATGGTTGAAGGCTTGTCGCTTGATGAAGCGTTTCTCGATGTGACAGAAAGCCTGCAGCTATTCGGCAACGAAGTGGTTATCGCGCGGGAAATCAAAACGCGAGTAAAAGAGCGCACCGGCCTGACGGCATCTGTCGGCGTAGCTCCCAATAAACTCGTCGCCAAAATTGCGTCTGATCTAGACAAACCAGACGGATTGTTTGTAGTCACTGATAAAGACATGCGCGATGTACTCGATCCGTTGCCGGTTCGGGTGATTCCGGGCATCGGTCCGGAAACCCTGTCGCGACTTAACCGGGTCCGGATAGCAACTATCGCCGACCTTCGACTCGCACACGACCAGCATCTGGAGCCGATTTTCGGACGATTCACGCAGCGCACGCGGGATCGGGCTGCCGGAATCGATGACCGACCTGTGCAGCCATCGAGACGTGACAAATCAATAAGTGCAGAATCAACGTTCGACGAGGACCTGTCCGAACGACGGGCAATGCGACGGCAACTGCTGCGTCTAAGTGAGAAGACAGCCACCCGGTTGCGAGCAAAAGAACTCGTCGCCGGCACCGTTCAGGTCAAGATCCGTCAGTCGGATTTCACTACCTTTACAAGGCAATCTGCGCTGAAGCCACCTGGCAACAGCACTGAAACTCTGTACAAGGCGGCGACAATCCTCCTGGACGAATGGCTTGCCGAATATCCAGGCGCCAGGATCCGCTTGCTCGGCGTGGGTGGTAGCGCGCTGGTCCGTGACGCACAGCCGGATCTCTTCGCCCCACAGGTGTCCGCCGGCGGCACTCAGCTTGATCAGACCGTGGACGAAATTCGTGGCCGGTTCGGCGATACGTCGCTCGGCAGGGCCAGAACACTGGACACCGACCAAATCAGGTAAGATCTCGCTACCAGCGCAGGTCTTTGCCTTTATATGTACACAAAATTCTTTGGCCTTAACGAAAAGCCGTTCACGATAACGCCGGATCCACGTTATCTGTTCATGAGCGAGCGCCACGGTGAAGGTCTCGCTCATCTTGTCTATGGCGTAACGGAAAGCGGCGGTTTCATTCAACTGACTGGCGAGGTGGGCACGGGCAAAACGACGCTCGTCCGGACCCTGCTGGGACAGATACCGGCCGAAGTCGATATTGCGCTGATCCTCAACCCGCAGCTCACAGCGGTCGAATTCCTGATGACGATCTGCGAAGAACTCGGCATCCAGCTACCGAAACAGAAATACAGCGCCAAAGGGTTGATCGACGCGCTCAATCGCCATTTGCTCGAAGCACATTCGCGCGGCCGGCGAACGATTCTGCTTATTGATGAAGCCCAGAACCTGTCCGAGGGCGTACTGGAGCAGCTCAGGCTGTTAACTAACCTCGAAACTTCGAAGCAGAAGCTCCTGCAGATTATCCTGATTGCGCAACCTGAGTTGCGCGAGAAACTGGCGCAGGAAAGCCTTCGCCAGCTGGCACAGCGTGTAACCGGCAGGTATCACCTTGAGCCCTTGTCACCCGAAGAAGCGTTTCAGTACATCGATCACAGGCTACGAGTTGCCGGCGCACTTACAGAAATTTTCGAACCAGCTGCGAAGCGTGAGGTATACCGGCTAACGAATGGCGTTCCCCGCATCATGAATGTCATTTGTGATCGCGCGTTGCTGGGTGCGTACAGCAAGGAATCGCGCACCGTTAACAGGAGACTGGTACGTAAAGCTGCCTCAGAGGTATCAGGTCAGACTGTCAGACCCGCAATAATGAAATGGCTTGTGCCTGCACTGGGAATTGCCAGCCTGATTCTGGCCGTGACAGTCCTGTGGAATGCCTTTGGCGGGAGCGCACCTGCCACAACGGAATCTACATTCACAACACCGGTCGATTCATCCGCAGCAGAACTGGCATTGGTGGCCCCGGACCCGATCGCGCAAGTCGATTCGTTTTCGGATATCAAGGATATTCTTGCCGCTTACGACGACACAACCGGATTCGAAGCGTTGCTCGACCTGTGGGGGGTAGCTTACGACCCTGCCAGCGGAACGGCGTGTGCGCAGGCCGAGGCCGGAGGGCTGAGTTGTTATTTCCAGCGCGGCACGTGGAATTCACTCGAACAACTGGATCGCCCGGTCATTTTGACGCTGACAGATGACGGGATGACTTACGAAGTCGCCCTCGTTGGGCTGGACGGCGATGTCGCATGGCTTGCAACCATGAACGGTGCCGAAGCAGTGCCACTCGATGACCTGGCAGATTTGTGGTTCGGCCAGTTCCTGATCGTCTGGAGGCCGCCAAACGGTGTCGCCGCGCCAATCGGACCCGGTATGCAAAACGAGGATGTACGTTGGTTAAGGCAAAGCCTGGCATCTCTCAACAGCAACTTCCCGGCGGAAGCCGGTACACCGGACCTTTTCGACAGTGAACTGCAAGCGGAGCTTGTCTCATTCCAACGCAAGCATCGCCTCGAGGCGGACGGGCTTGCCGGACAGAAGACACAAATCATTATCAATTCGTTGCTGGCCGTCGACGGCACACCGCGACTGTCATCGCATAATTGATGGGCTGCCGGACAGATCATGTCTTTTATTCTTGATGCGCTGAAAAAATCCGAAGCCGAGCGCCAGAGACAAAATGCGCCCGGCATCGCCAATATCCCGGAGGGCGGCGGGCGAAAGAGCAACTCAAAATGGACCTGGATTATTGGCGCCTTACTGGTCGTCAACCTGGCGGTGCTTGTCGGCATTGTATTTATGCCTGACGACGAAGCTGCAGACACAAGTGCTGCGACACCCACACTGGTAACAGAAACCAGTCCCGAGCCGAGCACGCCCGCTAAAGGTGCTGCAGAGGCAAAACGCAATGCTGCCGCTGTGCTGGAACCGGAGGCAGTTGCCAACTCGGCTAGCTATGAAACTCCGGCCGGCCCGGCCGTTGTCGCGCCACAAGAAACGACCACGGCCGGTTTGCCGTCGTTCATTGAGCTTCAGGCGAAGGGCGTGATTCAGTTGCCTGACATGCACCTGGATATTCATGTGTACAGCGGACAGCCAGCCGATCGTTTTGTCTTCGTTAACATGTCGAAGTACAAGGAAAGCGCCACTCTTGCCGAAGGGCCGACGGTCATCGAAATAACACCGGATGGCGTAGTTCTCGAGCACTATGGCAATCGGTTTTTGCTGCCACGAGAGTGACTTTGGGGGTTTCGATCATCCCGTCGCCCGCGCGCCGGAAATTCGGGACGAACAATCGCTTAGCTGATTGCATCACCTGCGGCATCTATCAGTTCAGGTGCCTCGTTTCTTGCATTGTTGACCATTCTGTCTACCGGCCAGGCCTGAAACCGGGGGCTGTTTGCGCTCACCTCATCCAACAGATCCATATCGCCAGCAAGCCAGCGCGTCGCCGTCTCAGCTTCAAGCACTACAGGCATTCGGTGGTGTAGCTGTGACAGAAAGTCATTAGCGGCAGTCGTAACGATGGTGGTGGTCTGCAGGGACTCATCGGTTTCCTTGCTTTGCCAATGCTCCCATAAACCGGCAAATGCAAACGGTTCGCCGCTTGCCAGGGATATAAACCACGGAATCTTGACCCCGGCATCGGTATGCCATTCGTAAAAACCGTCCGCCAGAATCAGGCAGCGCCGTTTTCTATAGGCTGTGCGAAAAGATGGTTTTTCTGCAACGGTTTCGGCACGCGCATTGATCATGCGGTTACCGATGGATGGGTCTTTCGCCCAGGATGGCACTAATCCCCAACGGAACATCGCCAGCTCAGGGTGCCTCTCTTCGTCGTGGCGAATCGCTGCGATAAACTGGGTTGGTGCAATGTTATAGCGCGCCTGCACGTCCGGTGCAGACTCAACGCCAAACAGGGCTGCGGTCGCTTCGCTGGGAGAATAAAATGCGAAGCGGCCACACATTTCCTTATTCCCTGATGCCGATGCCGCGATTCAGCAACGTCAAATTCAACGTGAAAAGAGCAACGACGAAGACACTCACAATCAGGTAAGCCCAGCCGATGCCGATATCGGAAGTGCCCAGAATTCCATACCGAAATGCGTTAACCATGTACAAGATCGGATTGGCAAGCGAAACCTTCTGCCAAAATTCCGGTAATAATGAAATCGAGTAAAAGACGCCACCAAGGTATGTCAGGGGTGTCAGAACAAACGTTGGGATGATCGATATGTCGTCGAATTTTGTTGCAAAGACAGCATTCACAAAGCCGAGTAACGCGAAAACTATTGACGCCAGCAACACCATCGAAAACGTAATCAGCGGATGCACTACATGCAAATCGGTGAACGCCAGCGCTATGATGGTAACCAGCCCGCCAACCATGAGGCCACGCATAACGCCTCCGGCTACATGTCCAACGATAATGGTTGCGTTCGACATCGGAGATACCAGCATCTCCTCGACGTGCTTGCCGAACTTGGCTCCAAAGAAAGACGACACGACATTGCCATACGAATTGGTTATTACCGACATCATGATCAGTCCGGGTGCTATGTACTGCATGTAGTCGAAGCCGTCCATCATGCCGATTCGGCGCCCGATAAGGTTACCGAAGATGATGAAATAGAGTGTCATCGTAATGGCCGGCGGTACGATCGTTTGCACCCAGATGCGCACGACGCGAATAACCTCCTTCCTCACCAGGGTCTTGAAGCCGATCCAGTTGACCCTCAGATTCATGCCGCTTGCCCGTTTGTCGATTGCTGTTTTCGTTCGACCAGGCCCATGAACAACTCTTCCAATCGATTGGCCTTGTTCCGCAAACTTAAGACGGTGATGCCGGCCTGGTCCAGCGCCTTAAAAAGGGAATTCAGGTCATCACTGGCATTCAACGCGACCTCAAGCTCACATTCGTCATTGAGAAAAGTTTCGAAATTAGCCAGTTCAGGTGCTTCCTTTAACGGATCACGAAGGCTCATTACGAACACTTCCCTCTGCAGCTTGCGCAAGATCGTACTCATCCGTGCGTCCTCGATGATCTTTCCTTCATCGATAATCGCAACATTGCGGCAGAGATTTTCGGCTTCTTCAAGATAGTGTGTCGTCAGGATAATTGTTGTTCCTGCTTCATTGGTTCGCCGCAGAAAATCCCACATCGATCGTCTGATCTCGATATCGACGCCCGCTGTTGGCTCATCCAGGATCAGCAATTTTGGTTCGTGAATGAGGGCACGGGCAATCATCAATCTGCGCTTCATGCCGCCGGACAGATTGCGTGCCGAGTCCTTTCGCCGATCCCAAAGTCTAAGTTCGGTCAGATATTTTTCAGCACGGACCAGGGCAGTCTTTCGATCGATACCGTAGTAACCTGCCTGATGAACCACGATGTTAAGAACGGAGTCGAACAGGTTCATGTTCAGCTCCTGCGGCACCAAACCGATACAAGCCTTCGCCGCCTCAACCTCTTTGTCGATGTCATGACCAAATATCTCGACCTTTCCGGCTGTCTTGTTCACGAGCGATGTAATGATTCCAATCGCCGTGGTCTTGCCAGCACCGTTTGGCCCTAACAGCGCATAAAAGTCGCCAGGCTCAACATTGAAATCGATCCCTTTCAGGGCTTCCATGCCGTTGCCATAGGTTTTGGTCAGGTTCTGTATAGATAGTGCGCGCATATCAGCGGCGTATTGTATACGTCACCGGTCTCGCTGTGTTGTGTCGATTTGCTCAGCGACTTTGAGGCCCGGTGCCCGCACATTACGTGCTGCCAGGCTCCAGGTTTCACTTCTGCTGTTATCCGGTGGGTCTGTCAGGACGGCCTGCAGCGCGCTAAGTTGTGCTGCATGACGAATCGTATTTTGCCGGCTAACTCCGTTTTCCAGCAATTTCCGCCACAGCTCGTTGCGCCCTGCAATTCGCAGCACCGGGACGTCGCCCGAACCCCTTACCGCTTCGAGCAACCGGTAGAAGGTCAGCTCGGCGATTCGCTCACACCAGTAAAGCGTTGCGCCACAGAAAAGCCGCAGGGCATATGGATTGCGTTTTGCCAGCTGCCAGACAAAACCCAAAGCGGCAGATATCAGCGTATCGACATCTTCCGACGCCGTCGGGCGGAATAGATCAGCGTTCCCCGCATCCTTAAGAATTCGGTTCCAGTAAAGATCGTCGCATTCGCGAAACGAAAACAGCAGGAAAGGCGCTTCCGCGAGGCGATCGGTTTGATGTTGAGTCAGCTCGCGCAGCCTGTGCTGCAGCGGCTCCGCACAGCTGCTGAGACCGCGGCGCAACTCCTTGTCCCGGCGCAGCAACGAAAGATATGCCTGGTTTAGTGCGATTACATTTTCATAGTCCTGCGTGTCCGGGCCGTCAAATGACATGCTCAATCCTCCCAAAGGGCGATTTACGCTTATTATTCTGCGAACTGCCCAGTAACTCGATTTTTAATTGATTTCCCATTTACGGATATTATATGCTCTTATATCACTGCATATGGTCTAAATCTAGCACTAAAGGGGAATTATGCGATTAACGGACAACCGCTATGCCAGCGAGAAACAGCAGTTCGAGCTCGCTTTAAGGATGATCGGCCACGAAGCCAGGACGCGCACGATCAGGGAATGTACAGGCTTGAGCGATGACAGGATTCGCAAGGTTTTCAACACCTACTTCACGCAAACAGGCAACGGCAGGGTTAAACGTCGACGCGGCAAGTCGCCCCAGCAAATTAGCCTCTTCGTGAAGAATCCAAAGAATCAGCTGGAGGCGACGACGCTGGTAGCGCTTTTCTGCGCCAGCCTGCTACTGCGTGTCGATGTTTCGAACAAAGTTCATCCCTGCTGGCCGCGGCCGGATGTCGAATACGGACATCGCGTTTGCCGTGCCTTCGAGACGTATGTCCTGTTGCATCCGGGTCCCGCTCTCAGTTTCGAGTGGGCGTGGAACCTGCTCAGAAATATCGGTCTCAATGACGAGCTGTACCTCGCGGCATGTCGGAGCTGTCGCGGCCGCTACGTGCAGGACGCCTATGCGCTGGACCAACGCACCTGTCCAAGTTGCGAACTGGCGCAGCACTAGTCGATCCGCGGGTGATCAGCAGGACCGGTTGCTGTCCGGTTTTCTGTACACTGCGCTACCCATGAACGGCCAGAATGTATTTGCGGGCGCATTTGTGGATCGGTCCGGTCACAGGCGCCAGGATCCCCAGTGGCTTGCGGAGGCGATTGCGAGTCCGGAGGCCCGCTTTGCGCCAGTCTGGCAAAACAAATGCCTGGCCAGCGGCGAACCGCCTGCGGTTTCATTACTGGATCACGATGATGTCGACCCGGTCTTGTGCCGGGAAGAATCCATATTTCTGGGGATATTCCAGGGCAGACCTGCTTTTGCGTTCGAAATCGGGAGCGACAACGAGCCGTTTCCGGGCAAGGGCCAGTTTCACGATCTCAGGTACCTGGGCAACGTCCTGCCTGCCGATCAGGCAAACCTGGTTGCCCACGCAATTGCCCTGATCAACTGGCACGGCTTACAAAAGTTTTGCGGCATTTGTGGTGCTAAAACGCGCGCAGAGTCGGGAGGAAATACTCGCATCTGCGTTGACGAAAAATGTGGCACTCGAATTTTCCCGCGAGTCGACCCCGCCATTATTGTCCTGGTTTCCAACGGGGACGAAGCCCTGTTGGGTAGGCAGACAAGCTGGCCGGAGGGGCGTTACTCGACTATCGCAGGCTTCGTTGAGCCCGGCGAAAGTCTCGAGGACGCCGTCCGTCGCGAAGTGCTCGAGGAAACCAATATAGAAGTCGGTGATGTGCGCTACCACAGCTCACAACCCTGGCCCTTTCCGGCATCTCTGATGCTTGGTTTTGCCGCGGAGGCGACCTCCCGCGATATTCTCCTCAACGACGGCGAGCTGGAGGATGCACGCTGGTTCACCAGGAAAGAATGTCGCTCAGGATTTCCAAAGCTGCCGTTCCGACTTTCGATAGCCCGTCGCCTGGTTGAAGACTGGCTCGCGAGCGGCTGAACATCAGACTATGTGCCTCGTCGTTTTTGCATGGAAGGTCCATCCGGATTACCGCCTGATTCTTGCCGCTAATCGTGATGAGTTTTATCAGCGCCCTTCGCAGCCATTGCAGTGGTGGCCGGATAAACCTGATCTGCTGGCGGGCCGGGATCTCCAGGCCGGTGGTACGTGGCTGGCGATCGGCAGAAATGGTCGCTTTGCAACGGTAACGAACTACCGCGAACACCAAAGGAAAAAATCCGGTCTTCTGTCCCGTGGTGAGCTCGTGACAGATTTCGTCGCTGGCAGTAGCCGGGCAGAACATTTCGCAGACTCCGTCGAAGGGGAGCGATACGCCGGCTTCAGCCTTCTCGCCGCTGACGGCGATGATCTTTGTTACGCGTCAAATCGGGGCGACATGCCTAAGACGCTTCTGCCCGGCGTCTACGGACTAAGCAATGCGTCACTCGATACTCCCTGGACGAAGGTCGTTCGCAGTCGGGACGGGCTTCAGTCACTCATCCAATCCGGAAACGTTAACGAGACCAGCCTGGTACGCCTCCTTGGGGACAGGACTGCGGCTACAGTGCCTGACATAGAAGCCGGTGAGCTCCCGTTCGACCTGGCCCGGGCCCTGACTGCGCCTTTTATCGTGTCGAAAGAGTACGGCACCCGTTGCACCACCACTCTTATGTGGTCACAGTCGGGTGAGGTATCACTTAGCGAGCGTCGTTTCGACGATAAAGGCGAAAGATCCGGCGAATCACGGTTTCGTTTCAGCGCAATCGAATCTCAGGCCGACTGATAAACCGACAGCAACCAGCGTCGAATATCGGCAATCTCCTCACCGCAAACCGCATGAGCCATCGGGTAGTCATGCCACTCGACCTCGTAGCCGGCTCCAACGACCAGCGCCTGTGAATTCTTGCCAAGGGCCATTGGTACTACCGGGTCGAATGAACCGTGAGCCATAAAAATCGGCAGATCGCGAGACTGGGCATCCGCTGAATCGACGACTTCCGCGGCAAAATGATTGTGTAACGGCAGATAGGTAGACAACGCCATCACACCCGCGAGCCGATGTGGAAATCTGAATGCGGTATGCGACGCAATGGCACCGCCCTGAGAAAATCCCGCCAGCAGGATCTTTTCATACGGAATGCCACGTTCATGTTCACGCTCAACAAGTCCGACCAGCATACCCGCGCTGTCGCGAATTCCTTCCTCGTCGACAGGACCGTCACGGTCGAGCGTCAGAATGTCGTACCACGCCCGCATTGTCATGCCACCGTTAATCGTGAC
>CAJQPR010000010.1 GCA_905480255.1 uncultured Woeseiaceae bacterium | reverse complement strand
GGAGTTGCTGGATCTTGCTGCCATCGCGAACAACCTGGACCGGCGACAAAAGGAACCGGAACTCGACGCCCTCGCTTCGGGCATCTTCCACTTCATGTGCTGCCGCCGGCATTTCCGCCTCGCTGCGCCGATACAACACGGATACCAAGGCGCCATCTCGCCGTGCACTTCTTGCCGCGTCGATCGCCGTATTGCCGCCGCCAATCACAAGCACCCGTTTTCCATGCTGCGATTTGATGTGTTGCTTGCGTCGCTGCAAGTAGTCTATGCCCGACATGACTCCCGAACCTTCTTCGCCCGGAATACCGAGAACACTCCCGGCCTGGGCACCGAGGCCAAGGAAAATCAGCGTATGTTTGTCACGCAATTTCTCGAGATCAACAGAACTGCCAACATCAGTATTTCGAATCAGTGAAATATTCATATCGAGCACACGCTCGATCTCTGCATCCAGAACTTCTCTGGGCAGGCGGTAATCAGGTATGGCGTGACGTAACATGCCGCCCGGGAACTCGTGCTTCTCGTACATCGTGACGTCATAACCGCGGCGGGCCATCTGGTAGGCGAAGGACAAGCTGGCCGGGCCTGAGCCGATGACACCTATGGATTCGGCGTATCTCGACGAACCCGCCCGCGGCAAGGGCAATGAGCGGGAGATTGCCCAGTCCCCTAGAAAACGTTCCATCGCATTGATGGAAATGGCGCCATCTTTGTCGCGACGCGTGCACAGATCCTCACAAGGATGTGGGCAGATTCGGCCAATCGTGGCCGGCAGAGGGTTCAACTCGGCGATCATCTGCCACGCTTTGTCATAGGCTTCGTCAAGCGGCAGATCGTTTTTTTCATGCTGGGCAATGACGCCCAACCAACCGCGCACATCGCCACTGTTCGGACATTGCGCCTGGCAGGGCGGCAACTTTTCCAGTTGCTGCGCTCGAATCCGGAACGCAGGCACCGCAGGATTCTTGTCGCGTGGTCTAGTGCTGGACATGGTCTTTTTCCTGCGTCTGCGAATGACCGTTCCTGCTCGCGCTTCCCGGCAGGTTGCCAACCACGAGGTTTCTCAAGAGGCTACCGATGTAGGCGGGATGCAGAGTACGCAGGAATACATTCGTGTATGACTCGCTGCCACTGAAGAGATCCCACAGGACGTCAGACATTCGTCTCGGGCTGACGCTTTGTTTTTGCTCCTTAGTCGTCATCAGCAGGATTCCGCGGCGTGCAAAGCGAGCCTTTTGCACCAGGCTGGCAATGCTAAAGACGAACTTGCCCACTTGATTGTCCTTGTTGATCTTGCGGCAGAGAGGCGCGTAATGCCGCTCAAAGTTTTCAGCACCGACGCCGTGGAATACTGCTGTTTTTGCGGCCGCTTTCGCCGTCCTGTATGCAGCGCCGATTCCGTCTTTGAACAGCCGTGTCGAGCCGCTGTCGCCAATCATCACAAGCCGGTCGCCGTAAGCAGGTTTTGCGGCCCGGATGTTGATTCGCGGATAGCAGTGACAGGCATGCTCCGGAATTATCGCTCCCGGGAAACGATTCTGGACTTCGGGTGAGCTGAAGAACCGCTCCATGAGTTCGTCGTCAATATCGTCGCCGAGCAGGCACAAGGTGACGTAGTCACCTTTGGGTATCAGCGCGGCAAATTCGAGCCGCGGTATGTCCAGCAGAAACACGTGCATGGATGGGCCGAAAGTTTCTCTGATGACTTCGCGGCCCAGGTGAAATTCGCAGATAAATGTTTTTGTTCGGCCAGGCCGCTTGAAGTCATGGGACTGGTTTTCGAGCATTTCCATTAGACGGCTGTTGACGCCGCTGGCTACGACAACAAGCTCGTACTTATCGGAGTGCTGATCGGCGCAATGCACGGACATGAGATCGTCTTCACGGCGAACGTCGGTGACCAGCCGGCTAATAATCTTCGCGCCTTTCTGCTGGGCCAGTTCCAGCAGGTATCCGTCAAAACTGTGTGTATCTAACGGCACGGATTCGCGAGGTCCGTTGCCCCGGTAAATGGCCGCGATCCGCTTTTCCATCAGCGGTGTTGCGATCTCCACATCACCCACATCCATATGCAAGGTGTACGACTCGATGCCGCGCTGCACGACGCTATCGGGCAACACGATGCCTTCTGTCGCAAGTCGCTGAATCAGTGTTTCTGAAACGACACCACCGCAATGATTGCAGCCGGCCGGTCCACGATGGCAGAAGCGCCTCGGTTCGAACATGTCGACACCGACATCGAGCCCTATAGTCTCTGCCATGCTCAGGAAGAAATAGCTGAACATGGACCCCGCCGGCCCTGCCCCGATGACCGCTATTCTGGAACCATCCTGCAGCGCCCATGCCTGGCTCTCCTTTCCCTTGCGTCCGACGTCACGTGCAAGCCCCAGGTTTTCAGCCATTCTCATTTATTGCACCCGTCCTAACCCTGCGGCCCCGGCCGAGGGAATGATGCCCAAGCATGTTCTGCTACGTCGTCGCTAGCCGCCTTCTTCGAATTTCGCCAGCCGATCGGTCAGGTCACGGATTCGATGTGACATTGTCTGCACGATGCGAAAGGCCAGTGAAGGATCTTCATGTATGCCGCCCAGGAAATTTTTCTTGTCGATCGTGAGAACCCGGGTCGGTCGAGTAGCGCGAATCGTGGCAGTTCTGGTCTCGTTCTCGAACAGGGCCATTTCGCCGAAGAATTCGTTTGCCCCCATCGTTCGCAGCTTTAGCTCTTTGCCATCGGCCTCGGCCACAGCTTCGACCTCACCACTCTGGATAACGAACATACAATTGCCCGTTTCACCTTGGCGGACGATTACCTCGCCTTCTTTATATTCTTTCCCC
>CAJQPR010000009.1 GCA_905480255.1 uncultured Woeseiaceae bacterium | reverse complement strand
CTGAAGCGACGAAATCCGATTGCGAGTTGCGTAGCTTCAATTTCGCAGTTAATTGGTTTTGGTTGCCTCTACGAATTGCGTTTGGAATCACAAAACCAAGGAGACATATCCTGGGTGGGTACTTTTCAGGGGAGATCGAATCGGTGGGGGAAACAGTCACCCATCTCTCCCCGGGCGACCAGGTGTTCGGCGCCGCCGGGCTCCGACTGGGTGCCTATGGTGAGTACGTGGTTCTACCGGCACGCTACACGATTGTCGACAAGCCCCGCAATATGAGTTTTAAGGAAGCCGCGGCAGTCCCGCTGGGTGGGTTGAACGCACTGCATTTCATGCGGCGTGCCAGGATCCAGCCGGGAGAAAGAGTATTGATCAATGGCGCCGGGGGCAGCATCGGAGCGCATGCGGTGCAGATCGCCAAGTCGATGGGTGCGGAGGTCACCGTTGTAGACAGCACCATTAAGGCGGACATGTTGGGACGAATTGGTGCTGACGATTTTATTGATTATACAAAGGAAGACTTTACGGCGAGCAGTCAAACCTATGACGTCATTCTCGACATGGTTGCCGGGAGTTCCTATTCCGCCAGCATCAGGGCGCTCGTTCCCAGCGGGCGCTATTTAACGGCCAATCCCCGCCTTTCTGTCATGTTTCGTTCGGTCCTCACCAGCAGATTTAGCGAGAAAACCTCCAGGTTTGCATTTGCGCAGGAGGCCAGAGAGGAACTGCTGACGCTCAGGCAGATGATTGAGGATGAAAAAATCGTGTCCATTGTGGACAGAGTTTACCCAATGGAGCAGGCAGCCGACGCACATAGCCGGGTCGAGACCGAACAACGCCTCGGGGCGGTTGTAATCGCAATCGGTGATCGCGTTGACGATTCGCACGTCGACTGAACTGACCGACCTGACGACCAGGTTTCTTCGATCGGTGACACGAACGCGCAATAGCGTCGGGTCAGGCGGACGCCCGCTTCTGGCCGAAACCTGCCACTCAAGTGGTAGACTCTGGCAAGTTTTTGGAGGCTGCTTTGAACCCAAAGCGGACGTTGAAATCGGCAACTCCAATACATCGTTTGTCAATGAAGGCGGAGACAGTTGAATAAAGAATGTTGGGTTAGTCGAGTGGCGATCCTATGGGCTGTAGTTCGAGGTCAGCGTTACAGCAGTCGACTGGCCGTAGTCTTATGCCTGGCAGTCAGTGGCATCATTTCGCCCGCGACGGCATCGTCTGCCGATCAGTCGGAGTCCCTGCAATTGCTGGGTCGCGAGATCTCCCCTGGAACAATCAGCAAATTTCCGTTCATTCCGGACAGATCTTTTGAGGCCTCTTACCTCAATATGCCCGTATTTGTCGCCAGGGGCGTGACCCCGGGGCCGACTCTGTGTCTTACAGCGGGGATTCACGGCGACGAACTTAACGGCGTCGAGATAGTGAGACGAGCGTTCGCAAAGGTCGATCCGCAGGAATTGCGCGGCACAGTGATCGCTTTGCCGACCATCAATGCCGAAGGTGTTCGATCCGGCAGTCGCTATTTGTCGGACCGACGGGACCTGAACCGGGCATTTCCGGGTGGCACCGGCGGCAGCGTTGCAAGATTGATCGCACACGCGATCTTCACGAGAGTGCTGAACCACTGCGATGCGCTACTTGATTTTCATACGGCATCAAACCAGCGGGCGAACCTCCCGCAGATTCGAGCCGATTTTACCGATCCCGCAATCCGCGATTTGGCGGTACATTTCGGCCTGGGAATTGTCGTCAATGGGGCAGGCCCCGACGGAAGCCTGCGCCGTGAGTCGGCGAAAGCTGGAATCCCGGCTATCATCTACGAAGCTGGAGAGCCGTTCCGCTTCCAGGAACTTGAAATCGACCGTGGTGTTCTGGGTATTGAGAACGTCATGGCCTATCTCGATATGACAGAGATGGCCGATCAGGAAACCCCCTCTGCTCGCATTTACGAACACTCGAAATGGATTCGAACCGATCGTGGCCATGGCGGGTTCTTCTTCCCGACCGCAAGCCTCGGGGACATGGTGAACACCGGCGACTTGCTTGGCGAGATAGTCGATCCGCTAACCGATGCGTCTGTCGAAGTAACCTCAACGCTCGCAGGTGAAATAATCGGAATGGCCGTTCCGCAACCGGTGTTGTCGGGATACGCGCTATTTCACCTGGCCTGGCATGATCCTGATTAAAGAGGTAGCCGTGATCAATCCTGAACGTCCGCTTCTGGCTGCTTTCGGCCAGAAGCGGACGGTCGACTTTTGATCGTGAATGACTGCTTTGCAGCCGATAGGTGTAGCATCAGCTTGGGAAGCAACGTAACCCGTGGGAAACCCCGCCCATACTCCTGTAAATCATAGGGATGCACGCAATGAAAGAAAAACTGGTCGAATTTACGGTGGCACTTGCGGTGATTTCGTTTCTGTTCTTGCCAGCCTGCGCTTCGCGAAAAGAGGCATCAGATCCGGTCAAGATGCAGGAACAAATTGCTGAGCATCGAAATCAGGAACTAGCCCTGATTCAATCAACAGTACTGGATCAGGAGCGAGCCGAACGACTGATTGATTTATTGGCGGATCGCGACCGACTGATAGCCGATCACTCGAAAGAGGTTAGTGCGTACCGGAAGAAAATGTCCGCATTGAACGCCGACTACAATGCCCAACGTGAAAGCTTCGATGCTCTGATGACAAGCTACAACAGTCAACGGGCGACCGCGCAACGAGACTTTGTCGCTTTGATCGAGGCGATGAAAAAGGAAACAACGGTCGAAGAATGGAAGGTCATCTCCAAGTATCAGCTCAAACGGCTTAATCCTCGAAAACTGACCTATAGCCAACTATCCGGAGGTGCTTGAGATGATTTGGGCACTATTGGCAATGTTTTTTCTTGGCGGCGGCGGAAGCATTAGTGGGAGCATGTTGACAACCGCAGGTGTAAAGCAACTAATCGAACAGACAGAACTAGTCGTTGCAGATCCTGCCCGGATTGAAGCAGCACAGCAGACTCTCAAGGACCTGAGGATTGAGGTCAAGGCGTTCGAAAAGAAGTTTGCAAAATCCGGCAAGCAACTGACAAAATCTTACAAAGATCATGCAGCCGACGCGGACGAGGCACTGGCTGTCCTCGAAGATCTGAATTCAGGGTGGGAGTATTCACAGCAACGTGCGGTGGAATTGCGCTTCGAACTCAAGGAATCTTTGACTGAGGAAGAATGGGCCGCGTTGTTTGCTAGCGAGTGATTGATTTTTGGTGGCCGCTACTGGCCGAAAGCAGCCCCCGGGTGCCTGGATCGCTGATTGGCCGCTACTGATGAAAGCAGACGTTCAAATACTTGGGTTTGGAAAAACGAACGGCAAATGACCGCTATACCCGCGAACGCAGCCCTTGGGGTAATATCGCAGTGAATGGCTGCTTCTGACCCAAAGCGGACCGTTGCATTTCAAGAGCCCATGATGAATCGATACCTAACTTCCTCAATTCTAAGCTTGATTCTCGTCACTTCACCCGTGGTGGCGCAGAGCGAATGGCCTACGCGGGGATGGGTGTCGACAACGCCTCCCGAGGTTGGTCTCGACGCCAAGGTTCTCGCCGCATTCGATGCTGACATCGGTGAGGGAAAGTACGGCTACGTTGACTCAATGCTGGTTATTCGTCATGGAAAGGTGGCGTATGAGCGCTATTACGGCCACGACTACGGCAGCATTTATCAGAAGGAAGCGTCAACGCCCGGCCCACTAGTCGTACGCGACCCGAGCGGACCTTACAACTACTTCAATTCGTGGTGGCATCCCTACTACCAGAAAGGGACGCTACACACGATGCAATCTGTCACCAAGAGCGTGGTCTCAGCCGTGATCGGGACTGCGGTCGGGCGAGACGAATTTCCCGACCTTGATACACCGGTCATTGACTTCTTCAAGCCTGGCACGGTGGCGAATGTCGATGAAAGGAAACGTCGCATGACCGTACGGCACCTGCTCACGATGTCGACGGGCCTCGACTGGAATGAAGATTATCCGTACACCGATCCCAGAAACACATTCACAATTATGGCGGTCGAACCCGACTGGGTTCAGTACACGATTGATCGACCGATGTCAGGGGAACCTGGCGAGTCATTTCAGTACAACAGCGGCGCCACGCTGATTCTGGGTCACGTATTTAATGTAGCCACGGGTATGGATCTCGAGGAATATGCAGTGAAGCATCTCTTCGAGCCGCTTGGAATCGACAACTACCATTGGAAACGTACGCCGTTCGGTCTCGCCGATGCTCAGGAAGGGTTGTACGTTTCCTCGCGCGACATCGCGAAGATTGCCTACCTATATTTGAAACACGGGCAGTGGGAGGACAAACAGCTTGTGCCCGCGGCATGGGTGGATGCGTCGATAACGCCAAGTGTCCCGGTAACGGACGACCGCAGTATCGAGTACGGCTACAAGTGGTGGCTGGTCCGCTACGAGTACCGGGGAGAAGAGCGCGTCGCATTTGCCGGCTTCGGATTCGGTGACCAATACCCCATCGTTATCCCAGAACTGGATTTGGTCATTGTCTTCACCGGCTGGAATACTCTCCCGGATGGTCCCGGCCTCAGCCCCCAGGAAGGGATCGAGCGGATCCTGAATGCCGTCAAAGACCCGTGATCCTTTGCCTCGCCAAGAGACCCACTCGGTCGCCAGGCTGAGTACGAAGTTGGACTAACTTCCTAGTTGATATTGGCATTCGATTTAGGCGTCGATCATGCCGGCTGTCCGCTTCTGGCCGAAAGCAGCCACTGGCAGCCCCCGATAGTTCGAGTGGCGAGTCTCCGCTATACCCCCAATACCGGACATTCAGGTGGTAGTATTTAACGCTTACTGAGAGGTCGCTATTGACCCAAAGCGGGCACTAAGAAGTGTCTCGGCCACTCGATTTTTCAGAATAGTCTCAGGAGATTGTTAGGTGACTCGCACGCAGGTGAAAGACTTGCTGGAAGGAATCGGTTTCATTGCCATTATCGCGTCACTTGTTTTCGTCGGAATCGAGACGCGTAACAGTACGACGCAAGCAACGCTAACCACACAGGCTCTGGAAATTTCTGCTTATCAGGAGTTGATGGATAACATCGCGGAGTTGAATAGACTTGTCGTACAGGATGCGGAAGTAGCGGCTTTTTTGTACAAGGCATATGACACAACAGAGGAATTATCGGATTTCGAACAGTTTCGATTAGGTAGAAATATTTTTCTACGATTCCGGCATGGTGACATAGCCTTTTTCCAGTTCGAACGAGGAGCAATCGATGAGGACCGTCTACGATCATCGCTTCAAGTCTTGAACCTTGGAAATCCCAGGGTTCAAGACTTTTGGGATCGTAACCAAAGCAACTTTGTTGAACCGTACAGGAATTACATCAATCGATTGATGGATGAGAGAATGGCGGAGCGAAAATCGGATTAGCCTCAATACGGGAGCGACTTCACGACTTAAGAACGGTCCCTTACTGTCCGCTTTGGGCCAGATGCGATTTGCAGGAACTGGGAACCGTCCAGGTGCCTGCTCTAGTTCAATTGGCCACTAAGAGTCGCAGGAGAAAACAATGAGCTACATCGACGGTTTTGTGATCGCCGTACCGACCGCAAAAAAGCAGGAATATATTGAGCACGCCAAGCTGGGTGACAGTGTCTTCACAGATCTCGGTGCTACACGGGTTGTCGAATGCTGGGGGGACGATGTGCCGGAAGGAACGGTGACCGATTTCGGCAAGGCGGTTCAGGCACAGGCCGATGAATCCGTCGTGTTCTCCTGGATCGAATGGCCTGACAAGGAAACCCGCGACGCTGCCATGAAGACGATGATGTCCGACGAGTTCAATGACGATCGGATGGATCCGAAGAAAAACCCGGCGCCTTTCGATGGCAGCCGACTTATCTACGGTGGCTTCGATCCAATTGTTCAAGTCTAGCTTCCTCAGCTCGGCGGACCCATACAATTCTGGTTGGGGCGCTAGTATTGCTGCCGGCGCGGAATTTCTTTGAATCGTGAGCGACCGCTATTGGCCGATGGCAGTCACTCAACTGCTGAGCGACCGATAGAAAACTCATGTAGCGTTATTCTGAATGTCAGGACAACATTCAAACCATTAACGTGACCGATCCATATTAGTCAATTCCTGGTAACGGCGGGCCTGCGATGGCGTCAGTTTCACATATTGTCCCGAGATCCACACGCACACGTGTCGTGACGCGCCTTCCGGCGTCCGCTTTTTGAGAAGTTGTCTGAATAGTCCGGTCACGTTCAACTCTGGATTTGTTCAGCCGGCAACGAAGTGAAATCACTGCTGTCGGCTCCGCTTTCGAATTCGTGGTGAATTTAACAAAAGCAGTGCTCTTTATTATGTGAACTACCGCACATTGACGGCGATCGAATCCGATTGCGGAGATCGATCGCCCGCTGAGGAAGGCTTTTGCAGCCATTGATCATCAACGGCTGCTTTTGGCCGAAAGCAGCCAGTGGTTTTGAGTGGCGAGTGGCCGGTATGCTCCCGAAAGCAGTCGCTCAGCTAGAATGAGCCTGAGAGGCTGCTTTTGACCCGAAGCGAACACTCGTGATGACAGTCTCGCAACCAACAACAGGATGGACCGTTATGGAATATTTCCGAGCATGTTTAGTGATGCTGCTGCTGACAGCCTTTGCCGCGTGTAATTCAAGTTCTAAATACGAGGCAATTGATACTGCGGCGGAAGTGGTCGCCATTACTCAACTGGAGACCGAATGGTCGGAGATGTTCGGCGCTCGCGACCTGGACGGGGTCGCCGCATTAATGGCGCAAAATACGGTTCTGATAATGCCGGGCTCTGAACCCATAGTTGGTGTAGATGACGTTCGGGCAGCTACCGAGGAAATGTTGAAGGCAGATGGCGAGGTATCCTGGGCATCCGACTTTGCCTTCGTCGCCCCCAGCGGTGACATGGCGTATGACTATGGAACTGCCACGACAAAGCTTGCGGATGCCTCGATTGTGAAGGGCAAATACTTGGTGGTGTGGGTTAAAGAGCATGATCAGTGGAAAATCGCTGCCGAAATGTTCAACTAGTTGAAATCCTCACTTGGCAAACATCGGCGACTAAAGCGCTGCGTCCACTTCTGGCCGAAAGCAGCCGCTGAGCTAGAATGGGGTTCAGAGGCTGCTTTTCACCCAAATCGGACATGAAGAATAACTGCGGCTGAAATTTCCAATCTAGTCGATCTCCCAGTTGACAGAACCCTTCAATGATCCATCGATCTGTGTTTCGAGCAGATCCTGCAGATAGCGGTGTGTAGGGTGCTTTGAGGTTCGGAAGATGAACGTGACTCTTTTCTTCCCCAGATCTTTCTTCTCGCTCACGATGCGGCAGTCCTCTTGCTCGAGCAGCGCTCGATACGCCGCCGCCGCCTCGGCGACATGCTTCGACGGGAGCGATCTGATGTCTATACGATACGCGACATTCGCATCGAGGATGTAGATAAGCACGTAGGCAAATACTGTCGCCAATACGGCAACGTGCGGAAGGTCCAGGCCGCACGATAAACCTATGAGCGTGGTGAAAATTACACGGCCGGTCAGGCTAGCAGACCGGAGGCTCGTGCGGAAACGGATCAACCCACCGATCCCGAAAAGTACAAAGCCCACCACCAGGCCGTACTTGACCACCATGATGCCGATAATGGCCCCGATCACGGCGTACATGATGTAGACCTTCGGCGCTTCGATCTCTGCCAGCGTGTCCGCCGTTTGTCCGTGCTTGGGATGGTAGGCGATGATGGCGGCAAGAATGACAGCGAGGAAGAGCGTCAATGTTGCGCCGACTAGGAAGCCGACATCGGTGAACCCTAGCCATCCTTCGCCCATGGATGCCGGATCCTGCAAAAGGAATTCCGACACCTCCTGCGACCAGGCCGGCATTGCGACGAGCACTACACTTGTCGTAAGTGCGATCAATACGCTTTTCATTAATGACCCCAATAATTTGATTGTTGTTGGTCTTGAACAGTTGGATTATTTCACAATATTGGCGCTTGCTGTAGCTTCAGTACATAGAAACTGGTCTAAGTATAGATCGCCTGATCTCGGCAATGCTGCCAGGTGGCTCGACGTCGGGGTAAAGCTCATTCAGCGGATCGGACCGGCCATTCTGTTGAACGACTCTGCAATGAAAACACCACAGTCTGCGAGGTTTCGGAACCCCGCAGCAATGTGCAATGATGCTAATTTCCTTACGCATATGTAATGTGATCTTGCCGCGGAATTATGGGCGATTGAGATAAGCTCGTAATGACCGCATCTGGCCGAAGTCAGCCCCTAATCTTGAGTGGCGAGTGGCTGCTTTTGACCCAAAGCGGCCACTCGCAATTTGCAGAAGCGTCAGCGGGTTTCGCGCTCACAGGGAGTACATGGAAACTGAACTCGCGGCCAAGGGAACCACTCCCGGTTGCAAGGTTCTTGGCGCTGGGTCTGGTGCGTGACCGCTACCGGCCGAAAGTTGCTGCTTACCAGGAATCGACTACACTGTCGGTATTGGCGCATAGCGGACATCTGTTCAAAAGGCTGATGGCACAGAAATTTAGATTGGCAGAGTGGGCAAGTATTGCCGAAATCATCGGTAGCATTGCTGTTGTTGCATCACTTATTTTCGTTGGGCTCGAGTTGCGGCAAGCTTCAGAGCAACTCCAGCTTATTAGCGACATCGAAGCGGACTTGTCGAACGCCAGTTTAAGTATCCGAATCGCCGAGAGTCCGGAATTATCCGATCTCATCTATAGAGGTGAGCGCGACCCAGAATCACTTAGCGATCAAGAGTTGGATAGATTTACGAATATCGCACTTCCCAGGCTTGCAATATGGGAGAACACATATGACTCGTATCTAATCGGAAATTTGAGCGAGTCGGACTGGAAGGCATGGGATACCTTTTATCGAGCGCGGTGGAATTGGCCAGGTTACAAATATATTTATTTGAAATACCAGATTGGATTTGGCAACCGAAGTCTCGAGTACTTTGCGGATGTATTCCAAATATATGAATCGGAGATTCCTGATGAGCTTTAGATCGGACGAAGATTAGGACGGAAAAATTGGCCTAAGATGACTCCGGGATGACTGCTTCTGGCTTAAAGTGGCCCCTGGCCTGCTGAACTACTAACAGGCTGCTAATGACCCAAAGCGGACCTTTGCCAACTGCCTGACTTAATCCTGCTTTGGCCCACAAAAAGAGCATGAATTGTGACGAGACGCTTAAAAGAGTACGCGTTAGCTGCGGAAATTATCGGGGCAATCGCCGTTGTGATTTCATTGATCTATGTGGGAGTCAGCGTTAACCAGAATACGAATGCAGTAATGGTTGCGAACCATCAAGCATTGGTGGCATTGGATCAGGCTACGACTGATTGGTTTAAAGACCCGGATTTTGCTGCGGCATACATCATTTCTTTAGATGACGCGGGCAAATTGTCAGCCGTGCAGCAGGCTCAGTTCAGTTCGTATCTTGCCGACAAGTTCAATGCCTGGGAGTTTGCATTTCTCACGCACGAAAGCGGAATGATGGAAGACAATATTTGGCAAGGCTGGGACGGCCACTACCGGATGCTGCTGCAACAGTCTGGAGGCCGATGGTTCTGGGGTGAGGGGCGAGAGGGCTTCTCTCCTGCTTTCAAAAGCTATTTGGATTCTATATTGGCTACGACAGAATAGTCCGCTCTTGGCCGAAAGCAGTCGGTCAACCTTGCCGAAAACCAGCCTTTTGCGCGTCCGCTATTGGTGAGAGCGGACATTCCCGCCGCCAGAATGATTTCTGCATAACATGCCCACTTTTGCAGGCTGAGTCATCCCTGTAAGCAGGTCATGCTCTGGCAATGCCATGCCTTCACTGCGATATTGCGGACCTCCTGGTAGCGAGCATCCACGATTCTGATTTCGAGGACCTGATAGAACAGGCATTTATTGAGGCCGGATTGGTGGGGAGAAGGCTGAGCTGGCTTATTTGTGGCTAGAGGCCAAAAGCACAATCTAGGCAAGGCACAGAAAGTTTATGTGGTATTTCTTGTGATACCGACAGTGAATTAAAATCACTATTATCAATTATTACAATATCTTACGATTGATAAGTGGCGGAGAGGGCGGGATTCGAACCCGCGGTACGCTATAAACGTACACTCGCTTTCCAAGCGAGCGCCTTAAGCCGCTCAGCCACCTCTCCCATCATGTTCTTCCCACCCTTCAATCGGCGGGATGATTCGTCGCCTCCGGCGACTCACCCGTCAAGCGGGCGCTCACTCACTTCGTTCGTTGCGCGTTTGTCGGCCGGCTGAGCCGGCCTCGGATCGAACCCGCGGTACGCTATAAACGTACACTCGCTTTCCAAGCGAGCGCCTTAAGCCGCTCATCCACCTCTCCGATCTAAAATTGCCGCGTGTTTAATCATCGCGAGCAAGCGCGTTGACTCAACTTTCAGTCTCAGTCTCTGTCTCGCCCGTTCTCAGTGTCGGTGGTCGGTCCAGACATGTCCCGGGTTCGCGTGGCGGTCGCGGCGACGCTTCCGGAATCACCATTTCGCGTTGACCTGTGATGTTATCGAGATCATCGGGCACGTCGATGCGTTTGCCCAATTCGGCAACCTCGTAAAACTGCACCTCATCACAGTTTTCTGAACCGGCGCAGGCGCCCAGCATCAGTGCGATAGCCAAAACAGAGATAACTCTCGCCGAGCTGGTAAGGATGACTCTAAACAGATGAGTTCGCATTCTTGCTAAGACCAACATTTGCCGGTGAATATCCGCGCCATAAATAAGGCACGCGATGTTACTGTTCTGACAGGTGACTGGCAAGACGAAGACGGTAACGGCATCATGCCCGATCTGGCAGTTATCCAAGTCCTCAGATACAGGGCAAAACACTAACTAGGTAAATTCTAGATATATGTCTCAACTTATTGTTTTATCAGCAGTTGGCACTGACCGACCGGGCGTCGTCAAGGATATCAGCAAGTCGATTTTCGATTGTGGCGGCAATATCGAAGAAAGCCGAATGACATCATTGGGCGCCGAGTTCGCGGTTTTGATGCTGATTTCCGGCAACTGGCACACGCCCGCAAAGCTCGAGAAGGCACTCGAAGATCTGAGCAAGACGCATAACCTGGTCATCAACCTGAAAAAGACCGGAGGCCGCAACGACCACGAAGATTGCATACCCTATGGTGTCGACGTTGTTTGCCTCGATCAACCTGGAATCGTTTTCCAGCTTTCTGATTTTTTTGCGAGCCGCAATATCGAAATCTGCGATCTTGCAACGCGCCGATATGCGGCGCCTCATACCGGCGCACCGATGTTTTCAGTACAGATGACCTTGAGCATCCGGGCGTCTGTGCCGATCGGGCAGCTACGGGACGATTTTCACGACCTGTGCGAACGGTTGAACCTGGATTCGATCCTCGAACCCGTCAAATCATGAATATCAAACCTCAGGAGACTTGGTAGTGGCAGCACCTACACTCAATCGCGTTGTTAAGGATTTCAAATGTGCCGCGACAGGCAATCAGACTATTCAACTGAAGTCGCTTCGTGGCAATAATGTCGTCATCTACTTTTACCCAAAAGATGCTACCCCGGGCTGTACAACCGAAGGGCAGGATTTTCGAGATCTTCACGCGAAGTTCAAGCGGCAGAAAACGGTAATTCTGGGCGTGTCACGAGACAGCGTGGCCTCCCATGAGAAATTTAAGGCCAAGCAGGAATTCCCTTTTGACCTCCTGTCCGATCCGGAAGAAAAACTGTGCAAACAGTTTGACGTCATCAAGGAAAAGTCCCTGTATGGACGCAAATTCATGGGCATCGAACGCAGCACGTTCCTGATCGACGACAATGGCAAATTGCGCAAAGAATGGCGCAAAGTGAGGGTTAAGGGACATGCTGATGAAGTGCTCGACGCCGTAAAGAATTGTTAAGCGATCAGAAAGTCCGATTATTCCCTTTAAATCAATAGCTTCTGTCAAATAGAAATTATCCCGGAAGCGCATTTTTTCGCTCACCCGCAACCTGTAAATAGTATGATTGGGAACGTGTGCCGGCCCCGGTGGTCGGATTCCAGTGAATACATGTCGTGAGTGGATCCTTGCAGTCAGGTTTTCTCAAAAAATCGATGCTTATACTGGCAGCCGCGGGACTAACACTCGCCGCAGGCCTGCCGGCAGCCGAAATCAATCTGCCGGACATAGGCAGTCCCGCAGATGCTGTTCTGTCAAAAAGTGACGAGAACCATCTCGGCCGCGCCATCATGCGCCAGATTCGAGCCAGCGGAGAACTGGTCGAAGACCCGCAGGTTACCGAATACATCAACGAGATCGGACACCGGATAGCGGCGCAGGCCAATATCGAGGGCAATCACGAGTTTTCGTTTTTTGTAGTAGATAACAACGTCATCAATGCGTTCGCCCTTCCTGGCGGCTTCATTGGTGTTCATACCGGCCTTCTCGAGGCAACAAGAAACGAAGATGAGTTGGCCGGCGTATTGGCGCACGAGGTAGCCCACGTGACGCAACGGCACATTGCGCGACGAATCCACGCGAATCAGCGCCAGAGTATTCTGAGCACCGCCATCATGCTCGGTGCAATCCTCGCCGGCGCAGCAGGCGGCGGCGGTGATGTCATGCAGGGTGCGATCGCTGTTGCCCAGGGCACTGCCGCACAGCAGCAGATCAACTTCACGCGGTCCAACGAGTACGAGGCGGACAGAGTCGGAATATCGGCCCTGGCTGCTGCCGGTTTTGATCCGCAGGGAATGGGTTCATTTTTCGAGGTGATGTCGCGTGGTACAACGCCGATCGAGCAGCGGCTTCCCGAATTTCTCCGTACACACCCTGTGAGCAGCGCCCGAATCGCCGAAGCACGAGGTCGCGCGCGGAGTTACCAACCTGTACACACGACAGATTCCGTCAACTACGGCATCGCCCGGGCACGACTGGTAGTCGCCAGCCAGGATACTCCGGAAGATGCAGTCGCGTATTTTGAGCGTGAGCGTTACGAATACCAGTCCGATGAAGAGAGATATGGACGGGCTGTTGCCTATCTTCGGGCCGGCCGAAATGTCGAGGCCAATCGCATATTCGAAGAACTGGCTAACAAGGATCCCGAAATCATCGCCTACCATATCGGCCTTGCCGACTCGCAGATGGCACTTGAGGCTGTCGCGGAAGCGATGGAAACGTTCGCAATGGGACAGGAGCTTTTCCCACGCAACCTTCCTCTAACCATTCACCACGCTGAGGCTTTGCTGCAGATAGATCAGGCTGATCTGGCACACGAAATGTTGCTTGATTTGTTGAACAACACACCGCCCACGCCCGAGCAGGTGCGCCTGATTGCCAAAGCGGCCATTGAGGCCGGCGAAATTGCCGAAGCGCACTACTACATGGCCGAATACCGACTGATGATTGGTGATCTCGTCGGTGGAGTAAATTTCCTGCAACAGGCCTTGCAGGTACCGGCGCTCGAAGAAATTCAACGTATACGGTTTGAAGCCCGTATCGATTTCATTCGTGAGTTCATGTCTGAAGAGCAGCTACAACGATTGCAGAGAAGCCGCTCGATCGGATAGCCACTGGCGGAATGAGCGCTTGCTCTGCTAACCTTTTCGCCTGACCGGAAAAACCAATAAGAATAGTAATACGGTTATGAAGTGCCTTCTGCCTCATCGAGTTGTTGCATTGTTGCTTTGCGCGATGTTGGCGTCCGGTTGTGCAACCTCTATCCCTGCAGCACCAAAAGAAGAGCGCTCCCCGGCGGACCCCTGGGAACCGATGAATCGCCGCATAAGCGCATTTAATAACAACGTCGATAGATTTTCGTTCAAACCGCTTGCGAAAGGTTATGAAGCAGTTGTTCCGCCAACAATGCGGCGCGGAATTAATAACTTCTCGAAAAACCTCGTGAGCCCCTTGTTTATCGTCAACAATTTTTTGCAGGGAAAAATCAGACGAGGTTTCAGTGAGACCTGGCGATTCACCGCAAATACCATCTGGGGAATCGGCGGATTCGTTGATGTCGGTGCCGACCTTGGCCTTGAGACGTACCGCGAGGATTTTGGACAGACGCTGGCTGTGTGGGGAGTACCTGACGGTCCTTTTGTGACTGTACCTATACTTGGGCCCCGGACCCTGAGAGGCGCAACAATGATCCCTCTCAATTTCTATGCGGACCTTGGATCTAGCGTGAGTCACGTCCGGACCCGGCGTTCTTTGTACGTCTTGCGTGCGATTGATGCGCGAGCGCAACTATTTACCGCCGAAACTCTGCTCGAAGATTCATTCGACCGCTACCTGACTTTGAGAGAATCCTATTTGCAGAATCGCGTGTTCCTGATATTCGATGGCAATCCGCCCGAAGACGAGGATTTCTATGACGAGTTCTATGAGGACTTCGAAGACGACTACGAAGAAGAAGAGGAGGAGCAGGACCCACCCGAGTAAGACTGAATGCGGCTGGAAGTGATTCTATTCCGCCGGCGCGTCAATAAACCCAACCCAGCGCTCGCCTCGACTCAACAGACTCTCCACTTCTGTCGTTCTGGCAATGGCATTAATCTTCTCAGGCATCCCCTCAAAGCGTATCTCCCTGACCGTATGATTGGCCCAGGTGATCCATTCCAGGAGCAACGCCAGACCGGCCGAATCGGTATGCGTGATCCCGGACAAGTCGATCTCCAGCAGCGTGTGCGGCTCGAACAAATCTTCGCTCTTTTGCAAGATGTCGCCCGCAGTATCAAAAGTCATGCGACCGCTCAGGGAAAAGCGGCCGTCGCCCAAATCCTTGAGCGTAAAATCACTCATTCCGACGTTGTCGCCTCACCCTCGAGACGCGTGATCACGGCGTCGAGTCCTGTCGCCTGGATTTCGGAATTGAGTTCTGTTCTGAAGTTACGAACATAGGAGATACCCTCTATCGTCACGTCAAACATGAGCCAGTTCGAATCTCGGTTGACCATCCCGTAATTAACCGGCACTTTTGTTCCATCATCCAGCGTGACAATTGTCTTGACGGTCGTCCTGGGCTTTGACAAATCACCACGGAACGGCAGAACCTCAATCCTGTCCTGACTGAATTCCAAAACCCCATCCGAGTATTTGCGCAGAAGCGACCCATAGAAGGCCGCAATAAATCGATCCCGCTGCTCGGCATTCGCATCGCGCCAGTGCCGGCCAAGAACCAGTTGCGCTGCATACCTGCGATCGAAACGAGGAAGTAAAATACTATCAATTGTTGCGTACAACTCATCCCGGTTTGCAGCGAGCGCTTCCTTACGACCGCTCAATGCAGCCGTGAGCTCTTCTGACGCCGATTGAATGACATCGTTAGGGGATTGCGCAAACGCGTTCGCGCCGAGAAAGACAAATACCAAAGCTGCCATTAAACGTTTCAAGATTTAGTCTCCGTTATTCAGCATCGCCGTCGTTTTTGAAAAGGTACTTACTAATCAGGTTCTCAATAACAATAGCCGACTGCGTAAACTGAATTTCGCTTCCCTCTTCCAGGTAAAACTCTGAACCACCTGCCTGTAATCCAATGTACTGACTGCCAAGAAGGCCTGCTGTAAGGATGCTGGCATCCGAGTCGTCAGGTATCTGGTCATATCGACTATCTATGACAAATGTCACCTCTGCATCCAGCGCCTCAGGGTCGAACCTGACCTCGGTCACGCGCCCGATAGTAACGCCGGACATTGCGACAGGTGCCCTGTCTTTCAGGCTGCCGACATTTTCAAAGCGTGCGGTGACAGCGTAGGCATCGTCGCCCGAGAAATTGTCGGAGCCGGTTGTCTGTGTTGTCAGGAAAAACAGCGCTGCCATACCAAGCAGCACAAACAATCCCGTTCCAAGTTCAACTGATCGAGTCTGTTGCATCGTGATACCTCAAATGAAACTCGCCGTAATCATAAAATCGATAATAAGAACCGCAATTGCCGTGATGACGACAGTGCGGGTTGTAGCGCGGCTTACGCCCTCTGCTGTCGGAATTGCATTATAGCCCTCCCAGACTGCCAGCAAGCTGGCCACCACGCCGAATACAAAGCTCTTGATAATTCCTTCATTAATGTCCGAAATTTCCAGTGTCGACTGCATCTGTTGCCAAAAGGCGCCGGGATCAACGCCCAGCAGATTGACTGCAACAATGTGAGCGCCAAACAACCCGACAACACTGAAAATTGCCGCAAGGAATGGCATTGAAATTACTCCGCCAAGAAAACGCGGCACCAGGACCCTGCGCAAGGGATTGATCGCCATCATTTCCATCGCAGACAGCTGATCAGTCGCCTTCATCAAGCCGATCTCTGACGCGAGTGCCGTGCCCGCGCGCCCGGCAAATAGTAGCGCCGTTATTACGGGTCCAAGCTCCTTTAGCAAGGAAAATGCAGCGAAGGTTCCGACCGAGTCTTCAGCGTTAAATTTCGAAAGATTTGAATAGCCCTGCAGACCGAGCACGCCGCCGACGAACAAACCACACACCATAATGATAACCAGTGACAACGCACCCGCGTTGTATACCTGCTTAACGACCAGTCCGCCGCGGCGCAAAATAATGGTCGGTGAGTTGATCAGCAGGCGTAAAAAGAACAATTGCAGTGCGCCAAATGTGCGCACAAAATCGATCAGCGTGTACCAGGTCTCACGCAGCATGACTTCTATTCCACATCCCGGCCGAGCAATTGCTCAGCGTAATTCGGTGCCGCAAAATGAAAAGCGACCGGGCCATCTGCCATTCCGTGCATAAACTGGCGAACCAGCTCCGAGCTCGTATTACTCAATTCGTCCGGGCTACCGGATGCGGCAACCTTGCCGTCTGAAATCAGGTAGCTGCAATCAGATACTGTCGCGATTTCCTGGACATCGTGACTGACCAGGATGCTGGAAATGCCGAGCGCGTCGTTCATTTTGCGTACCAGCCTCACGATGACACCCATCGATATCGGATCGAGACCGACGAAAGGCTCGTCATAGATCAGTATGTCAGGGTCCATGACCATGGCTCGAGCGAGGGCAACTCGCCTGGCCATTCCGCCCGACAACTCAGCCGGCATCATGTCCGCCGCGCCCCGCAATCCGACCGCGTGTAACTTCGTCAGGACAACATGACGTATGAGTCGATTGGGTAAGCGGGTGTGTTCGCGAAGGGGAAACGCGACGTTTTCAAAAACATTGATGTCCGTCAGCAAAGCACCGTTCTGGAACAACATGCCGAAACGGCGTCGCAGTTTGTAGAGATCCCTCTGATTGAGTTTTGCAATATCAATGCCATCGACGAGAATCGTGCCATGGTCCGGAACCAGCTGCCGCGTGATCAGCCTTAGCAGCGTTGTCTTACCCGTTCCGCTCGGTCCCATGATCGCAGTGACTTTACCGCGCTCGATCGAGATATTGAGCCCTTTGAATATTTCTCTATGACCTCTCGAATAGTCGAGATCCCGAATTTCAATCAGGCCTTTGCTTGAATCAATCATTGGCGTCGCTTTTAGCCATTCCTGGCATTTGTTTTTATATGACGTTCCGGCCTGGCAATGTCCGCCGCCAGGGCCCGCAGATACCGCGGTCGATTAGCATAGCAAAAATGTGTCCTCCGCAGTCACCTGCACCAAGCGGCCTGCCCTGCAAAAGACGGGCAATTCGACTGGCCAGATTCATCAAATAGGACTAAAATAGTCCCCTTTCAATCGCGGAGGTGACAGATCGTGCTTCGTATCAGCCGTCTGACCGACTACGGAACGCTTGTCCTGGCGCACCTGTCATCAGGTGAGGCGGACCTGTCGAGTGCCGCGGAAGTGGCAGCAGCCACCGGAATCGCCCTCCCAACCGTGAGTAAATTATTGAAAATACTAGCAAAAGCCGATCTGGTCAGTTCCACGCGCGGTGCCCAAGGTGGCTACCAGTTGTCACGTGACGCAGATCAGATCAGTGCGGCTGACATCATCGACGCACTCGAAGGGCCGGTTTTCATCACTGAGTGCAGTGACGATGACAACCAGTGTGATTTTGAATCCGTTTGCAACGTCGGCGGGGCCTGGCAGCGAATCAACGTCGCAATTCGCCGGGCACTCAGCGACATCAACCTGACGGACTTACAGCGCTCCAAGGCGCCAATTCCGCAGTTCGAGTTTGCCGGACTGCCGATCAATGTAGAAAGGAAGGGCTAAAATCGTGTCCACAGATCCAAACGACCTTGAGTCGCTGGTCAATCGCCGCTATGAACACGGCTTCGTCACCGACATCGAATCGGAGACATTACCTCCCGGTCTGAACGAAGACGTTATCCGGGCGATATCCGCGCGCAAGAAAGAGCCGGAATTCATGCTCGACTGGCGCCTCAAGGCATATCGTCACTGGTTGACATTGCAGGAGCCCGAATGGGCGCATGTGCATTATCCGCAGATTGACTACCAGGACATATCCTATTTCTCGGCACCGAAGTCGGACGATGACCGGCCCAAGAGTCTTGACGAGGTCGATCCGAAACTTCTCGAAACTTACGAAAAACTAGGGATTCCGCTGCACGAGCGTGCAAGGTTGGCTGGTGTAGCCGTTGATGCCGTTTTTGACAGCGTTTCAGTCGCAACAACTTTCAAAGACAAACTTCATGACGCCGGCGTCATCTTCTGCCCGTTTTCTGAAGCGGTTATCAAACACCCGGATCTCGTAAAGAAATATCTCGGCTCCGTGGTACCGCACCGCGACAATTTTTTTGCCGCACTAAATTCCGCCGTCTTCACCGATGGGTCGTTTGTATACATTCCAAAAGGTGTCCGTTGCCCAATGGAGCTATCGACGTATTTTCGAATTAATGCCGCCAATACCGGCCAGTTTGAGAGAACTTTGATCGTTGCGGAAGAAGGCAGCCATGTCAGCTACCTGGAAGGCTGCACGGCTCCAATGCGTGATGAAAATCAGTTACACGCAGCAGTGGTCGAATTGGTGGCAATGAAAGACGCCGAGATCAAGTACTCGACCGTGCAGAACTGGTATCCCGGAGACGAAAATGGCAAAGGCGGAATTTACAATTTCGTAACCAAACGCGGCGACTGTCGCGGCGACAATTCGCGAATTTCCTGGACGCAGGTCGAAACCGGTTCGGCCATAACGTGGAAATATCCGAGTTGCATTCTTCGTGGCGAAAATTCGGTTGGTGAGTTTTATTCGGTTGCTGTAACCAACAACATGCAGCAGGCGGACACTGGCACAAAAATGATCCATATCGGCAAAAATTCGTCGAGCACAATTGTCTCGAAGGGGATTTCGGCGGGACGCGCACAGCAATCGTATCGCGGCCTGGTCAAAGTCATGCCGCAGGCCGATGGTGCGAGAAATCACACGCAGTGCGACTCTTTGCTAATAGGCAAGAATTGCGGTGCACACACTTTCCCTTATATGGAAGTGAAGAATCCTTCGGCGAAAGTCGAACATGAGGCGACGACGTCAAGAATTTCTGAAAACCAGTTGTTCTATTGCCGGCAACGCGGGATCTCTGAAGAAGATGCGGTCAATATGATCGTCAATGGCTTCTGCAAGGAAGTATTCAAAGAATTGCCAATGGAATTTGCAGTCGAAGCGCAAGCTCTGCTGAACGTCAGTCTTGAAGGCGCCGTTGGCTAGAACGATAGAGTGAGCAAGATAGAGTGAGCAATATGTTAGAAGTTAAGAATCTGAAAGCCTCAATTGTTGGCAAAGAAATCCTTAGTGGCCTGAACTTGTCTGTCGCCGCTGGCGAAGTGCACGCAATAATGGGACCAAACGGTTCCGGTAAGAGCACCCTCGCCCAGGTCATCGCCGGGCAAACCGACTACGAAGTCACTGACGGCAGCGTTGAGTTCCTCGGCAAAGATCTGTTGGAGCTTGAAACCGAGGAAAGAGCGCGTGAAGGAATTTTCCTCGGATTTCAGTATCCGGTCGAAATTCCAGGCGTAAACAATGCCTACCTTCTCAAGGCAGCTGTAAATGCCAAGCGGAAGCATCATGGCCTGTCCGAAATCGATGCGTTCGAATTCCTCAAGCTTGCACGGGAAAAAATGGCCATGCTCGGTATGGATCAGAGCTTTTTGAATCGCGGCGTCAACGAAGGCTTCTCCGGCGGTGAGAAAAAGCGCAACGAGATTTTACAAATGGCAATGCTCGAGCCCCTCCTCGCGATTCTTGATGAAACAGATTCAGGACTCGACATCGACGCCCTTAAAGCCGTCGCTAATGGGGTAAATTCCTTGCGCGATCCGGAACGGGCCATTGTCCTGGTAACTCACTACCAGCGTCTGCTCGATTATATCGAGCCGGACTATGTTCACGTATTGTCAGGTGGACGTATTGTCCGCTCTGGTGACAAGTCACTGGCGCTTGAACTTGAGGAACGCGGTTACGAATGGGTCCGGGAGGCTGCCAACGCATGAAGGCGACCGGCTTGAACCAGGACCTGTTGCGAGCTGCAGTAGAAGAATTTCCGGCTGACGAATTTTCGGCAGCCCGAAGCTCTGCAGTAGCAAAACTTGCCGGTGTGGGCTTCCCTACCGTTGGTGACGAAGACTGGAAATACACGAATCTTGGCCTCGCCGCAGAAATAAGCAACGGCTGGCTAAAGACAATCATTGCCAATCACGGCGCGATTGCAGAACAGTCCAACAGCGAACAAGTGGCGATGATTTGCCAGGAGATAGACGCCCACTGGATCATTATTCAGAACGGCATTATCGCCAGCGATTCTCTCGCTGAACTTGATGGACAGGCCGGTTCCGGCATTTCCCTCTCAAAGCTGGAGTTTGCGGACAAAGACGACGCAGACGATGACGCAATGTCGCTATTCAATGTCGCGTTGCTCCGCGACGGATTGCGTATTACCGCGCGGGCAAATGCGACGACTGATAAACCTATTGGGATTTTGTTGGCTGATAGCCCATCGAGCGCTGTGACACAAACGAGAATTGTTATAGACGTTGGCGACAACGCACATCTGCGTGTCGTTGAATACAACCTCTCAGTTGATCCGGGCCGGCAGTTCACCAACTCGGTCGTACAGGCAAACCTGGCAAGTGGTGCCACAGTCGATCATGTCAGAATTCAGAACAGGGCTGACGATCATGTTGGGGTCAATAAGGTCACTGTTAACCTGGATCGGGATGCCAGCTATAACCACAACAGTTTCGACCTTGGTGGCGCACTGACCCGAAACGATGTCATCACGAAGATCGCCGGTAAAGGCGCGGCGGTCAACCTGAACGGTCTTTATCTCGCGACCGGAACGCAGCACATCGACAATCACACCAGCATCCTGCACCTGGTTGGCCCTTCGACAAGTGAAGAAGAATACCGGGGAATCCTTGCCGGCAGTTCGCAGTGCGTATTCAATGGCAAAGTAATCGTCTCGCCGGGTGCCGACGGCACTGATTCAAGGCAGTCCAATCACAACCTGTTGCTCTCCGACCGAGCCGAGATAGATACCAAGCCTGAACTCGAGATATACGCAGACGACGTCAAATGCGCCCACGGCGCAACTGTTGGTCAACTGGATGAGACGGCGCTCTTCTACCTGCGAACGCGTGGACTCGGTATGGACGAAGCCCGAAAAATGATAACCCGCGCATTTGCGGCCGGCACCCTTAGTACCCTCGCCGTAACCGAGTGCCAGGATCATCTTGCCAAAGTTCTGGATCAACGCCTGGATAACCTGATTGGTGATGGCCAATGAGCGAACAAGAACCCCGAATTGCAGAGTTGCATGCAGCACAACCTGGCGATCGTCGCGCAGACTTTCCGGCACTGGACCAACAAATCAACGGACATTCTCTGGTGTACCTGGACAGCGCCGCGTCCTCCCAGGCACCGACTGCAGTCATCGACGCCGTGGCAAGCTATCAGCAGAACGACCATGCCAACGTCCATCGAGGCGTTCATACACTAAGCCACCGGGCAACCGAGGCATACGAAGGCGCTCGCGACCTGGTCAAGTCTTTCGTTAACGCGAGCACTAGAAGTGAAGTCGTGTTTACTCGCGGAACAACGGAAGCCATCAACCTTGTTGCGCAGAGTTTCTGCCGCCCAGTTCTAAAACCGGGCGATCGAATCGTCATCACTCACCTGGAACATCATTCAAACATTGTGCCCTGGCAACAGGTCTGCGAGCAGACAGGCGCGGAGCTGCTGGTTGCGTCGATTGATGAAAAGGGACAAATCAACATCGCTGAACTGATCGGCATGCTTGACGAGCGCGTCCGGATACTCGCAATCGCACATGTGTCGAATGCGCTCGGCTCGATTCTGCCCGTTCGAGAACTGGTAGAGAAAGCGCACAGCCTCGATATCCCGGTCCTCATCGACGGCGCGCAGGCTGTACCTCACATGCCAGTAGATGTGCTGGATCTCGATTGTGACTTCTACGCCTTTTCGGGTCACAAAATGTTCGGCCCGACCGGCATTGGAGTTCTGTACGGCAAGGAAGCCAGACTCGAATCAATGCCACCATGGCAAGGCGGTGGCGACATGATTCTCGAAGTCAGCTTCGACGGCACGACCTACAACGAACTGCCCTACAAATTCGAGGCAGGAACACCAAACATTTCGGGTGCTATCGGCCTTGGCGCCGCCGTCCGTTATTTGCAGGGTATCGGCATGGACGTAATCGCCCGGCACGAACAGGAAATCCTCGACTACATGACGTCGGAGCTAAACAAGGTCGACGGAATGCGACTGATAGGCACGGCCGATGAAAAAGCCAGCGTACAGTCGTTTCTGCTTGATGATATCCATCCACATGACCTCGGCACTATCCTGGATCACCAGGGGGTCGCGATACGTACTGGACATCATTGCGCGATGCCGGTGATGAACCGCTTTGGTATTCCCGGCACCGCCCGGGCATCCCTGGCCCTGTACAACAACAGGGACGACATCGATCGGCTCGTGGAATCGTTAAACGCCGCCAGGAAGATCTTCAGCTAATGGCCGCCGCCGCTCCGTCTCAGGAGGAATTGCGCGGCCTTTATCGAGAGCTAATTCTCGACCACGCGCGCAACCCGCGCAATTTCGGCAAGCTTGCGGAACCCTCCCACCTGGCTGAGGGCATCAACCCTTTGTGCGGAGACAAGCTGAAGGTGTATCTGCAACTTAAGGAAGATGGCCAAATCGCGGATGCAAGTTTCGAGGGCTCCGGCTGCGCAATTTCCGTTGCATCGGCGTCACTGCTTACTGAGGCGGTTATCGGCATGACAAAAGATGACGCAGTTGGATTCTTTTCCGCCGTCATCAACTCGCTTACCGGGACGGAAGGAGTCAAGAACTTCGACCTGGGCAAGCTTGCAGCACTGCAGGGTGTTCGGGAATTTCCGGCCCGGGTCAAATGCGCCACGCTTGCCTGGCATGCACTGAATGCTGCCATCCATGACGACCAACAAACCGCGACGACGGAGTAACATCGCATGTTCGGACATACCAATGAACCCTTTACCATCGAACGTGACGTTACAGCCGTCATCATCCCGATTGGTGAGGTGGTTACACTACGTGAAGGTACCGCAGGCTTCATCACCCAGGCGCTTGGCGGCAGCTTCACCGTCTATGTTGAGGGCAATCTGTTCAGAATCGCCGGCCCGGACGCGGACGCGATCGGCAAGGAACCAGAGCCCCCGCCGGCTGTCCCGGAAAACGCGACGGATTCAGACATCGAGGAAGTAATCTGGAACCAGCTCAGAACCTGCTATGACCCGGAAATCCCGGTGAATATCGTTGATCTCGGCCTTATTTACCGCTGCGAAATCCAATCGCTTCCGGATGGCGAGCGCTCGGTCAACGTCGACATGACACTGACCGCACCAGGTTGCGGGATGGGAGAGGTTCTCGTGCAGGATGCGCAGGACAAGATCGCGGTAATCCCCACCGTGGCAGATGTTCGTGTCGAACTCGTATTCGATCCTCCGTGGAGCCAGGCGATGATGTCCGATGAAGCGAGGCTACAAACCGGACTAATGTAAGATACTTCGCAAATATGAAAACGATCACCATATTCCGCCACGCAAAATCGAGCTGGGACCAACCCAATCTCAATGACCACGATCGCCCTCTGAACAAACGAGGTGAGCGAGACGCGCCTATCATGGGCGAGCGAATGAAGAACGCGGGTATCAGGCCCTCGCTGATCCTCAGCAGCACGGCAGTCCGTGCCTGGAAGACGGCTAAGATAATCGCCGATCAGATTGCCTACCCAAGAGAATTTCTGCAGCGCGAACCCGGGCTCTATCATGCTGGTCTCAACAAGCTGTACGACGTAATTGCAGCCCAGGATGAAGGGTTCAATAGCATCACGATCGTCGGGCACAATCCGGGTCTGACCGATCTCGCAAATGACCTGATTCCGAACGTGACCGGCAATCTACCAACAGCCGGCTTTATTTCGGTGCTGGTCGATTCAGACGACTGGGATCTGCGGATACAGAATTCAGCCAGACTGATCGAATACGACTACCCAAAAAAGCACGCCTAGTCAGGCCTCCTCCGCGCACGCAGCTTGCGGCGCGTATGTTTGTCTGGCCGCCCGTCTGTGTGTGGCATTTGCAGTCTGTCGGCCCGCCTGCCGGCAACTAACTGTTCTCTTTGCTGTTTAACGCCTGCATCTTCTTCATAGCAGGCGCTCGCCTCGACAGCCGGCCCTCGTCGGCTGGGAATTGCAAGAACCGCCATTTTCCAGGATGACTGATCCCGGACCAGCTCAATGACATCGCCTGGTTTGACCGTGCCCGACGGTTTCGCTCGCTGTCCGTTAATCTTGACGTGACCGCCGCCGACCGCCTTCCCAGCCAGAACGCGCGTCTTGTAGAAGCGAGCAAAAAATAGCCACTTGTCGATACGTAAATTGCCGCCGCCTGTCTCGCTCATCTGAACCTGCTGGTCGTTATTCTCCTGATATACTTTGCGGCCATTCGACACTGAGAGCAAACCCGTGCCCACCGAATTTCTGACCTCCCTCGCCGAGCGAACGGAAGCACTTAAGGAACAGGGACTTTTCAAGCAGGAGCGGCTCATTGCGGGCCCACAGCAGGCAGCCATCGATGTTCGGAACAATGGCGGAACTTCTGAAGTTCTCAACCTTTGCGCGAACAACTATCTCGGTTTGGCAAACCATCCATCCATCATTGAGGCTGCCCATGCGGCGCTTGATGAATTTGGCTATGGCATGGCGTCCGTCCGCTTTATCTGCGGCACTCAAACAATTCACAAGGAACTGGAAGCACGCATCAGCGCATTCCTTGGCACCGAGGACACCATTCTTTACCCGTCCTGTTTCGATGCCAATGGCGGTCTGTTCGAAACCTTGTTGACCAACGATGACGCTGTTATCAGCGATGCCTTAAATCACGCAAGCATCATCGACGGTATCCGCTTGTCCAAAGCGCAAAGATTCCGCTACCAGAACAACGACATGGGCGCGCTGGAGGAAAACCTCCAAGCAGCCGGTGATTGTCAGCAGAAACTCATCGTCACAGACGGCGTATTCTCGATGGACGGTACAATCGCCAACCTGAAGGATATCTGCGATCTCGCCGATCGCTACGGCGCGATGACTATGGTCGATGACTGCCACGCCAGCGGTTTCCTTGGCGCGAACGGCAAGGGAACACATGAGTATCGGGATGTAATGGGTCGAATCGACATCATTACCGGCACACTCGGCAAGGCGCTGGGCGGTGCATCCGGGGGGTTCACATCAGGCAGGAAGGAAATCGTCGGTTGGCTAAGGCAACGCTCCCGCCCCTACCTGTTCTCGAATTCCGTCGCACCTGCAATTGCGGCAACGTCCATTGCCGTACTTGATCTTCTCGAAGGCGACGATAGCCTGAGAACCAGACTTCATGAAAATGCCGCGCACTTTCGTTCCGGAATGACGGAGCTGGGATTCGAACTGAAGCCTGGGGAACACCCAATAATTCCCGTAATGTTGGGCGATGCTCGGCTCGCCACGGAAATGGCGGATAAACTTCTGGGCCACGGAGTCTACGTCATCGGATTTTCGTTCCCGGTAGTACCGAAAGGTCAGGCACGAATCAGGACACAAATGTCGGCCGGCCTTACAACTCAACAGCTCGACCACGCGATAGCCGCATTTGGCACTGTCGGTCGCGAGCTTGGCGTCATAAACTGAGAATCGATATGCGCGCACTCGTCAAAGCAAAGCCCGAACGCGGCATCTGGCTGGAAACAATCAAGAAGCCGACGATTGGCCACAACGACGTCCTGATCAAAGTTCGTCGCACAGCGATTTGCGGAACAGACATTCATATCTACCAATGGGACGCCTGGGCTCAAAAGACGATTCCCGTGCCCATGGCGGTCGGCCACGAATTCTCCGGCGAAATTGTCGAAATCGGAATCGAAGTCAAAGGGTATGAAATCGGCGACCGGGTCTCGGCTGAAGGCCACGTTACCTGCGGTTTTTGCCGCAATTGTCGTGCCGGGCGGCGTCACCTTTGCAGAAGCGCTGTTGGAATCGGCGTTAATCGCCAGGGCGCGTTCGCAGATTACATCGCAGTCCCCGCTTTCAATATCTTCAAACTACCCGACGTGATCAGCAACGAGATGGCCGCGATCCTCGATCCGTTTGGAAACGCGACGCATACCGCACTCTCATTCGATCTCGTGGGTGAAGACGTCCTTATCACCGGCGCGGGACCTATTGGCATAATGGCCGTCGCTATTGCCCGCTATGCCGGAGCGAGACACATCGTCATTACTGACGTAAACGATTATCGCCTGGAGCTGGCGAGCAAGATGGGCGCTTCGGTAGCGCTGAACGTCACTGAAGGAACGATAGACCAGGTGATGCAGGACCTGGGAATGGAAGAAGGTTTCGACGTCGGTATGGAAATGTCCGGCAACCCCGCCGCTTTCCGAGACCTGTTACGTACGATGCATCACGGCGGCAATGTTGCCCTCCTCGGCATACCCCCGGGCGACATGGCTATCGACTGGAACGAAGTCATATTCAAAGGACTGATAATCAAGGGTGTCTATGGTCGCGAGATGTTTGAAACCTGGTACAAGATGTCGAGTATGCTGCAAAGCGGCCTGAGCATCGATCCAATCATCACCCACCAATTCCCGATTGACGACTATCAGGAAGCATTCGATCTGATGGAATCAGGTCAGTCCGGCAAGATCATTCTCAGTTGGGACTGACGATTCGGTTACTCAAATTCACAGAAACAATGTGAATAGATTCCCTTCGGGTCGTTGAATTTCGTTAACGGCGCCAAAGTGTTTTCAAGCACATCTGCTACATGTTGAATTGCCGGCCGCGGTTGGCCAAGTCTGCCGAAATCGAGACCCCACGACTTTGCTCCGCCCATGAGGTCCAGTAACAACTGCTCACCGGGTTCGAGTTCCTGCTCGAAGTATTTGCGACCGTAGTCGTCGGCTTCCAATTCCGCCAATTCGGCTGCAGCCAGGATTGCATCTTCGAGGTTGCCCAGTTCATCCACCAGGCCATTTTCTATCGCATCACTTCCGGTCCACACTCTTCCCTGCGCGATGCTGTCCACAAATTCTTTATCAAGCTCGCGCCCGTCGGCCACACCTGTGATGAACTGATCATAGCCATTTTCAATCGACATCTGGAACAAGGCTTTCGCGTCCTCGGACAGCGCACGATCAGGACGAAATTGACCGGCCCAGGGCGTCGTGCCAAAGCCGTCGGTTGTGATGCCTAATGCCTCGAGCGAACGCTGGAATGTCGGAAACATACCAAATATCCCAATCGACCCGGTGATCGTGTAAGGCGACGCATAGATTTTGTCCGCTGACATCGAGACCCAGTAACCGCCGGAAGCGGCAACACTACCCATCGAAACGACGACGGGAATACCGGCTGCCTGGATAGCCTTAACTTCATCAAGAATGACACTGGATGCGAACGTACTCCCGCCGGGACTGTCTACTCGCAGCACGACGGCTTTGACAGAATCGTCCTTACGCACTTTGCGCAACAGGCTCGAAGTTGAGTTCCCGCCGATTAAACCCGGGGGCTGACTGCCATTTAATATTTCACCTGCAGCGACAACAACTGCAACGTTCTGTTGACCCTCGTCGTCGCCTTTCAGCAAGCGCATCTGTTGCAAATAGTCGTCAAGCTGCGCAGAGGGATAGTCGCTGTCGTCGCCGTTTTTACCCGCGACCTCGACGATTCGACTCTGCAACTCGGCACGAGTCAAAAGTCCGTCAACGAGGTTGCTCTCCAGGGCCAGGGCTGCGAAGTCACCGTTCACCGACTCCATATTGCTGGTGACGTTTTCCAGGATGCTGTCGATCGCGCCGGGTTCAAGATCTCTGGCCGCCTCTACGTCGCCCTTGTAAAGCGCCCATAACTGGTCGACAACAAATTCGAGTGCTTCCCGGTCCGCCTCTGACATATCGTTGCGCATAAACGGTTCGACAGCTGATTTGTATGTCCCGACTTTGAATATGTTCCAGTCAATCCTGAGTTTGTCGATCGCGTCCTTGTAGTAGTTCATGTAGACACCAAAACCGGATATCAATAGTGCGCCGTCCGGGTGCATATACAACTCATCTGCCCGGGACGCCAGGTAGTAACCGCCCTGACCGTAGTAGTCGGCATTGGCAATGACAGTCTTTCCTGATGAGCGAAAATCATCAATCGCGTCCCCGATCCTTTTCAGCTTGCTCAGGCCGCCTCCCGGCATCCCTGAAAGATCAAGCACCACGGACGTAATACGATCATCGTCCTTTGCAAATGCGAGGCCGTCGACGACGTCCTGAACTATGGTCTGCGGTTCGGCATCGCCCATCAATTCGGCCAATGCACGGTCAAACGGATCGCCTGCCAGCTGTTCGACGAGTCTGCCGACTGGTCGGATAACCAACGCAGCGCTACCCGGAACCGTTGGCGCCGTCGATGACAAAGCGCTCACGATGAGCGAAAAGATGAACAACATCAGGAGGAGATGCAGGACCTTACGTAGTCCGTCCACACCGCCCCACAACAGTGAAAAGAGTTTAGCTAGGGCTTTGCCTGCGCTCATAGGGATATCCGTGAGTAAGAGTTCAGACGCCTTCGTTGAGCGGCCTGATATATGAGATTCTGTAAATTGCCCCACTCTGATCATCACTGACCAGCATTGAGCCGTCGTCGAGAACAAGAAGATCGACCGGACGCCCGGATACTTTTTCGCCCTGCAGCCAGCCGTCAGCGAAAACCTCGTACCCTGAAGGACGCCCGTCCTCGAACCGGACAAGCGTCACCCGATAACCAATTTTTTTCGACCGGTTCCACGAACCATGTTCTGCAATAAATGCCTGCCCGCGATAGCTTGCCGGAAAAGAATCGCCGGTATAGAAGACCAGCCCCAGTGGCGCCACATGCGGACCGAGCTTTTGTGCCGGTGCTTCGAATTCGGAGCATTGGCGAGCGTCACCGAATTCCGGGTCCGGAATGTCGCCGCCGTGACAGTAGGGAAACCCAAAATGCATGCCGGAGATCGGCGCGTGGTTTAGCTCGCCGGACGGAATATCGTCACCGAGCATGTCTCGTCCGTTGTCGGTGAACCAGAGCTCACCGGTCTCCGGGTGCCAGGTCAGACCAACAGAATTCCGAATTCCTTCTGCGAATATTTCCTGCCCACTGCCATCCGGATTCATACGACTGATATTCGCAGCTCCTTCGCGTTCGCAAACGTTACAGGGAGCGCCCAGTGCAATGTAGAGTTTTCCATCCGGGCCGAAGTCAATGTATCGCCAACCGTGGTGACTTTCCGACGATAAAGTATCAATGACAACCTTGGGTTCCGGCACTCTGTTGAGACTGGACTCAATATTGTCAAATCGGATGATTCGTTGATTTTCTGCCACGAAAAGAGCGCCATCATGAAACGCGACGCCATTTGGCATTTTCAATCCCTCGGCAAGGGTTGTAACGATGTGATCTCCATCGTCAGCCGGCGTTACGGCATAGACCCGGCCGTCCCTGCGCGTGGCGACAAATACGGTTCCGTTGTCTCCAAGCGCCATCGATCGCGCATTGGGGACAGCGTCAGTCCATATCTCAATTTGGAAACCGGGTGGCAGCGAAATATCGGACAGATCCGCCCCGTCCTGTGCAGACACGAGTGGAGCCAGACAAATAATACTGGCCATTAGCGTCAGGCGGCGGCCGAATCTGTAAACCACACCGCGAAATATTTTTTTGCTCATTTCAGCCAATGTATTCAATCAGGCAACCACCACAGCGACAGGTCTGCCCAGTACATGATGATCAATACGCTGGCCATCAGGATCAGAAGGAACGGGAAAGTTGCCGCGTAGACGTTCATTATCGGTCGATCAAAGCGATAACTCGCTATGAAGAGATTGAGACCGACAGGTGGCGTCAGGTATCCAAGTTGCATCGCAGCGAGGAAGATGATTCCCAGGTGAAAATCGTTCACGCCATACTGCGCGGCGATCGGCAAAATCAGAGGCACCACCAGTACGATAGCCGAGAAGATATCCAGGATAGCGCCAAGAACCAACAGGAAGATGAACAGGAGAAACAGGAAGCTGGCCTGGCTCGATACAAACTCGGTGATATATTCGAGTAGCTGCTGCGGCACTCCCGCGTCGATCATGTAGTTCGTTGATGCCAACGAGACGCCGAGAATGATCAGGATTCCGCCGACCAGTAGCATCGACTCGCGCATCACCTCTGGAAGCTCTCTCAGTTTAATTTCTCCGAGAACAAATACTTCGACGACAAGCACATAAAGTGCGGTCACGGCTGCTGCTTCCGAAACCGCGAAAAATCCTGAGTAAATACCGCCCAACACAAAAATCGGCAGCGGAATCTCCCACTTGGCTTCCCAGAGCGCTGAACCGACCTCTTTCCAGGAAAAGTGAGCCAGCGGTTTACGATTATGCCGGTTGACCCACAAGCTGTACCCGCCCAACAGCACCAGCATCAGCAAGCCCGGCAAGACGCCCGCACGAAACAGGTTATCGACAGAAACTTCGGCGACAACGCCATACAGGATCAACGGGAGGGAGGGCGCGAACAACAATCCGAGGCTTCCTGACGTGGTTACGAGACCCAGGTTGAAGTTGTCCGGATATCCGTCCTGCTTCAGTGCCGGATACAGGATGGCGCCCAGCGCAATAATCGTGACGCCTGACGCGCCGGTAAATGCAGTGAAAAATGCGCAAGCCGCAAGCGCGACCAATGCAAGACCACCCGGCATCCACCCCAGTATTGCGCTGGTTACGCGTACCAGGCGTTGCGGCGCATTGCTCTTGCTCAGCAGATAACCGGCAAACGTGAACAATGGAATGGCCGACAACATTGGCATCCCCGCGATTCCAAGAACCTCGATAGCGATTGCCATCAGGTCGATTCCTTCGCGTTGGTAGCCAAGCATTGCGCTCGCAGCAATTACCGTAAACAACGGCGCACCGAATATGGCGAGCAGGATAAGCAAGGCGCTCAAGATCATGCGTCGCTACCCTCCTCTTCGCCAGGCCGAAAGGTCCTGATGAGGTCGCTGCCACACGACAATACAAAGCGATAGCACATGAGAGCGAATGACAGTGGCAACAGGATATAGGCGATCCACGCAGGGAAATTGCTAAGCACGGTGTCTTCGAACTCAATAGTCAGCTGGACATAGCGCCACGAATGCCACGCCAGAAACCCGCACATAAATGCAGCGAATGCATCAACAATGATGCGCGGAATCCGAGCATATTTTTCCGCGACGAAATGTGACAGCACGTCGATGCGAAGGTGTCGATTGCTGCGACTGGCAGCGATGGATGCGATCAGTGCAATCCAGAGAACAAACAGTTTGACCAGTTCGTCTGCCCAGACAAAACCAAAACTGAAGAAAATACGCAGCACGATCTGCGCGACGGCGAGCAGCATCATCGCGCCCAGCAGAATGACGAGCGCGGCATTTTCGAACGCGGTACCCCAGCGTTCGAGGCGAGCCGCGAGACCCGGCGTCTCAGACAAGGTTACATGCCGCCTGATTCAGCGGCATCACCGTCCCGGTGATTGTTGCGGAACTCGGCTCGAAACCCCAGCATTTTTTCATATAAACCAATTGGATATGCTCCATCGACTGCCATCTCCCGATTGAATACATTCATCGTCGACTGCAATTCATCGAACTGGCCATCACTTGGTTCAACATTCTCTATGCCGATATTCACCAATGCTTCCATTGCATTGGCCGATTCCGCCGGAGCTTTCTGATCTATTTTTTCATACACGCCCGAGAGTATTTCTTTGACGACACTCTGATCATCTCCGGAAATGCGATCAAAGGTACGTTTGTTTATTGCGAGGAATGACAATGCAAATACTACCGGCATATCGGTTACATACTTAACACGCGTATGCCACTGCAACGCCACGGCAATTTCGGGTGGTGCGAGCGCAATATCAAGAAGACCCGTCTGTAATCCAGTCATAACGTCTGTGATGGGTAGCGACACCGGAGACAACTGCAGGCGCCGCATCGCCTCGTAACTAACGAAATCGCCCTGCGGCAGCCAGACTTTCTTGCCTTTCATGTCTTCGTACTTGCTGATCGGCTGATTTGACAACACGACCGCAAACGAACCTGCAAAACCGAAAGTGACATAGTTAAGATCGGAAAATCCGGATGCGAGCTCTGCGTCCATTCTTTCCCGGACAAACCGCATCTCATCCCAGGATTTGAAGACGAATGGCAAACCGTAGAGATTGATCGCGCCATAGTCTTTCATAAAGTTGGTGGCAGAAAACGTTCCGCCATGCAGCTGGCCGATCTTGATCTTTTGCAGAACCTTATCTTCCGTGCCCTGCGTACCACCGCCATAAAACTTGAGCTTCACGCGACCGGCTGTTCGTTCTTCAATCAGCTTCCCAGCGGCACGCATATCCTGCATCCACTGCGATTGATTTGGCACCAGCGTCGCAATTTTGATGTCGACCGCGTTGGCAACCGGCACATAGAGACCGACCACCAGCAGTGCTGAAATTGTTATTTTCCTGAGCATTCGCATCATCATCCTCCGATGAGACAATCCCGTCTCATCAGTGTTCAAAAGTAATCGTCTGCTGACTCCAGCAGATCCTTAGCTTGCCTCTGGGCAAGTACATTTAGCAAGGTACTGCCCGGCACTTCAGGGTCCGCTTCCAGCACTTCTTTGAGCAACTGGTCATGTAACTCGCGGTCGTAGAGAAGCCGCGCATAACCGTTCGCAAACTCAACTTTGGCACTGAGATCCCTGCCACCCGAAATCTCGATCGCACGCTCGAAGTGACCGCGACCCTTCTCGGGATCGCCACCCAGTGCCGGCGGAATCAGGGTATTCAGTATTCCCAGGTAGGTGTGAACGGCTCCGTCGTCAGTACCGTCGTTGATTTCGAGATAGCGCTCAAACAAAGCTTCGCTGTACGGCAACTGTGCAATAGCGGTGTAGTCTGCGCTGTGCGCCCTGATGTAAGCGAGTGACGCGAGACCGTGGGCGAATACGACGTCCGCGTGTTTTGGCTTCAACCCGTCAAGCGTCTGTTGATAGTCTTCGAACAACATACCCGGCCACTCGCAGGACGGTTTAAAGCTGTTACAAATTGCCCGGGTGCTGTAGTCATGCCCTCGTGCGGTGAGTCGCGACGCCCGCTCCTCGTCATCAGCAAACACCGTTCCATAGGTGGCATAGAGCGATGCAGCGGATGAAAGCAATGCAGGGTCTTCAGGACTTCCCTCGAGGAAACTATCAAGCAACAAGAGGTAGGCCGGCGCGCCATCACGAACAGTCTCGGGATCGTTCTGATTGAGAACGGCGACCGACAGGTTATCGGCAAGCCCGCTGGCGGCCGACGACATCAGGGAAGCGCAGCCGCTGATCAACACGCAGATCGCGGCAGATGCCAGAATGCCGCAGCGCGAATTTATTCCATTCATTGTGCTCATGCCTCGACAGACCCTGCCCACAGGGGTTGGTTCAGGCGTGATTGCAGAGATAGACCATATTCAGGCGAAAAGGACCATATACGATTAATTCAACTGCATTTCAGTAGACATCAAGCGCATGCGAACCCTGGCGAAATCGACCCCGAAGCTGCGTCTTCACCCGGAATACGCCAGGATTTCGAAATCGACTGCGATGCCTTTGCCGCACCGCTCGAAAACTATCAAGCTTTGATCTTTTCCTTGATCCTGGCGGCCTTACCTGTCAGCCCACGCAAATAGTACAGCTTGGCACGACGTACGTCACCGCGGCGCTTAACCTTGATTTCGTTAACAACCGGGCTATACGTCTGGAAAACGCGCTCAACGCCTTCGCCATGCGAGATCTTCCGTACCGTAAACGAAGAATTGAGGCCACGATTGCGCTTCGCGATGACAACGCCTTCAAATGCCTGCAGGCGCTCACGTTCGCCTTCCCTAACTTTAACCTGCACGACAACGGTATCTCCCGGAGAGAACTCGGGAATTTCCTTCGTCATTTGTTCCTGTTCAATTGCGTCGATTATCTTGCTCATTTCCAATCCACCTGCCAGTCAGTTTGCCGGCTTATCCAATTCGTTTTCGTCCAGATACTCATCGAGCAGTTTCTGCTGCTCGTCGTTCAACTCCAGAAGCGCTACCAGGTCAGGTCTTCTCACGAAAGTCCGTCCCAATGCTTCTTTCATGCGCCATGTCGCAATTCGCCCATGGTCCCCGGACAGGAGTACCTCCGGTACCCGTTGTCCTTCAATCTCTTCCGGCCGCGTGTAGTGTGGGTGATCCAGCAGGCCTTCCGCGAACGAATCCTGCTCCGCTGACGACTCATCGCCAAGTACACCCGGCAGCAACCGCGCTACCGCATCGATCACGGCCATCGCCGCAATCTCGCCGCCACTCAGCACAAAATCGCCGAGCGACAACTCTTCATCGACTTCCGACTCAATGACCCGCTCGTCGATCCCTTCGTATCGGCCCGCCAGCAATATGATTCCTGGCAAACCTGACAATCTCGTAGCCGCCGCCTGGTCGAAAACCCTGCCCTGCGGCGTCATACAAATCACCGGTGAACCGGCTGGCATTGCTTCCCTGGCTGCCTGAATCGCGGCCACTGCCGGTTCAAACTTCATCACCATGCCGGGGCCACCGCCATAGGGCCGATCATCGACCGTCCGATGCGCATCCGCCGTAAAGTCCCGCGGGTCCTGGAAGCCCAGGGAGAGAATCCTCCGGTCGACTGCCCTGCCCACAACACCAAATTCGGCGACTGCGTTTACCATGTCCGGAAACAGTGTGACGACCTGCATTTGCATCGCGTCAATCCCATTCCCAGTCAACGCTGATCTCACCTTTGACAAGATCAACATTCTTAACAACTTCTCCGTTCACAAACGGAATCAAAACCTCCTGATCCCCATCCTGAACGACCAATACATCGTTCGCGCCCGTTTCAAGCAGGTAAGCGACTTTGCCAAGCGACTTACCGTCCAGGTGCACTACTAAAAGGCCCTCAAGGTCAGACCAGTAGTATTCACCGTCACCGGTTTGCGGAAAACTCTCCCGCCGAACACCAATACGAGCATCTACCAATTCGGCTGCCGCATCCCTGTCATCGACGCCTTCGAGACGTGCGATCACCGTTTTGCCTTGCCGTTTACCCTCTGCGATACCGAGAGGTCGCCACTGACCGTCTTTCTCCACCAGCCAATCCGAATAATCGAGAATGGCTTCACGCGGCACAGTGTACGAATGGATTTTGTTCCATCCTTTGACACCGAAGAGTCCGGAAATCCGGCCAAGAACAACCGGTTTGTCGTCAGTCAGCACCACACCGCACTCTTTCGCGGCGACCAGAACTAACCGGTGGCGGCTGCTGCTTTCCGCTGCGCTTTAAGAAGCGATGCCACGCGATCGGACGGCTGTGCACCCTGGCCAAGCCAGTAGTCAACGCGTTCCAGATCGATACGGACGTTCTCCTCGCTTTCCTTGCCAACGGGGTTGAAGAAACCAAGACGCTCAATATACCGGCCGTCCCGACGGTTACGACTGTCGGTGACCACCAAGTGGTAAAAAGGCCGCTTTTTCGCGCCTGCGCGCGAAAGACGAATACTAACCATTACAATTCCGCTTAATCTAAAGGGAGGCAGACATGCCTGTTCTCGGGCCGGCCCGAGTAAACGGCGCATTGTACGCATTTTCGGGGGAATGTGAAGCCAAAAAAGGGGCCTGGCCACATTTTTTGCCCGTATCGCAGGTCTTTGATGTATAGGGCAAAAATGGGGGTCCGCCCGTCCCTTTACTGCATGCCAGGGGGCATCATGCCGCCTGGCATGCCCCGCATCATCTTCTTCATGCCGCCCTTGGACATTTTTTTCATCATTTTTTCCATCTGCAGGTGCTGTTTCAGGAGGCGATTGACATCCTGAATCTGCAGGCCGGCGCCGCTGGCAATGCGTTTCTTGCGGGACCCATTGATAGTCTTGGGGAAGCGTCTTTCGCCAGGGGTCATCGAATTGATGATGGCGATTTGCCGCCGAAATTGCTGCTCGTTAGCAGAATCCTTCAGGGCCGCTGGATTGACGTTTCCGGGCAGCGGCAGCTTCTCCAGCATGGCCGCCATACCACCCATGTTCATCATCTGTTCCAGCTGGTCTTTAAGGTCGGACAGGTCGAATCCCCTGCCTTTCTTCAATTTCTTCGCGAGCTTGTCGGCCGTTTCCTTATTGACCTTGCCTTCAATCTCCTCGACCAGCGTCAGAACGTCGCCCATACCGAGAATGCGCGATGCCATTCGATCGGGATGAAACACCTCCAGCGCGTCTGTTTTTTCTCCGACACCGATAAATCGGATCGGCTTGCCCGTCACTTCCCGAACTGAAAGCGCAGCGCCTCCCTTCGCGTCGCCATCCGCTTTCGTCAGAATGACACCTGTCAGCGGGAGGGCCTCATCAAATGCCCTGGCAGAATTAACTGCATCCTGGCCCGCCATACTGTCGACAACAAACAGCGTCTCATGGGGTGCCGCTCTCTCGTGAACCCGCCGCGCCTCCGACATCATTTCGTCGTCTATGTGAAGTCGGCCAGCCGTATCGACAATCAATACGTCCATATGTTGTCGCCGCGCCTCGTCCAACGCGCGATCAACAATCTTTTCGGGTTTTTCATCGGCACTGCTCTGGCAGTGAATCGCACCAACTTCGCCCGCAAGCGTTTCGAGCTGAAGAATTGCTGCAGGCCGATGGATATCCACACTGACCAGCATCACGCGCTTTTTATCTTTCTCGATCAGGCGCCTGGCCAGCTTTGCTGCAGTGGTTGTCTTGCCCGCGCCCTGCAGACCCGCGAGAAAGACGACGACTGGCGGTTGTGCACGCAGATCCAGCGGCACGGTATCGCTGCCCAATACTTCGACAAGCTCGCTGTGAATAATTTTGATGAAGGCCTGACCGGGTGTCAGGCTCTTGCCGACTTCCTCGCCAACGGCGCGCTCTCTTATCCGTTCGATAAACGTTTTGACGACCGGTAAGGCAACGTCCGCCTCAAGCAACGCCAGCCGGACCTGCCGGACGGTGTCCTTGATGTTGGATTCGGATAAGCGGCCTTTGCCGCTCAAGCTGCGAGCCGCCTGAGTCAGGCGTTCTGAGAGAGTTTCAAACATGAGTTCATCGAATTAGAAAATCCGGGGCATTCTAACTCAAATGAATATGACCATGCTTCACGAACAGCACTTAATCGGACTGCGAGTTGCTAGACGTTGATGACGGTACCGCGGGCCAGCATCTGAATATTCTTATCTGGGGCTGCATCAATGACCTGGCGGAGAATCCTCTCTTCCTGGCCAGGCTTCATGCCTGTCAACCAGATCTCAGGGTCATGTTTAAGACGCTCCAGATCACGGCACATCGTCGCCGGGCAATAGTGTCCGGCCGTCGTTGCCAGCGCTTCCTGTTCATCCGGAAACGAAACCTCTATTACCAGAACACGCAAATCATCACAGGAATTGAGCGCAGGCCAAAGGGTCTCATTTGTTTTCGTATCCCCGCTGACCGCAAAAACGCCACCGGAATTTTGTACGGTATATCCAAGGGACGGAACGCTGTGGTTTACGTCAACAGCATGAAAATTACGATGACCGATCCTGACCGTTTCACCCGGGCTACAGATCTTGAACTGTAACAGCGGATTTTTTTCATCAGGCAACTTCGTAAAGTCCGGCCAGATCACACCGTTAAACAGGTGAGACTTCAGCGCTTCGACAGTTTCTGACCTGGCATAGACGGTGACTGGCACCTCGAAATTCTCATCGAAGTTGGCATCGACCAGCATTGGCAGGCCTGCAACGTGATCCAGATGCGCATGGGTAAGAAACACGTGCCGAATGGCGTCCAGTTCATCGAGCGCAAGGTCGCCGATGCCGGTTCCGGCATCGATAAGGACATCGTTATCAATGAGCAATGCGGTAGTGCGTGACCCAGCACCTATACCTCCGCTACAGCCCAGCGTTCTAATGCGCATGAAGTTGCGACCTCATGGGGCTAAGTTCCTTGCAGGGTTCTATTGAACAGCACCATATGGGATGATTGATCAGCCAAAATTAGGGGTTAACCGGCCGGGTGTCTGTGTTTCAAATCACAATTTTTTTCTTGTACATAATCGCGGGTGTGCTGTTTGCGCTGACCCGGCTGCCGCGGTTTTCCGATCAGGGCAAAATGAGCCTGTTTGTAGCCTTTATCACCGGCCTTACCGGCCTGTTATGGCACGCCATGACGTTGGCGCTCCTTATACTGGTTCCCGACGGTATCTCACTGTCGATCGGCAATACGGCCTCATTTATCGGCTTGCAACTTGCTTTAATAGCCATGATTGGCGCTGCGGAGGGCAGCCTGCGCGGACTGAGTGGCGGACTCCTGATTCTTGCCGGCCTCATCGCCGTAAATACGGGCGGCCAGGTCGCGGTCGAAGCCAGCGACCCGATGTCCTGGCAAATTCAGCTGCATATTCTTGTCTCCTTGTTCGCCTATGGACTGCTCACGGTCGGCGCAATCGTCGCGCTATTTGCACTGATTCAGGAATTGCGACTGAGAGCCGGCAAGCTCTCTTCCGTCAACCAGTTGTTTGCGCCAGTAGAGACAACCGAGAAATTGCTTTTCGGCATCACATCTGCGGGATTTCTCGCCCTTCTGGTTGCAGTATCGACCGGGTTCGCATTTGTTGAAAATCTGTTTGCGCAGCATCTTGTGCACAAAACCGCCCTATCCATTTTGGCGCTGGTCCTTTTTGGCACCTTGCTGGCCGGACGGAGATTTGCGGGCTGGCGAGGCAAGCGAGCTGTCTACCTTTACCTATGGGGCTTCCTTATCCTGTGTCTCGCCTATTTCGGCAGTCGCTTAGTGCTTGAGGAAGTCCTTGGGCGAAGTTGGGGGTGATACCCCAAAGAGAGGCTGATTCCTTGACAGCCTGCCCCGCTACTGATGAACTGATGGCGTATCTTCTGGCTGTGAGGTGCCCATCAATTGGGCGATGACATATCCCTGGCAGCGCTGATTAGCCTGCTGGCAATACTGCTCGTACTTTCCGCGTTTTTCTCCGGCTCGGAAACGGCTTTAATGAGCCTGAACCGCTACAAACTGCGCCATAAAGCGCGGGCGGGTCACCGCGGCGCAAAACTCGCTGAAAATCTTTTGCAGAGACCGGATCGCCTGATAGGTCTCATTCTACTCGGCAACAATGCCGTCAATATTTCAGCATCGGCGCTTGTCGGTGTCGTATCCGTCCAGATTGGCGGCGAACTCGGCTTCGCGATCGGCACGGCCTTGCTAACCCTGGTTGTCCTCATTTTTGCGGAAACTGCGCCAAAAACAATGGCTGCGTTGCACCCGGAACGAGTCGCATTTCCTGCCGCATATATTTACTTCGTGTTGTTGAAGATTCTTTACCCACTCGTATGGCTAACCAACGTCATGGCTAACGGCGTTCTTTACCTGTTTGGTCTGCGCAATACGGATACCGACGGGTATGCGTTAAGTCGGGAGGAATTGCGCACTGTGGTTTATGAGGCGGGCGCCCGGATATCCGGAAAATACCAGCAAATGCTACTCAGCATTCTTGATTTGGAAAAAGTTTCCGTTGATGACGTCATGGTCCCCCACAACGAAATTATCGGCATCGATCTCGACGACGACATCGAAGAGATCTCCGCATTAATCCGCAACAGCCAGCACACCAGGCTACCGGTGTTTCGTGACAACATTGACAATGTTTTAGGAATTCTCCACCTGCGAAAACTCGCCAACATATTTACGCAGTTGAAATTCACAAAGGACGACCTTGAGGGACTCCTCGAAGAACCTTACTTCGTGCCGGAAGGAACGCCGCTGAGCATGCAATTATTGCAGTTCCAGAAAGGCAGGCGCAGGTTTGCACTGGTTGTAGATGAATACGGGGACATACAGGGGATAGTCACCCTTGAAGACATCCTCGAAGAAATTGTTGGGGAATTCACGACAGACCCCGCTGCTGACGAAGAGGAAATCGTTCGCGAAAGCGAAAGCTCATGGCTCGTGAACGGGACTATCAATATTCGCGAGCTAAACCGAATTATGGACTGGGACCTGCCAACAGAAGGACCAAAAACATTTAACGGTCTTATTGTCGAGTTTCTCGAGACGATTCCTGAATCAGGAACCTGCCTTGCCATTAACGGTTACCCGATCGAGATCATCGAAACGCGAGAAAACCGGGTACAGCTAGCGAGAATCCATGTCACAGAAAACAAGGCGACCGTTTCCGAGAGTTAGTTAAGTGCGTTAGACAGCGCGGCATCGAGTTTTCGAACCCCAATTACTTCAATGCCCTTGATCTTCTGCCGTGGAACATTGGCAAGCGGCACAATCGCCGTTGTGAACCCCTGCTTCATCGCTTCGCGAATGCGCTCTTCTCCGAAACGCACTGGCCGCACCTCACCAGCAAGCCCAATCTCACCAAAGCTCACAAGTCTCTCCTGGCATGCGCGATCTCTAAAACTCGACGCAATCGCCAGTGCAACGGGGAGGTCAGCCGATGTTTCACCAATGCGCAACCCGCCAACGACATTGACAAAGATATCTTCACCCGACAATGCGATGCCGCCGTGTCGCTGCAAAACGGCGACAAGCATCGCTAGACGGTTTTGATCAATCCCCTGCGCCAGCCGCTTCGCATAGTTGCTGTTGCCATCCGCAACCAACGCCTGAATTTCAACAAGCAACGGTCGACTACCCTCCCATGCCGTGGAAATGATGCTCCCAGCGCCGCCTTCGTCTTCCCTCGAAAGAAAAATTGCTGACGGATTCCGGACCTCTTTGAAGCCAGCTTCGGTCATCGCAAAAACACCCATCTCGCTGCTGGCCCCGAATCGATTTTTGACAGCACGAACGATGGTGTAACGACTGGCCGGGTCACTTTCAAAATACAGAACAGTGTCCACCATATGCTCGACGACTCTTGGCCCTGCGATGGCACCTTCTTTCGTTACGTGGCCAATCAGGAATACCGAGATCTCGCGCTGCTTCGCAAACTGGACGATTCGACTAACACACTCGCGCAACTGGGACACCGAACCCGGCGCCGACGGAACATCGCTTGTTGCCATTGTCTGAATTGAATCAATTACCAACGCCCGCGATTTGGCCGCAGACGCCTGCTCTAGAATATTGTCGAGCGACGTATCGGACAAAAGCTGAAGCCCCGGGTTGTTAAGTCCAAGCCTGTGTGAACGCTCGGCTATCTGCCGCAACGACTCCTCTCCTGTTGCGTAACAGGTCCGCAATTCACCCGGCAATTGTGCGGCGACCTGCTGCAAAAGGGTCGACTTGCCGACGCCCGGGTCCCCGCCCAGCAGGACGACTGAACCTGGAACCAGCCCACCGCCCAATACGCGATCAAACTCCTCAAACCCGGTTGGATGCCGCAGGCCGGTATCTTCCGTAAGGTTTGCGAGGATCGTAGGTTCCGGCCCTTTTATCTTTACTGCCGAGCCAGATGCCAGCGTCGTCTGGGTCAGGCTGTTCCATGCATCGCAATCAGGGCACTGGCCCTGCCACTTGACTGAATAAGCCCCGCAATCCGAACAGACATAGGCTTTCTTGGGTCGAGCCATGCAAATCCCTCCCTGGTCTTGTCCAGGATTTCATATTTAACCACTTGGAAAAGGCCGCTCTGGCGGCTGGCAACCGTCTTATCCGGTAACAGAGTCCCAATACTAGCACCGCATGTAGCCAGATTATGGAGTGAAAAATGCTAACCGTATCTCATTAAAAACACTTGTAATTTTCTATACTCGCGACGTTATGTAGAGAAGCAAGCCATTGAGCGAACAACGAAAAGAACATCGCGACCGGCTGGTCGTCCTCAGTTTCGTCAGCGTACTGCTGATGTTGATCTATGGTCCGTTGGCGCCATGGTTCATTTCGGCCGACCGTATTCTCTATGACACGTTCGCCTCCAACGTCCGTACCAGCGCGCTCGAAAATGCACTCATTATCAGCATTGACCCGGCCAGGAAATCGCGGGAGGAAGTCTTTGGCGAGTACGGAAGACTCCTGGAAACTCTGCAAAACCAGGAAGTTGGAAGAATTGTGCTGGCAGAACCACCGGTTATGGATGCCACTGATGAACTTCCGGGCTGGGCCGCGATGCTGAGTGGCGGCACTGCTGTTTTTGTCCCCGCCGGCCACAGACTCGCCGATGTCGCTAACCGAACCGGCGTGTTTGTGTTGCAACCTGATTCTGATGACGTGCTGAGGAAATCGAGGCTTTGGCATTTGCAGGGCGGCAATATGTCTCCATCTCTGCCACTGGCCGTTGCGCTGTCATCCAATGACTACTCAGCAGACCCTCGGGTCTCTGCTGCCGATTCTGAAATTTACCTCTCAAACTACACCCCGGTCGATCGCGTGGCACCGGACGAGATACTCGGTCCGGATTATCCGGCGAAAGCATTAATCGGCAAGACCGTTTTCCTCGATTCCGCACCTGAACTGGTTAGTGCAGCAGCAATCCTGCCTTCGGGACAGTTTGTGACTTCTTCAGAGATTGCTGCTCAATTACTCGCCGGCATCGAGCAGGGCCAATCCATCATCTCACCGTCCTGGGTGCGGGCGATGGAATGGCTCGCGCCAGTATTGATGGCAATCATGGCTGCGCTGTTCCTGCCGGCACGGAATCGGCGAGACATCATCCTGTTGACCGTAGTAACAATATTGACGGTCATCCTGATTGAGGCTCTTTTCCTGTTGATCGGACACTTGCGCCTGGATATGGGGCGCGCCTCAATCATTTTCCTTGGAGCCTCTATTCTCAGCTGGTGGCTGGCTGGAGCGGAACGCAAAGCTGCGGTTAACGCATACAAGCGTGGCAGCGATTTCCTCGCAGCAGGCAGGCTCGAACCGGCTTTCGCTGAATTCAGACGCTGCAGCCCAACGGAAATGGTGGCGACGGCAATGTACAAACTGTCACTGGCTTTCGAAGAGCAGGCCAAGCCTGAACGCGCCGAAGCGGTCATCCAATGGATGAGGAAGACTCAGGGGCCTTCTACGCCGGAGAACAAGTTCTCGCTCGGCGGGAAAAAAGGCACGCCACAGCGACTGGGGCGTTACGTCATCGATCGCAAACTGGGCCGCGGCGCAATGGGTGCTGTCTATCTCGCTAAAGATCCGCGAATTAATCGTGAAATTGCGCTGAAAGTAATTCCGATTGAAAAAGAATTCGAAGACGAAGAGCTTGAGGAAGCGCGTTTACGCTTCTTCCGCGAAGCGGAGTCCGCTGGTCGCCTCACCCATCCCAATATCATTACCGTATTCGATTGCGGCGAGGACAAGCACCTGGCGTACATCGCGATGGAGTATCTGCAGGGCGTTCCTTTGACTCAGTTTACGGATCCAAAAAAATTGCTGGCTCCCAACAAGGCTCTGGAGTTGTGTGCCAGAACCGCCGAAGCGCTGGATTACGCTCACAACCAGGGCGTGATTCACCGGGACATCAAGCCAGCCAACCTGCTCTATAGCCTTCGTCAGGACCTGCTCAAGATCAGCGACTTTGGCGTCGCGAGGATGACGGACAACAATCGAACCAAGACCGGGATTGTGCTTGGTACACCAATGTATATGTCGCCCGAACAACTCAATGCGGAAACTCTGACCGGCCATTCGGACTTATTCGCGCTTGGTGTTACGCTATATGAGTTGCTGGTCGGCGAAACGCCATTCAAAGCGAATAATATTGCGGTGCTCATGACGAAAATTACGACGGAAGATCCGGCGCCGGTTTCCAATCGCCGCCCCGGGGTTCCACCCAGTGTCGACGCCGTGCTGTTTAAAGCACTCGCCAAGCGTCCCCAGGACCGTTTCACCAACGGTGCAGAAATGGCTATTGCATTGCGCAATTGCGCAAAATACGCCGCCTGAGTCCGACCAGAATGAACAAAGACAAGAGCCTTCGCGGAAAAATTGAGTTTGCCGACATGTCGGACACCGGCATGGTGCGCGAGCACAATGAAGATGCCATCGGCTCCATTGCAGATATGGGCCTTATGGTCCTCGCTGATGGAATGGGCGGATACAATGCGGGCGAAGTCGCGAGCGGGATCGCTGTCCAGACCATCACTGATCTCGCTGCGGAAGGCGCTATGCGTGAAGAACGCAACGAAATCGATCCCCACACCGGACTCATGCGGCAGACGATTGTGCTGCGGGACGCCGTAGCGAGGTCCAACAAGATCATCTACCAAACCGCGCAAAGCCAGACGCACTGCGAGGGAATGGGCACCACGCTGGTCGCCTCGATGTTCTACGACAACAAGATCTCAATCGCACACGTTGGGGATTCCCGTGCATACCGGCTGCGCAATGAGAAGCTCGAACAGCTCACCATGGACCACTCGCTTCTCCAGGAACTGGTGGATCGGGGCTTTTATTCCGAGGAAGAGGCGCAGCGATCAACCAACAGGAACTACGTGACCAGGGCGCTCGGCGTCGAGCCAACGGTAGAAGTTGAGGTGCAGGAATACGAAGTACTGCCCGAGGACATCTATTTATTGTGCTCCGATGGCCTGCCTGACATGGTAGAAGATGAGGATATTCACTTAACTATCAGCACTTTTAATGCTAGCCTTGATGTGGTTGGTCAACAGTTGGTACAGCTTGCCAACGAGCACGGCGGCCGGGACAACGTGTCCGTAATGCTGGCACAGGTCAATGATTCGTTCGCAGCGAAGAAAGGCCTCCTGGCGCGACTGACAGGCTTGTTCGGTTCATAGGGAGGCAGAGCGTCAAGGCAGACACTCTGCAATGGACACAGTCTTAACTAGAGCGATAAAACAGATATGGCACGATTAATCCTGAGTCTGGACGGTCAGGTTCTGGCTGAGTACAACATGTCGAAAGAGCGCTACACGATTGGGCGCCTGCCGGACAACGATGTGCGCATTGATAATCCTGCGGTCAGTGGCCACCACTCCCTCATCATCAATATTCTGAATGATTCGTTTCTCGAAGACCTTAACAGTACGAACGGTACGTACGTCAACGGAAAACTGATCAAAAAACATGCGCTCCAAAATGGTGACGTAATTACGATCGGCCATCACCAACTCCGTTTCTCTGACCAGCAGACGAACGACGCAGAGCAGGACGAATTCGAAAAAACCATGGTCATTCCGGCCGGCCAGCAAAATGCTGAACAGCTTGCCGCTGCTGAAAAGGCCGCCGAAAAGGCAGCAGAAATTGCTGCAGCCGAAGAATCTGCTCCGGCATCCGGGGCTCGTGACGACCTCAAAGTTGACATGCCGGATGACGAACCTCCGCCAGCAAGAGTTGACCGAGTTGAATCAACCCCGGCACCACGACCAGTTGTGCGGGAAAAACCGGAATCTGCATCGCATACCGAGACGTCTGCAGGTATCGATCCAAGCACGGCGCCCAGCGCATTACCGCTCGCCAAGCTACAGGTTTTGAGTGGTTCCTTCGCGGGCCGCGAGCTTGAGCTTACAAAGGCATTAACGACACTGGGACGCCCGGGTGTTCAGGTCGCCGCAATTACGCGACGTGCTGAAGGCTACTACATCGTCCATGTCGAAAGTGGCGAAGAAGGCGACTATCCGCTCGTTAATGGCCAGCCGATTGGCGCCCAGGCGCGTAAGCTGAACGATAACGATGTTGTTCAGCTTGCCGGTGTCAAAATGGGCTTCTTCAACGACTGAGATCCCACAATCCAACTCGTCAGCGCACGGAATGCAGTGGCGGGTGAGCTGCCCACCTAAATATCTTCGTAGACCGGACGCTCCCGGTGGGTTACCCCTGTCAGTAACTGATACGGAATCGTGCCGGCACATTCGGCAATTTCTTCCACCGGCAATTGGTCACCCCACAGAACAACCAGGTCCCCTACCCGATCAGATGCATCTGCGCCCAGGTCAACGGCAGCGAGATCCATCGACACCCGACCTATGACCGGCACGCGGCGACCATTGACGAGTACCGGCGTTCCCGTCGGAATGTAGCGCGTATAACCATCGCCATACCCGGCAGCAACAATGCCAAGCATCGTGTCCTCGGCTGCCTGCCACGTTCCGCCATATCCTACCCTGTCCCCGGCATGAAGTTCTTTGACAGACATCAAAGTCGCTTCGAACTGCATCGCAGGTTCAAGTCCAAGATCGGCACCAAAGCGTCCGGGAAATGGTGAAATTCCGTAAAGCGCCAGGCCAGGGCGAATCCACATGCGGCCTTGCCGCCGAAATTCATCCAATGGCGCGAGCGCATCTCCCCAACCCAGCAAACCCGCCGAATTCGCGATACTGACGTCGCCATCAAAATCATCAATGAGCGGCAGAAACCGGGAAATTTGATCCTGCGTCGTTGGATCATCGGGGTTTTCGGCGCTCGAAAAGTGTGTCATCAGGCGCAAGTCACTGGCACAAGTCCGAAGTCTTGCAATTGCGTCGGCGGAGTGGCTCGGGTGAATTCCCAGCCGGTTCATCCCGGTATCAATCTTCAGCCAGACAATCGGTGAAGCGCCCTTGTAGTCTTCGAGCCAACGTATTTGCTGCTCATCGTGCACACCCAATTGAATGTCGAGTAGCACGGCTTCTTCAATGTCTTCCATTGACAAGGCACCACCAAGCAGCGCAATCGACTTTTTGATTCCTCCGTTTCGAAGTTTCCGGGCTTCTTCAAGACGGGCAACGGCCAGGCAGTCGACGCCATCAAGTGTTGCCGCAACCGGCAACAAACCGTGGCCGTAGGCGTTCGCCTTGATAACAGCCATGACCCGGGCACCAGGTGTTTTTGACTTGATGAGCTGGAGATTGTGTCGAATCGCGCTCCGCCTGATCCGGGCGCGGGCGCCGAAGGTCACTGAAATCCGTCATCCGCGTAGGATTCCGGCACCCAGTTTTCGAATTTGGTAAAGCGGCCAACAAAGGTCAGCGGGAAATCACCAATAGGACCGTTTCTCTGCTTGGCAATGCTGATATCGGCAATGCCCTTACGCGGTGTATCAGGTTTATATACTTCTTCACGGTAGATGAAGATGATCAGGTCGGCATCCTGCTCGATTGCACCAGATTCGCGGAGATCGGACATGACCGGCCGTTTGTCCTGGCGCTGTTCCACACTTCGATTGAGCTGTGACAATGCAATCACAGGCACGCTGAGTTCCTTAGCGAGAGATTTCAGCGACCGTGATATTTCCGAAATTTCTGTTGCCCGGTTTTCGGTATTGCCATGGACCTGCATTAGCTGCAGGTAGTCAATGACGATCAGGCCCAGATTAGCCTCGCGTTTCAGTCGCCTTGCGCGCGCACGTATTTCTGTGGGTGAAAGGCCGGGCGAATCATCGATATAGATTGGCGCATCCGACATCAACTGAACCGCAGTGTTGATTCGCGACCAGTCTTCGTCCGGAAACTTGCCCGTCCGCAGATGCGTCTGATCAACCCGTCCTAATGACGAAATCATGCGAAAAGCGAGCTGCTCAGACGGCATTTCCATCGAGAAAATTGCCGTAGGCACGCGCGCACCAATTGCGGCATTTTCTGCCATATTGACAGCGAAAGTGGTCTTGCCCATGGAGGGACGACCGGCGACGATTACCAGGTCACCCGGTTGAAGGCCGGCTGTTAATTTGTCGAATTCGGTAAATCCCGACGGAATGCCGGTTATGTCGCCGCCGGATTGGTGTAGCAAGTCGATTCGATCCACCGCGGCCGGCAGGATTTTTTTCAGCGATTGAAAACCAACCTGTCCACGGGACCCTTTTTCGGCGATTTCAAAGACCAGCCGTTCTGCTTCATCGACCAGTTCCGTTGCACTTCTGCCCTCGGTCGTAAACGCGTTGCCGCTAATTTCATTGCCCGCATGGATCAGCGATCGAAGTGTCGAACGTTCACGCAAAATCTTGGCATAGGCCCTGGCATTGGCCGCACCCGGTGTCTCGTTTGCAAGCGTCGCCAGGTATTCGAGGCCGCCCGCATCGTTCAGCTCGTTTCGGTTGGCCAGGTGCTCGGACACTGTCACCACATCGCAGGGATGGCTGTCTTCGGCCAGCTGCCAGATTGCTGTAAAAATCAGTCGATGATCTTTGCGATAAAAGTCATCCGGGATAATGAGGTCGGCAACCTTGTCCCAGGCGCTGTTGTCCTGCATCAGGCCGCCGAGCAATGATTGCTCCGCTTCGACGGAATTTGGCGGCACCTTCAGCCGGCGTTCGGCTGCGTCAATTGGCGCTCCATCATCCAGTGCTCGAACCATTTAGACCTGTCTCTCCGGACATTTAAGTGCGTGCGCTGATGGACCTCAGCGCAACACTTGTTCAAATCGCACCCTTCCGGTACGGCCTTATACCGTACCACAGATGACTTAGTCTTCAGCTACAACTTTGAGGTTGATGTCGACATTCACATCTGAGTGAAAATGCAGACCAATAGAGAAGTCGCCGATCTCATGAATCGGTCCATCGGGCATGCGAATTTCAGCGCGCGCTACCTCAACGCCGACTTTCGAAAACGCTTCGGTAATGTCGATTGGCCCAACAGAACCAAAGAGCTTACCTTCCGATCCGACGTTGGCCGGAATAACGAGCTCCATACCTTCGATCAGGTTCGCACGAGCTTTTGCAGCAGCGAGTTCTTCAGCGGATGCTTTCTCAAGCTCAGCCCGTCGTGACTCAAACTCAGCCAGGTTCTGCTTCGTCGCCAGCGTCGCTTTGCCCTGCGGTAACAGGTAGTTGCGACCATAGCCCGGCTTCACATTGACCATGTCTCCGATTTCACCGAGGTTTTCAACTTTATCCAACAAAATGACGTTCATTTCTAAAACCCTGTCGTCTTGAATTCTTCGTTTGTCTCGCGGCGGACCCGTTCAGGCCTGTGCCGTTCGACCACGTGCGCGGAAATCAAACCACGCGTCCATATAACCAAGCACTGCGAATGTTAATACCAACAGCACGTTCAAAAATGGCAGCAGTGCATAAATCATCATCACCACAAAAAGCGGCAATTTTTTCTCTGCATGCAACCAGTGCAAAATCGCGAGTCCCTGCAACCAGAAAACCGCAAATGCTACAAAACTAAGGTTTTGTAGCATCACTGAACCGGACACCAGGGCCGCCACCGAAGTGACTGCCATGATGCCGGCAAGCACGCGACCAAAATTCAGGTCGCAAAACCGGCCATAAGCCGATTTCTTGCCGGGCAGCACCTGAAAAAACAAATACCCGAGCAATACCACCATCACATAAAATGACCAGGCCGTAAAAACGAACAACATGGTCATCTGTGGCACGATCAGTGACTGCGATTCGGCAAGCAAGTCTGCTTGCTCCTGCAATCCAGCCTGTCGGGCCAGTTCAATCGATACCGTTATTGATTCATTCCAGTAATCCGTCGGATCACCGAGAACCACATAAAAGCCAAGCGTTCCCAGCAGTGCAACAATGACTGATGTCTGCAACATCAGCGTCATTGAACGCCAGCTTCTTGCCAATGCAGCCAGCATAAATGCGGGCAACCACCAGGTCACCGCACTGGCAACAATCTGCATCACTGACGCACTCAGTATCAGTGCAATCAGGGCTAAAACTGCCGCGGCCACCACACCCTGAATTGCCGGGGTCCGCACACCGCTCGCAAAGACGAGGTGCGCCATGATGAGGCCACTAATAACCGGCGACAGGGGAAACAACAGCGTCAGCGCCAACCCCAGAACTCCGTTCTGCGGTCGGGCAACCAGCCACAAGGCTATCGCCTGCAAACCCCCTGCCCTGCGGTTTGCATCAATGCCGGTCGGTATACGGCAGGAGAGCGAGGTATCGTGCCCGCTTTACTGCCGTCGACAACTGGCGTTGATAATGTGCTTTGGTACCCGTGATACGGCTCGGGACGATCTTGCCCGTTTCCGTAACGTAAGCCTTCAACAGGTTGAGATCCTTGTAGTCAATCTCTGTAATACCTTCGGCGGTGAAGCGGCAATATTTTCTTCTGCGTGAATATCGGCTCATAATCTACTTCTCCGTCAGGCGCTCTTCACTTCGGAAGCGTCTTCGGCTTCCTCGGCAGGGGTTTCAACTTCTGCAACGGCCGCAGGCTCGTCAACTTTTTCTTCCGCAGGTGCTTCTTCAGCTACAGCCTCCGGTGCCTCTTCAGCTACAGCCTCCGGTGTTTCCTCGGCTGCTGCAGGTGCCTCTTCCGCGACTACCTCAGCATCAGGTGCTGCATCAGCCTCTTCAGCCGGTTTGTCTGCGGCTTCTTCAACTTCAGGTTTTTCGTCGGAGAGCATTGCTGATTCGGCCGCTGCTTTCGCATCGCGCCGGCGTTGAGATTCTTTCTCTCGCAGCTTCTCTTCTTCGACCGCAACCGCCATATGAGATGGTTCGGCAATCGCTTCCTTGCGGCTAATGACCATGTGTCGCAGCACGGCGTCGTTGAACTTGAACGCGCTCGTGATCTCATTGACCACTTCATGGCCGCATTCCACGTTAAAAAGAACGTAGTGGGCTTTATGAATTTTATTGATGGGATGTGCCAGCTGTCGCCGACCCCAATCTTCGGTGCGATGAACGGCACCGCCGGATTCGGTGACCATGCCCTGGTAACGTTCTACCATGGCAGGAACCTGCTCGCTCTGGTCCGGATGGACCAGAAACACGATTTCGTAGTGTCTCATTGTCTTCCCTTGTGGATGAAACCGCCTCGGGTACTCTCTAATACCGTTGCGGATTACAGCTTCCCGGGATTCGCCGGTGAAGCAAGGTGTTATCCCGCCTTACTGACGGGGAGGCGCATGCTAACGGAGGCCTGCCTCTGAATCAAGCAAAATGCGGCAAAATCAGGCGTCTGGGACAGGACTGAACTGCCGCTGGCGAACCGCCTCGTACAGGCAAACCCCGGTCGCTACGGAGACATTCAGACTGGAAACGCCACCCTGCATCGGCAGACTAACCAGGTGGTCACATTTTTCCGCAATCTGCTTGCGAAGCCCGGAGTGTTCCCGGCCCATCACAAAGGCAACTGAAGCTGTCAGGTCACACTCATATAGAGTCTTGCCGGCAGCATCGCTGGTGCCAAACACAGTGACGCCGTAATCCTGCAGCCAGCCCAGCACCCTGCCTGTATTGGCAACCACCGCAAATGGGATGCTCTCGGCAGCGCCAGCAGCCACCTTGCTTACCGTCGGCCCCAGTCCGGCTGCGCCGTGTCGCGGCACAACGACCGCATCGACGCCAGCCGCATCGGCCGTACGAAGACAGGCGCCGAGATTGTGCGGGTCCTCAATACCATCGAGAATAAGTAGCAGAAGTGGCGTCTCGTCTGCCAGCGCTTTTTCGACAAGGTCCCTGAGGCTTGCTTCATCCAGCGTCTGGCTGCGCCTGATCTCGGCAACAATCCCCTGGTGGCGGGCTTCGCCACTGATTTGCTGGAGCCGCGCCCTGTTGGCCGATTGAATCTCGATACCGCGATCTTTGGCTTGCGCAATAACAGCTTCGAGCCTGGGGTTCGCTGTCTGGTACTCGGCGTACAATTTTACGATTTCTGCCGCTCGTTGAGACAACAGTTGTTCGACGGCGCGAAGCCCGGTGACGTATTTCGCTTTACTCATCTTCTCTTTTTCTTTGCTGCCCGGCCGCCTGATTTGTCTACATCGACCAACTGGAAATCAATGCGCTTGGTGTCAAGGTCGACTTTCGCGACGACGACGTCCAGTGACTGGCCAAGGCGGTAACGTTTGCCGGTTCGCTCGCCGATTAGCGACTGACTGCCAGCATCGAATTTATAGTAGTCGTTCGCAAGACTGGTCACGTGCACAAGGCCATCGATCTGCAATTCCGGTATCTGCACGAACGCGCCAAAGTTCGTAACCCCGGTAATAACGCCCGGATATTCCTGACCCACTTTGTCTTCCATATACTGGCACTTGAGCCATGCCTCAACTTCACGCGTCGCATCCTCGGCACGACGTTCGTGTGCGGAGCAGATTTCACCCAGTTGCTCCATCCGTTTCGCGTCATAGGCATGATTACCGGACTTGCCGCCACGCACAATGTGGCGAATCGCCCGATGTACCAGCAAGTCAGGATAGCGGCGAATAGGCGACGTGAAATGGGCATAGGCGTCCAACGCCAATCCAAAGTGGCCAATGTTCTTCGGTGTGTACTCTGCATGTGACATTGAACGAAGCATCGCCATCGATATCGCCGTCACATCCGGCCTGTCGGCAACCTGCTCAATCATTCTTGCGAAATCCCGCGGCTGAACGTGATCCGAATGTGGCGCCTTGATGCCGAGACTCACCAAATACAGTCGCAGCTCGTCGAACCTGTCGGGATCCGGTTTCGCATGCACGCGATAGAGCGCCGGGATTTTGTTTTTCCTGATGAATTTAGCAGCCTGCACATTCGCCGCAATCATGAACTCTTCAATCAGTCGGTGCGCATCGTTCCTGGCAACCGCACTGATGCGTTTGACGGCGCCATCCTTGCCCATCTCAATCCGGGTCTGCGGAATATCCAGCTCAACTGCGCCGCGCTTGCGACGATTGGAAGCAAACAATTGATAGAGGTCGTGCAGATGTTTTACATCGCCCTGCACTTCACCAGGTACATCGTGATTCTTATGACCGAGGAGGAAATTGCTCACCTGGGTATAGGTCAGGCGTGCCGTCGATCGCATTACGGCTTCGTAGAATTTGGACCTGGAAACTTTCCCGTCGGGCTCGACACGCATTTCGCAAACCATGCAAAGTCGATCGACTTCAGGATTCAGCGAACAAAGACCGTTCGACAAAACCTCGGGTAGCATAGGTACGACGCGATCCGGAAAATAAACAGACGTTGCTCTTCGAATTGCCTCCTTGTCGATCGGTGACCCCACTTCGACGTAGTGCCCAACGTCGGCGATGGCGACGATTAACTTGTAGCCTTTGCCGGCTGGCTCTGCATAAACAGCGTCATCGAAATCACGCGCGTCCGCCCCATCAATGGTGATCAAGTTCGTATTACGAAGATCAACCCGATCATTTTTCGCGGTCTCAGGGACATGCTCACCGAAGCCTTTAGCCTGTTTGCGGACTTCCACCGGCCAATCGGTCGGAATGCTGTGTGCGTGGATAGCAATTTCGGTTGCTATTCCCCTTTCACCTGGCGTCCCGAGAACATCGATGATCTCTCCTGTCGCCTGCTCGACATGCGTAGGAAAGTCGAGAATTCGAGCAACGACAATCTGACCATGCTTTGCGTCACCGGCCGCTCCTTTCGCAATCAGAATTCGATGGGCGAGTTTGGGGTTGTCAGGAATGACCACGCCAATGCCTCGCTCGCGAATGAACTGCCCGGCAATCTGATGAACACCTCGGTCAAGTACTTCGACGAGCTTGCCTTCCGGCCTGCCCCGCCTGTCCTCGCCAATAATCCGGATGGCAACCCGATCGCCGTCAAACAACGCCCGCATTTCTCGCGCCGACAGGTAAACGTCATCGCCGCCTTCGTCCAGCCTGACAAAACCGAAACCATCCTTGTGGCCGCTGACGGTTCCTGCGATCAGGTCCAACCGCTCAATGAGGCAAAACTCGCCGCGACGATTGGCGATGATTTGTCCCGCGGCAACCATCGAACGTAACGATTCGGTCAGCTTCGCCAACATGCGCTGACCTTTCAGGTCGAACGCCCGCATCAGCGCATCCACCTTTAGTGGTTTTCCGGAATCCCTAAGATAATCAAGGATTTCCCCACGACTCGGTAGTGGGTGTTTGTAGGACTTGTTGCCTTTTGGTTTTGATTTCTTGCGCTCGGTCAAGCTAATTGACTCCAGAGAGTTATCTGTTAGGTGTCAGGATTGACAGGATCGGGATGGTTTGAGTACAGTGCGCCACCCGCGAAAGATTGCGATTGTACGCGGTTTGAGCCATGCCCAGGTGGCGGAATTGGTAGACGCGCTAGCTTCAGGTGCTAGT
>CAJQPR010000008.1 GCA_905480255.1 uncultured Woeseiaceae bacterium | reverse complement strand
CCCTGTCGAAGCCGTTTCTGATCGCAACATAGGTAAAGCACGAAGATTCCGTTGAATTAGCTGAACAGGTGACCTTGCGGCGGCGCGCGAGGAGTGAGGATCAGTACCCCTGCGTCCCTTGAGGATTGTTCCGGCAGATGGTTCAGTATCTTCCTGATGACCACTGGATCCTCAATGCAGGCGATCACCCTGGCCGCACCACCACAGCATTATCCTTCTGTGGGAGCAACTGTAATTATGAGCTGAGCTCCCGGTCGCTAGCGGATGTTCAATTTGAATGCATTCATTGTTAATAAGCAAACCTACACGGCTTTCGTTAAGAGGGTGGGGCCCCGTAAACAGTGGGACCAGATTCCACTGGTCGATAAGAGAAGGGAATAGGGTTTCAGTATCAAGCCGGGACTACCTGACTCAACTGGTACAGGTTAGCCAATAAGGGTGGGCCCCAAGTGATAAATGGCTTTTCACTATACTTACGGGTGGCAGTTAACGGCCAGAGGCGGAACTGGTATGTAAATAACTTTGTGGCCTGTCATTTTTCTGATGCGGAAAGCTCCTCTTCAACAAAACGCAAAACCGCTTCGAGCAATGCTTCACGTGGATAATTATTCTTATCGACGAACATGGATGCTATCGTTTCGTGGCTGCGGGCAATGGGAACAGATATAGCCCAGTGGTCGGCATTAATATATCCAACCAATGTACTGCCAGGTATGACCTGATCGTAAAATATTACCTGGCCGTCATTGCGCGCATCTATCCGGCTCAGTTTTTCATAACTGGACTCAAGGATTGACGAGATGCGCTCAGGGTTTGGAAATGTAATCAGTGAGTAATACGGAAAGTCACCGGGAAGAGGGTTATTGGCAAGCCAGGATCTTCTCGTTGAAGGACGTAGACTATCGAGTGCGCCATCGTCGCCGATTGTGCATTTAGCGTCGGGCCAGTGCCTTAACCGGTTAAGCTGCGACTGTGTTGCGTCATTGGCAAGTGGCGAGCCGCCTACAGAACCAGCGATACTGACAACAGCGGCTATGTGCTTACGTATCTCCGGATAGGATACCACTGCTTCCAGAATATCTGGTGTTCCCTTGGAGTAACCAAAAAGAACAAGACCCGGCTCTGTCTCTTTCAGCTCCATCGCCATGATTGCATCACGGATCTGGCGAGCATTATTGGCGGAACTCGATAGCGCATCCACTTGTATGATAGCCATGTCATAGCCAAATTGGCGAACATGTGTAGCTGCCGTGTTTTTCATATTCAGCCATTCATGGATACAGTCCCAGCCAATACCGGGAACGATTGCTGCTGTCAGGTAACGTTTGGATTGGCCAAGTTCTACATTTCTGCCGGTAGCCTGTGGTTCGGTGCCGACTTGTGTAAGTGCATCATCACATGGCATATAGTCTGGCAGTGTTGCCTTGCGCTCCTCTAGAATTGTGCAGAAAATTTCACGAAAACGTCCGCGTTTATCATCAATGCCAGCCTGAGAAGCGGGCAGCAGCACCAGTGGCGGGGTGTCTTCCGTGTAAGCTGAAAGCGGTGTAGTTGAACATGCACTAATTAAAATACTTGCCGCTACGACGATAATGGCTGAGTGTTTACTGGCTGCGCAGACACGGGTCGAAAGGATTGAATTAGTCGCCGACATTTTCAATCTCCTTAATAGCCTCAATCTCACGAAGTTTTAGTGCAGGGTGCCAATTGGGGATTTCTATTTCAGATAATGACAGTTGGCGTGTTATAAAAAATAGTACTGTACATAGACCATCTGCCTGATACCTGGCACCACCAAGACTGCTACGAGACTCACAAGGTTCGGTTGCACCGACACCGCTTACGAAAGCGATTTTCTGCAAACCGCTTGAGTACACCATGTCCTGAATTAACAGGTTCCTAACCTCGTCGACGTACGGATTTAGCGCCATGTCTTTTTCTTCAACTTCTGCTAACCGCCAGCCCTGTCGCCGTCCCGCCTGCACCAGGAAGACAGACTTCCCCTGGAAACGGAGCGGTGCCACCCACATACGCACCCAGTTTGCTGGCGCGCCTCCCTGGCCAGTCTTTCTTGCCACGATGTCTGGTGGTCGGCCGAACAACCATTGAGCATTATCAAACTCCCGTACATCAAGCCTGAAACCACGGCGCACAAGCGCAGTAACAATATCGGTCAACTCCCCAACCAGTATGACATCAAGCGGATCATCTGCCTTGTTTCCGTCGTCACTCGTCGCGCAACAGGGCAGTTGCTCCAGGCGCACACGGAATTCGTTAACATCCTGATAATCTTTAGTTTCTGCTTCGATCAACTGGAATACCTTTACACGCGTAGCCGTTGTTATATCGGTCTCATCATCAGGTACCGTCAGAAACAGGGTAAACGGGAAGATCTCACCCTGGCCGAGGATATCGGAGTATAGGACGAATAGCGGATCTTCAATCCGCAGATCGCTTCCTCATTGAAAATCCCGCTCTATCGTCTCTTCCCACTGGTTCTCCCCAGTCAGCTCTCCATCCACCAACACCCTGCGATCAAACCTGAGGTAGAAGTTCTCCTCGTCGCTGGTGAATGAGACATCCTGTTCGAACCGTATGGTTCGGTCTTCCAATTCCTGGGTTAAAGCGTATCTGCCGGTGACGGAGGTGTTAGCCGGGTTTTCGTCACTGGTTCTGTGTTCGATTTCTTCTTCGAATCTTTCAATGCCCCAGGGGTATTGGGTGGCGCCTGAGTTGGTCGCCAATCCATAGGCTTCGCCGGTTTCTGGATCTGTTTTGATCTCGGTGATGGCGGCGTAGCCCGTGATGTTGCCGGCGTCCAGGGTTTCGTAGCCAGGCAATCTTGGTGTGATCACCGGCTCTTTAAAGTCCGGTGCCCTTTCCTCTCCTGCTGGCACTACCGGCAACTCGATGCGTGCGCCCGTTTCTCCGCCAATTTGTAACGTTGATGCAAACGGCGTGTGCGTGGGCCAAAGCATAGGCCACATGCCGTTGGAGATGGCGATTCTTATCTTGTGCCCTTCCGGAAACACCCAGCTGGTGAAATGCAGTTGAATGTCTAACGGGAAAACTTCGTTGGGCACGATGTCTTCGGGTTCTCTCGCTGAATTCCTGTGCGTGCCATTAAACGCAGCACCGCCGACCTGGGTCACCTGCCCGTCCGGTGCAACATCGGAAATTCTTACCACCCAGTTGGCTCGTGTGGCGTCGGCGGAGACGTTCAGTCTTGCGATAGGCCTGCCGAGAATTTCAATTTGTTCTGTAAGCGGTTCGCTGTCGTAAACGAGGCTGTGGTCATCCATGGGTTGTTGATCAGGCGTGATGCTGCCCCACCACATCGTTGGGCCGCCGCCTTCGAGGCCTACTGATGGTTTGTAATCCATCGTGTGGGTGGCTTCGTCTGCTGGTTCTGTTGAAAGCCCGTTGTTGGCTTGTGCGAACCATTCCTGATTTTGAATGCGTTCGATGGGCCAGCCGTCTTCCCAGCGCCAGTGTCCGGGGATGCGCTCGGTTTGTGGGTCGGGTGGGTAGTAGTTCCTGACGTACACCGCGAACTTCGGTTCATCGAGGATGCCGGTGTCGATGTCTTTCATGAACTGATCGAACCAGCGCACGGCTTCGTGGCGCCATTCCATTTGCGGTTCCGGCCAGGCGTTGTGCGGGAAGTAATGGTCCCAGGGGCCGATCATGGCCTTTACCGGTGCCTGCACGTGTTCCAGCATCCGCGGCAGGCTGTTCCGATAGCCGTCGTACCAGCCGCCGATGTGAAAGCCCGGCACCTTGATCTTGTCGTACTGGACTATGGCCGATGCCCGGTCCCACCACGGCCCGTCACGTTGCTGACGCATGTAGGTGTAGACGCTGGGTTTCACGTTGAAACGGTTCTCCACCCATTCCTCGTCCATGATGAAGTCGGGGGCACCGGGCAAGGCGTTGTAGAGATCGTTCGACATCATCCAGGAATCCGTGTGCATGATGCCGTCCATGTAGTGAACGTCTTCCTGGTAGAGATAGTCGGTGGCCATCACGGCCACGAAGGCTTTCATGGCGGGCGGGTTGCGCATGGCCATCTGGATGGAATTGAAGCCGCCCCAGGAAATGCCGAACATACCCACCTTGCCCGTTGACCAGTCCTGCTTTGACAGCCAGTCGATCACCACTTCCCCGTCATCGAGTTCGATGTCCGAGTACTCATAAGGGATCGTCACGCCCTCGCTATTGCCGGTGCCGCGCATGTCGACGCGTGCCACGGCATAGCCGTGATCCAGGAAGTACTTATAAAGGGAGTAATTCCGCGGCCGGGATTCGTCTTTCCGATACGGCAGATATTCGAGCAGAACGGGATAGCTGTCGGCGTCGCTGGCGTCTTCGGGCATGTAGATGTCAGCCGCGAGACGCACGCCGTCTGCCATCGGGATCCAGACCTGGCGGATGTTGGGCGTGTTGTCGGAGGTGGAATGGGTTTCCGGCGCCGGGGAGCAAGCGGCCAGGACCAGCACGAAGGTCAATGTCAGGATGCGCATGACGGTGTTTTTCATAGACTCATCCTGCCCTACGTTTCTTGCATGGGCAATCGCCCGGACTCAATGTGCAACACTGCAAGCGGGACGAATTGCCGGGATTTGGATGAGTTCACGATGATCCACATCTGGCACATTCTGGTTGATGAAGGTGCGCGACGTGATCAGCACATTGAAGCGAGACGGCTGGGTGCTGGTTCGGAAGCGAGGTAGTCACCGCCAGTTCCAGCACGCGGAAAAACCAGGCACCGTCACAATTGCCGGCAAACCCGGTGCTGATCTTCCGCCCGGGACCCTGAACAACATTCTCAAACAGGCTGGGCTAAAATGATCGAGATGAAATACCTGGTCGTCGTCGAAGAGGGGAAGCGGGGGTTTGGCGCCTATGTGCCCGACCTGCCAGGGTGCGTGGCTGCGGCAGAGTCACGAGATGAAGTCGTTACGCTCATTCGTGAAGCCATAGAATTTCACATCGAAGGCCTCAGGAAAGCCGGTGACCCCATACCCGAACCCGCATCGCAAAGTGAGCTCGTCGAAGTCCACGCGGCATAGGCAGGATCCATCAAACCTCGTTCCTGCGAAACGGGGTCAGAGTAATTTTCGTGCCGCCGGCTCGACTGTGCGGAAAAAAGTATTCTCCCCCGATATCTAAAATTCGGTGTAGTGCAGGCTGACGATATTCCATTCGCCGTCCAGCTTCTGCCATACATCCGTTTCAAACGCATTGACAGTTGACGACTCGCCCTACGGGGTATGGGAAGCACCGACGATGAAATACGTTGCCCGGCAAGTCGCGATCAAGCAGTAACGACCATGGGCGGAACGACGTTTTCTATTTATGGCGCTGACGGCTGCACCAACCGGGCGGGGTTTAGGCTCCGACTAAGGAAATAGTTCGCTTGTTTCCGGAGGACCCGCAGCGAGGCAATAAATAAACCGTCCCCTTAATTGCTGCGATATGATCTCCATTCCTAAGGCCCTGCCCCTGGTCAGACAATGACAAGCGATTGAGTATCTTCTCCAGCGATTTCGCCGTTCTTAGTGAGCACCGGCGGTGGCGTTTCGTCGTATTCCTGATGCTCTACATGGCGCAGGGAATTCCATTCGGGCTGATAGCCATCGCGCTTCCCGCCTACATGGCTCAACAGGGCATCGACGCATTGACGATATCGGCGTTCCTCGGCTTCTGTCTGCTCCCGCACGCGATCAAACTGGTTAACGGCCCGATCATGGACCGCTGGACTTACTGGCCGATGGGGAAACGCCGCCCCTGGGTGCTGATCGCTCAGTGCATACTGGTGACAGTGTTCGCATCCCTTGCCCTGGTGCCGGATCCTCTAAGCAATATGGGCCTGCTCACTGCGGTTTGTTTCACCATCAATTTCTTCGTTGGCTTCCAGGACGTCGCCACCGATGGCATGGCGGTTGATGTGCTACCCGTTGAGGATCAGCCTAAGGCATCCAGCATCATGTTCGGCGGCTCAACCGTGAGCATGGCCATAACGTCCGCCATCGGCGGATGGGCGCTAAGCCGCTATGGCATCGGTGTGCCCAGTGTTGTCTGTGCATGCGTGATAGCGCTGATCAGCGGCTTCCTGTTGATTTCAAGAGAGCGCGTCGGCGAGCGACTTCTGCCCTGGACGGAAGGACGTGCAACCATCGACCCGCTCGTGCGACGACCGGAAGGTCTGAAAGAGATTGGACTGGATCTGAAAAAGTTCGTGCTGCTGCGAGCGAGTCTTTTCGCGATCGCTGCATCAGTAATCTATCAGTTCGGGCGCGGCATATTCCTCACCATGATGCCTCTGTTTTACGTACAGGAACTCGGCTGGACCGATACCGAATATTCCGGGTTGACCGGAACAGCGATGTTGATTGGCGGCACCATCAGCATCTTGTTCGGCGGCTTCATTCTCGACTTTTTCGGGCGAGCCCGGGCCTTCCAGGTTCTCTGTGCCGCGCTTGCGGTGCTGGGCGTGATGCTCGCCGTTGCACCAGGACTTGGTGACGTCGATTCGGTAATGAAAATTTATCGAGTGCTTTATATGACTCTGGATACGTTGATCATCGTCGCCTACATCGCCGTTGCGATGGCGATCTGCGCCAGGGAGGTTGCCGCTACCCAATTCGCTATTTACATGGCGCTCGGCAACGTTGGTTATACCGCCGGGTCGGCAGCGTTCGGTCCGCTTAATGCCGCACTAGCATCGTACGAGGCAACATTCCTGGTGTTCGCAGGTGTGACCGTCATGGCAATTTTCGTGATGCGCCGCGTATCGATCGCAGATCACGTAGTAAGAGTGAAGCAGCTGCAGGCCGATAACCAGCGTCCGCAGAACAAGGGTGTCTGACCCCTGTTTTTATCGTGGTACCGGTCGCGGCGGAGAATTGCGGGCAACGTCCAGGAAGTTTGCGCTGCTCGTTACTCGTGCATGGTGTGCGCCTGAGTTGATGCTGTGCGGCCGGGGACCACTCAGACCAAGTTCATCAAGTGCCGTTGCCTGACGGCGAATGGTCGGTCCCGGGCGGACGGGGCGATAGCCCGGCCGGCTGGGTGGCCGGATACCCGGTCGGTAATACGGGTAACGGTAATGGGAGTAGTACGAATCGTACGGCTGATAAACATAAACCGGCTGACGCAGTGCTTCCTCTCTCCGCTGCTCCTCGCGTTCGTCACGCTTTTTTTCCAGGCGCTGCCAGGTTTCACCGACGCGTTTCGCCTGGTTGCGGATGGAATACGGATCATCGGCCGGGTTGTATTCCGGTGCGTTCGTTTGATGAACGCGAAGTGATTCGACCGACGCCACATCAGCAGGCTTCGTATCACTGAAATGGACGACGCCCGCTTCGTCCACCCATTTGTAGATCTCGGTGGCCTCAACGGTCGCGGCAACGGCCAACGTGGCCAGGAGGCCACACAGGGTCACGATTGTTTTTTTCATAACGATCCACCAACTCTTACGGTTGTTTGTTGCACTATTATAGACAGCGAATCGCACGATCTGTTGCGCAGGCGCGAATTTAAAATATAGGGATCGAACCGAATTATCGGGCTAAAATCGGTTCGACCCCAATTACTCGAATCCGGAGGGAGTTAGATGAGCGTCGTATCTCTGCGCGTCAACGGCAAGACCCACGAGGTCGACATCGACCCGACGACGCCTCTTCTGTATGTGCTGCGTAATGATCTCGGGCTGCAGGGCCCGCGTTTCGGTTGCGGACTCGGCCAGTGCGGTTCATGCACTGTCATAGTTGATGGCGTTGCAACGCGCTCCTGCATTACGCCCGCTTCCCGGGCTGGCGGTGAAATCACGACGCTCGAGGGCCTCGCAAAAGACGGCCAGCTCGATCCGCTTCAGCAGGCCTGGATCGATGAGCAGGTGCCGCAATGTGGTTACTGTCAGAACGGCCAGATCCTGACAGCCAGGGCGCTGCTCGATCGAAACCCGAACCCGACCGATGCCGAAATTCGCGAGGGGATGGAAGGCGTGCTGTGTCGATGCATGACCTACTTCCGCATTCAGGCGGCGATCAAGCGCGCGGCGCGGGAGGCCGGCGAATGAACAAGACGCTCAAGCTTCCGCAGGCTTTAGAAGATGCGCTTTTGTGCGCCAACCATTCGACGTCGCGACGCAACTTCCTGAAGTCGTCCGGTGCACTGGTCATTGCCGTCGGCGTTAATGCCATCCCCGGCGGAAAGGTGCTCGCGCAGGCCGCTGCCGCGGGCCCTTACCCCGACCCCGATTTCCTTGAGCTCGACACCTGGATCTTGCTTCACCCGGATAACACCGCGACCTTTTTCGTCGGCAAGACGGATGGCGGCCAGGGAACCGGCACCGCGTTCCGGCAGATGATGTGCGACGAACTCGATATCGCCTACGACAAGACCAGTCTCGTCATGGGCAGCACCGACGCGACACCGGACCAGGGAGGCTCCGGCGGTTCTGATGCGATAGAGCGCGACGGCTGGCCGATGCGGCGAGTTGCCGCCGAAGCACGGCGCGTATTACTAGAGCTCGCGTCCGAGCACCTGGACACCCCGGTCGCTGAACTTGCAGTAAGTAACGCCACAGTCTCAGTCAGAACAGATCCTGCAAAGTCGGTCACCTACGCAGAGCTCGTCGGCGGCCAGCGCTTCGACATCGCACTGCAGGGTGACAACATCAATGCCACTCGCGGGGTGGCCAGCGTCAAGCCGGTCAACGAGCTGCGCGTTGTCGGCCAGTCGATACAACGCTATGACGTTCCTCCAAAGGTAGACGGCTCGTTAACGTGGGCCTCGGACGTGAAACTGCCCGGTATGGTGCATGCGCGCAACGTGCGGCCGCCGGTCGCGGGCGCCGTGCTGAAAAGCATCGATGCGTCATCGGTGGACGAACTGCCGGGGTTCATTCAAGTGGTAAGTCGCGGCAACTACGTGGCCGTGATCTGCGAACGCGAAGAGCAGGCCATTGCGGCCGCACGGAAGCTACAGGCTAAATGGGAGCCGCCTGCGGAAGCACCATTCCCGGCATCCGATGACTTGTTCAATTTCATGCGCAGCGCAGTGCCGGTGTCGAGCCGCGAGCCGGTTCTGCAAGGCGATCCGGACGCAGCGCTCGCCGCCGCCAACCGCGTCATCGAGGCCGATTACGAAGTCCCGTTCCAGGGACACACGGCAATCGGTCCGGCGCATGCGCTCGCCGATCCGTCCAACGACCAGATGACGATCTATTCCAACGACATGAAGTCTTATGGTCTGCGCAATGGCGTCGCGAAATTTCTTGATATGCCACGGGACCGGGTGCGTGTCATCTACATGGACGGGCCGCAGGTTTACGGTCGTACGGCGGCCGACGATGCCGGCTTCGAAGCAGCTTTCCTCGCGCACGAACTTGGTCGACCGGTTCGCGTGCAGTGGACGCGGGACGAGGAGACAGCGTGGGACACGAAGGGCCCCGCGTATACGTTCAGGATGCGTGGCGGTCTGGATGCCGATGGCAATGTCGTCGCGCTCGAGTACGACGCACGCGCTGCCGATTACAATCATGTCGGCTACAACGAACCCGACACGGTCCTGATCGCGCAGCTAATGGGAATACGACCCGCGAACCCCGCGTCCGGCAATGCCGCTACCCCCTCGAGCCACTACGCTATTCCTAATCAGCGCATGACGGGACGCGTTGTCAGTCTGCCAATGATCTGGGAGACCCCGCTGCGCACCGGCAACCTGCGCGACCCGAATGGTCCGCAGGTAACGTTTGCCTTCGAGTCATTCATCGACGAACTGGCGGCAGTTGCCAGGGTGGACCCTATCGACTTCCGCCTGGGTCTGCTGGAAGGCAGTAATGAGGGCGAGATGTTCCTGCGGGCCCGTTCGATCGCAACCATCCGCGCGGCAGCTGAGGCCTATGGCTGGGACAGCCGACCGTCCCCCAATGCCCCGGTGCCGGATCACCAGGGACCCATCCTTCCCGGGCGCGGTATTGCATACACCTATCGCAACGGCACCGTTGCCACCACGATCGCCGAGGTCGAGGTCAATCGCGAGTCCGGCCGGGTCTGGGTCAAACGCCTGGTCTGCGCTCACGACTGCGGACTCGTCGTCAACCCGACGGGACTGCGGCATACCGTCGAATGCGCCATGCTTCACGGCCTGAGTCGGGCGCTTTGGGAAGAAGTCCGTTTTGATAACGAGAAGGTGACGAGTGTCGACTGGGCATCACACCCGAGCCTCCGCCACTCGGACACGCCGGAGTCAATCGACGTCGTCCTGGTCAACGGCGATCCCAATCCCGATCGTCCCGACCTGCCCCCTTACGGCGCCGGCGAAGGAAGCCACAAACCGATGATTGCAGCAGTTGCCAATGCGATTTATGACGCAACCGGTGTGCGCCTGCGACGAGCGCCGTTCCGCAGGGAACGGGTGTTGGCAGCGCTCCAGGCATCAAGCACGTAGGGAAAATTGGGGAAAATAAGGAAAATTGGGGTCGAACCGAGATTAACGAAAACCTCAGGGAAAATTGGGGTCGAACCGAGATTAACGAAAACCTCGGTTCGACCCCGTTTTTAAAATTACAGAAATACTCAGAAACATTTGCTTACGCAATTGAAACCCTTTCAGGCTCCCTCATCTCTATCATCTGCGGTCTATAAGATGAGCGAGATAGCAAGCAAACACCGGGCATCCATCCTCCAACATGTCGGAGCGATTTTGGCCGTAAAGTCATCGATCAACCAACATCCGCCGACAGCGGTGGATTTTTTGCCTGGGATGGCACTTCAATTGAGTACCAGCAATGACTACTTCACAATTTATTCGTTCCGCACTTCTGATTTTCCTGATTCCGGTGATGGCCATGGCAATTGAAGAACCCGATTACAAAGTTGTTGGCGAATACGACAACTTCGAGCTGCGGCTCTATGCGCCTTACATCATCGCGGAGGTCGATGTACAGGGTGACTTTGATGAGTCCGGCAACAACGCGTTTCGCATCCTTGCCGGCTATATTTTTGGCGACAACTCTGCGTCCGAGAAAATGGCCATGACGGCGCCCGTCGCATCAACACGGGAGGAAAAGGGTGAGAAAATGGCGATGACGGCGCCGGTCACCTCAACGGCTGCGAGCGAAAACGATCGAACGACTTACGCCTTCGTTATGGAACGCAAGTACACACTGCAAACACTTCCGGTACCGAACGACGACCGCATCCGTATTCGGAGCATGCCTGAACGGACCATCGCTGTGCACCGCTATTCCGGCCGCTGGACCGAGGAAAAATACCTGAAGAACGAAGAGGTGCTGCGCTCAGCGCTTGACGCACAGGGTGTCCAGACCGTTGGTGACCCCGTCTTCGCGCGCTACAACACTCCGTTCAGCCTGCCTTTCCTGCGTCGCAATGAAATCATGATAGAGATCGTACCGGGCAGCGTACGAGATGAAGCTGAATGACTACCAATGGGTCGTCGCAAACGATCAGTAGGGGCGTCAATCAAGTGCCGGCATTCGAGGGTTGAGTTAATGTGGGCAAAAATGTATTTGCTAC
>CAJQPR010000007.1 GCA_905480255.1 uncultured Woeseiaceae bacterium | reverse complement strand
CCGCCCGATATCACCGTGAGCGTAATGAGCGAGGTCATTGCAACAGTCTTGCCATACCACGGGTGTGGCTTGTTGCCGGACGACGGGTACAAAAGTGAAAGTGCCACCCAGAACATATACGCATAGATAATAAATGCGGCAATGAGGTGCGCGGTCAGGCGATATTGACTGACATGGGGATTGTCGACCAGGCCGCTTTTCACCATGTACCAACCAAGCACGCCCTGCATTCCGCCGAGAACGAACATCATTCCATATTTTAGCGATTCATCTTTCCTGATGTGCCCCTGCCACATGAAAAAGAGCAATGGCACCAGGAATACGATGCCGATTGTTCTGCCAAGCAGGCGATGCAGAAATTCCAGCCAGAAAATTCCCTTGAAATCATGCACGTCCATCTGTGAGTTAACTTTCTGAAATTCCGGCGTCGCCTTGTACATCTCAAATGTTTCCTGCCAGGCTTCGTCCGACAAGGGCGGCACTATGCCCGTCACCGGTTTCCAGTCCACCATCGAGAGTCCGGACCCAGTCAATCGGGTGACCCCCCCGAGTACAACCATGACAAAGACCAGTGCGCAGCAGATCAGGAGCCACTGCGCGATTTTTCGATTAGCTTCAGCTGTGTTCATGCTCATCGTTGTCTTTATTTTTGGGCCAGATTCGGTCGGGGCGGCAATGGTATCAAAGTTTGCTCTAGGTATATTCCGCAGTTTTGCGGGCCCCGAAAGGACGCTAAGTTGTGTACTGCGAAAAAACTTGGTGCGCTGGCCATAGCATCAGTGCTCAACTGAATCAGCGAAAGCTGTTTCACCCGGAAGCCATCCTACCTCTGGTCCTTCGGAATACGAATTGCACTGATGCGAAACATGTACGGGCTGGTCTGGTAAGTTTCCGATCACTCTTCACAACGGATTATCGTTGCTGATCGGCAGCTGTCTGGTATGCCATTGCCGCGATTGTCTTTGGCACCGGTCCAGGTCCGAACACGGCCAGCTGCATCTTTTTCGTTTCCCCTGAAAATCTACGAAGGGTCCGCAAGTGCCGGAATGGTCTTGCGCAGGCGAATGTACATGAAGGCATAGATCAGAATGCCTGTCAGCGTCGCCAGCGCACACATGATAAACACGCCGCGATAGCCGAGAGACCTTCTGCGATGCTACTGGCTGCCAGATACGGACCAGGTAATCTGGCCCGGGCCTCGTGCCGTCCTTTGACATCACGCCACATTAGCGATCGGCCTTACTGGCGCTAATTTCAGTCCAGTGATACGTATTGTTCGAGTCGAGCGACCTCTTCTTCGTCAACGTATTTGCCCATTTCGCGCCGGAATTGCTCGATGTTTGAATATGGCCGGTATTCCTCAAACTCATGCGCCATGCGCTTGCCGACCCCGGGAATCAGCAGGATATGCGTCTCATCGGCAGTATTGAGGTTGATGGGCACAAAGAGATGACCATAGAGTTCTGCCAACTGCTCGTCATCGAGATCAGCACCGAGAAGTTCGTGCAGCGCACCTATCGTGGCATATGGGCGGCTGCTGATGATCGCCCCGGCCATAGCTTCATCCATGTGCGGCAGAACGGCCATTTCTTCTGCTGTAGCGGTGTTCGCGTCGAGCACACCATCGGCGAAAGCTACAAATGACATAACTGACAACATAATGGCACAGACAGCACGGAGTATCGGGGACGGGCTCTTCATCAGGTGAATCCTTAGTTCGAGAACAGAAAGTGATTTGCGCGCGAATGTTAGAAGCAGGTCTAATTCCAGTCAACACTTTGCCAATCGCTCTGACAATTCTTTCCGATCCTGCGCGCGAGCCCGTATATTTGCCTGCTTATGAAGTCGCTCCTGAATTCCAGGTATTTCACGTGGTTGCTGCTCGCGCTGCCGTTCCTGGCTCTGTTGTATGCGTGGTGGAGTGGCGCGCTTTTTTACGGCGAACTTATCCACATAAGCGGTGAGCTGTCGGGCCGCCTGCTAATAATCACCATGGCCATCACACCGTTCAGGTTGATGTTCCCCGGTGCACGCTGGCCAAACTGGTTGTTACACCGCCGCCGTTACCTGGGCGTCGCGTCTTTTTCCTATGCGCTGTTGCATACCGTTGTTTACCTGGATCGAAAAAGAAGCTTTTCGTTGATTGTTGAGGAAGGCGCGGATTTTGCGATGTGGACAGGCTGGGCTGCATTCCTGATTTTCGTGGCACTGGCTATTACGAGTAATGACGCCTCCGCCAGGTTGCTCCGCCGCACATGGAAAAAGATTCATCGTTTGGTTTACGTTGCGGCACTCCTGTTATTCGCTCACTGGATCTTTGTGGCCTTCGATTTCATGCCGGGCCTTGTTCACTTTGTTACTCTTCTTGCTCTTGAAACATATCGATTGTGGAAACGTGGAAGGGTTGGGCATCATGCGAAACGATAAAAGACGGGCCCGGCGGCTCGCGGATTGCAATAACATCACTGATCTAAGGTCGGTGGCCAAAAGAAAACTGCCATGGCCCATATTCAATTACATGGACGGCGGCGCGGACGATGAAATCGCGCTCAGGCGGAGCACGTCTGCATTCGACGATTATGAACTGCTGCCAACGCACCTTTCGGACATCAGCAATATTGATCTGAAGACAACGGTGCTTGGCCAGGATATAGACTGGCCCGTATTCCTGGCGCCGACTGGCGCGTCACGGCTTTTTCATCACGACAAGGAGCCGGCCGTCGCCCGGGCGGCACACAAGTTCGGCACGATCTATAGCTTGTCGACGCTGGCAACCACGACGATCGAGGATGTCGCCGCGGCCTCTGCCGGGCCCAAGATGTACCAGGTCTATGTCTTTAAGGATCGGGGAATTACCCGTGATTTCGTTCAGCGCTGCAAATCGAGCAACTACGATGCGCTTTGCCTGACAGTCGACACACAGGTTGCCGGCAATCGCGAGCGCGACCTGGTCACCGGGTTCGGCGTACCGCCAAAATTGAAGCTACGTAGTGTTCTGAGCTACATCCGGCATTTCCCCTGGACGATTCGGGCAATCGTTAACGGCGGATTCGACATGGTTAACATTACAAGCAGCCCAGGTGTGTCGACAGAAATAAACGAAGGCGTAATGGCCTACGTCAATAGTCAGTTTGATCGCACGCTTGGCTGGAAAGATGTGGAGTGGCTTGCCAGCCAATGGGATGGCCCGTTGGTTATCAAGGGAATTCAAACGGTTGCGGATGCCAGGAAGGCAGTTGATTCGGGTGCGACGGCAGTCATGCTGTCCAACCATGGTGGCAGGCAGCTTGAGTCTGCGCCGGCGCCGGTCGACTGCATTGCACCGATAGCCGACGCGCTGCGTGACAAAATCGAGATTATTTGTGACGGTGGAGTGCGGCGTGGCAATCACGTGGTCAAGGCGCTGGCCCTCGGGGCGAACGCATGCAGCATTGGGCGCGGCTACCTGTTCGGCCTGGCTGCGGGTGGGCAACAGGGTGTGGAGCACGCGCTCGAAATGCTCAGGTCCGAGGTCGACCGTACGATGGCTTTGATGGGTTGTAACTCGATTAAGAAACTAAGCAATGAGTATATTCGCAAAAACTGATATTTGTTTTTTGCGCGACAAGAACTTCAGGTGGTCCGAAACCAGCATCGACTCAGCAAAATTCCTTTAAGTTTCAACAATCGCGAATGGCTGGAATTTTCCGTCGATTCTTGCTGTTCCGAAGTTCTCTTCTTCCCAGTCGCTCCAAAATTTTAGCGTTCAGGGCATATTTCCGAGTAATATGTGGCGAGTTCGCGGTAGGCGGACACAAGCAAACACCGGTTGCCACCGGTGCGATTTATTCTAGAGGT
>CAJQPR010000006.1 GCA_905480255.1 uncultured Woeseiaceae bacterium | reverse complement strand
TGGGCCTGGTTGTTTGTGGCAAGTGCTATCGCGGCGCTCGCCGTTGCCTGGCTGACGATTGCTCTGCAGGCAGGCCGTGCGGCCACTGCGCGGCCGGTAATGGCGCTTCGATACGAGTAATTGTATTGCGTGTCGGGTGTGTTCCTGTGAGCCAACCGCAGGAATGCGCCCGAGGCGCGATCATCCAATCGCTTCAAACACCGCTTTGGATATCTGGATATCCTGCACGGCAACACCGGTCAGGTCTGCCACGGTAACCTGATCCTCTGAAGTTCGCCCGTCGGCGTCGCCGGCAATGATGCTTCCCAACTCAACTATTTCCGATTCGCTGATTGCATTGGTCTTCAATGCCTGGGCAATCTCTCCACGTTCAAGACACTGAGGAATACTATCGGCAACGACAAGATCTGCCCGTTCCAGAATTCCTGCATCGACTTCCTGCTTGTCAGGCGTATCGGAACCCATTGCGGTGACATGCGTACCTGGTTGCAGATTGCCAGTGAGAATTGGGGCTCGTGCGGCCGTCGTTGTAACGATCAGGTTGCAGGACGCCTGAACGTCGGCCGCGTCCAGTGTTGATGCGACAGTGAAACCAAGTGCCGTCATATCCGTGGCGCAGGCATCCAGCTTGCCCTGGTCTCTGCCCCATACAAGCACCTCCCTGCAATCGGTGACCGGCAGCAAGTGTTCAAGCTGCAATCTTGCCTGCACACCTGTCCCGATAATGCCAATTCGGGCAACTTCCTTCGGCGCGAGGTACTTTGCCGTAATCGCACCTGCGACCGCAGTTCGAATATCTGTCAGATAAGCCTCGTCCAGCAGCGTCGCGATGAGTGCGCCGGTCTTTTGACTGAACATGAGCATCATGCCGTTGCTTGATGGCAATCCTTGCTTCGGATTTTCGAAAAAACCTGAAGCAATCTTGATGACATAGTAGTCGTCGTTTTTGAGGTATCCGTATTTGATGTGAACCTCGCCCGGCGGATCCTCGAACACGAGCTCACCAACCGGGGGCACCACGGAGTTACCCCGGCTGTACGCAACGAAGCCCTTTTCGATCTCACCCATCAGGTTGACAGACGGAAGCGCTTTTTTGATCTGTTCGAGCGTCAGGATTTGCATTAACGAATCGCCTTGAGCGTTTTCTCTATTCTTTGAAATGCATCCTCGAGCACCTCTTTTTCCTGACCGAAAGCAACGCGCAAATGGTGGTCCATGCCAAACGAGTCTCCTGCGCCTACAAAAACGCTCGCGTCAGTGCAAAGCTTCTCCATCAACTCGGTGGAGTTAATGTCGAGGTGATATCGAATGAATGTGACTGCAGAAGCTTCGGGCGGCGTGTAAGTGAACAAACCGTCCTGACTATTCATCCATGACTCCAGGATCGGGAAACCATTCCTGATGTAGTCGCGCGTTCTTTTGAGCAGCCGCGGTCGAACCGACGGTGACAATGCGTGCGTCGCCAGGATATTGCTCAACATGCTGGCAGTAATTGTCGTGTACTCATGCCGTCGCCAGATATCGTCAACCATTTTTGGCGGACCGACGACCCAACCCACCCGGAGACCAGGCAGCGCGTAAGCTTTGCTCATGCTCCCCAGCGCCAGCACCTTGTCGTAACGGCCAAAGAATGACGGCGTTTCTTCCTCCTGGAGCCGCTCCGCACCACGATAGACCTCGTCCGCCAGTATCCAGGCACCAACCCGGTCTGCAGCCGCAATGACCGCATCCATCTCGTCACTGGTCAGGATGTGTCCGGTGGGATTGTTGGGATTCACGATGGCGACGATTTTTGTCTTGTCTGAAACACCGGCGTTCAACTCGTCGACATCCAGGGCCCAGCCGTTTTCGGACTGCAGACGAAAAGATTTCACAGTGTGGCCGCTGTTCTCGGCGAGACCCCAGACCTGCTTGTACGTCGGCGTCTGAGTTAGAAGCTCATCACCCGGCTCCATCAAGGTTTGCATGATGACGTTGTTGGCCTCGGCGGCGCCAACCGTAACGAGGATATTTTCAATGCCGGCACCATCGTAAAGAGCCGCAATATTCTCGCGCAATTCAGGGTTGCCATTCACATGCGGATAGTTGATCTCGGTGGCGAGCAACTCGGCCACCTTTTCCCCGTCATCACCCAACAGGTCATCGAGGCGTATCGGGTGGACACCGCTCTCGGTCAGGTTGATATCGACTTTCTGTTCCCAGAGAGATTGTGTGTATTCGAGGTCGAACGGGGTAAATGACATCAGCTGATTCCGGCGAATTGAGGAAAGCGCAGATGATATCAGGGGAGACGAGTAAGTATATGGCCTCAAAGTCATGGTAAATTCCCGGTTCGAAGCGAGAGATTGCCGGATGAACAGAGACTCAAAACTGATGGAAATGCTGACGGGCTACGCCTCAGCCCATCAGCACCCGTTCAATATTGCAGTCCACCTGATCGGCATTCCAACCATCATGCTGGGCGTTTTCATTGCGTTGAGCTGGGCGAATACCGAAATCATGGGCGTCGCCCTGAACGGGGCTCACCTGGCAACACTGATTTTGTTCATATTTTATTTCACGCTCGACAAAGTCTTCAGCCTGTTTTTCCTGCTCTACGCGGTACCCATCGCCTATTTCGCGACAGTAATCGGCGCACAACCGATGGCAGTTTCCGGAACCGTCGCAGCGGCGACGTTTTTCGGCGGCTATGCTGCCCAGTTCGTTGGTCACGCCGTAGAGAAGTCCATGCCGGTAGTTCTGAAACATCCGGTTCAGGCGAACCTGGCCGCACCATTTTTTACGGTTGTTGAGATTTTCAAGATCGCTGGATTACGCGACGACCTGTTCAACGAAGTCCAGCAACGCATATCCGAATTGCAGCAGCAGAATACCGCCTGAACACTTCAAACCCGGAATATCCAATGGCAACGAAGAACTCCGACAAACGCGGCTCCGGCCGCCCCAGCAAAGAATTCAATTTCCTGAGTTTTGTGTGGCGCTTCCTCGCGTCGCTCGTGCTGGTTCTCCTCTCATATAACCCGACCAAGTACTCATTCTGGGGATGGGTAACGAGTGCGCAAAACGCTGAACCGTCGACGCTGGGTCCGGAACATTTTGTTGTCGGCATCGTATTGCTAATCGGATGGGCCATACTACTGGCGGCAACTCAGCGATCGCTCGGCGCACTCGGCCTCTTGCTGGGCGGTGCGTTACTGGGCGGAATCATATGGTTGCTGGTTGATCTCGGCTGGCTAAGCCTGCAATCGGTTTCATCGGCGACCTGGGTCGGGGAAATCAGCGTTGCCTTCCTGCTGGCAGTCGGGCTCAGTTGGTCGCACGTATGGCGAAGATTGACCGGCCAGTTCGAGGTCGACGACGGCGACTCCTGATTGAAACGAAACCAGCTGGGTCGATGCGACGCAAAAACCCGGCAGGAAATTCTCATGTACGGGTCGTGTACACTGCGTTTTGACGGACAGGAGTCCGAATGCCGCGGAGCCATGGATGGAGAGAGAGCGGTACTCGTCAGGTTTCGCCTTGTCTCGTCCGCGCCTGATCTCGCTTCATAGCAATGGCAGGCCAGCATGAAAAAATTACTGATGTTTCCCATCCTCCTGATTGCAGCCTGCGGCCAGGAAGAGCCGGTTGTCTGCCATAACGATTCCGGCTTCCTGATTACCAACGTGCAGGTTATCGACGGTTCCGGTTCACCGGCGGTTCCCGGGTCAGTCAGAATCACGGACGGCCTGATCGCCGAAGTCGGGGAGCTTACCGCCTGCGAGGCTGAAACCGTTGTCGACGGCGGCGGTCAAACGCTCGCCCCGGGATTCATTGATACGCACAGCCATGCCGACAGCCTTCTGTCTGAGCAACCAGATGCCATTGCAGCCGTAAGCCAGGGAATTACCACAGTCATTGTTGGGCAGGACGGTGGTTCGTCCTATCCGCTGGCTGATTTCTATGCGGAATTTGAAGAAAACCCCGCGACGATCAATATTGCTTCGTACATAGGCCATAACACCCTTCGCAGCGAAGTGATGGGAGAAGACTTCAAGCGCGTCGCAACTGACGAGGAAGTGGCGGTCATGGCCGAAATGCTGGCAAGCGAGCTAGAGAGCGGCGCGCTCGGCCTCGCGACCGGCCTTGAGTATGAACCAGGCATTCACTCTGAAACTTCGGAAGTGCTGACACTTGCAGAGATCGCGGCGACAGCCGGTGGTCGATATATCAGTCATATTCGCAGCGAGGACCGGTGGTTCGAGGATGCCATCGACGAAATCATCCTGATCGGTCGGGAGACCGGCATGCCCGTGCAGATATCGCACATGAAACTCGCAATGACACGGCTCTGGGGCGGTGCGGCGGCAACGCTCGAAAAACTCGATTCGGCCCGTGCAGACGGCGTGCAGATTACGGCGGATATTTACCCGTACGAATTCTGGCAATCGACAATGATGGTGCTGCTACCCGAGCGCGATTACACAGACCGTGCCGCGATCGAGGAGGTGCTCGATCAAATCGCCCCCGCAGACGGTATCTGGATGACTCGCTTCGAGCCTAACCCGGACTACGTTGGCAAAAGCCTGCCGGAAATCGCTGGTCTCATGGAAACCGATGTTATCAGCGCGTTCACAAATCTTGCCGAGGCTGCGGAGCGCTGGCGAGAAGAGCACGGTCGCAGTGCAGAGATGATCATTGCCACAAGCATGAAGGATTCCGACATTGAAAAGCTGCTGCTGTGGCCGGCAATGAATATCTGTACTGACGGCGGCCTTAACGACTTACATCCGCGCGGCGCCGGTTCTTTTCCGCGGGTGCTTGGCCACTTTGCGCGAGACAAAAAGCTGATGTCTGTCGAAACCGCCGTTCACAAGATGAGTGGTCTGACGGCGGAACACATGGGCCTCAGTGATCGCGGCCTGATAAGAGAAGGCATGATCGCGGACCTGGTCCTGTTCAATCCCGACACAGTCATCGACCGCGCAACACCGGAGCAACCGGAGTTGCTGTCAGACGGGATCAATTCCGTCTGGGTTAGTGGCGAACTCGTTTACCAGCAAGGTGCGACGACCGAAGCTCGCCCGGGTAAAATCATCCGCCGAAACTAGATCACTTGACGGCAGCGACAGCCAGTTCGCCGACCTTGTCACCGAGCTGATACGCCGACTGTTCCAGAGAATTGCAGAAGACAGCAATCGATAAATCGAGATTCGGATAACGATTGTAGGTGGTTGTGAATGCGACCCAGCTTCCGCCATGGCCAATCATGAATTCGCCGTTCTGTTCCTCGACTGAGAGACCGAACGCGTAATTGGCAGCACGGGGCCCCTCGTCGGTTTCTTCGATCATCCCCGGGTGCGGCGTGGTCACCAACTCGATCAATTCGTCCGTTCGCTTGCCCAGCTTGTTGTCGTAGAAATTCTGGTCCCACTTCAGGAAGTCTTCAAGGTTCGTATAGACGCCGCCATCGCCGACCCAGCTAAGGTTAGTCATAAAAATTTCCCAGCTGCCATCGTCCACCTGCCGATATCCGTCGGCGCGATTGGTCACAACTTGATTCACGTTGTCATTGAACCGCGTGGCATCCATACCAAGAGGGCCGAATATCTCTTCGGCCCCAAATTCACGCAATGTTTTGCCGCTGGCGCTTTCGACGACATGCGCCAGCAAAAA
>CAJQPR010000005.1 GCA_905480255.1 uncultured Woeseiaceae bacterium | reverse complement strand
ATCACCTGTATGTTCTGGCCCGAGGTTTCAACTTTCAACCTGGCCGACCGCTCACTTTACGGCGTCATTCTGGCGATTGTCGCCGTGGTGTTTGCGTCGCTTGGCAACATGGCCGCCGTGGTTAACACCAGCAGACAACTTCCGGTCGTTGCTGTTAACGCGCACGGCATGGCTTGGGGAGCACTGACCTCCACTATTGTTGCGATGATCCTGGGTCGGGAATTCCGTTTCCTGGTCGAGCCTGGGTACATCGCGTCACTGGCCTACCTCGCAATTTTCGGTTCTGCGGTCGCATTCGGTGGCTACCTGGCGCTCCTGCGCACAATCGGGTCTGCACGCGCCGCATACACTTCAGTATTATTCCCGCTGGTTGCACTGCTGATTTCGACGTTTGTCGAAGGCTATGAATGGTCCGCAGTGGCTGCAGCGGGGGTCGCATTTATTATTGCCGGCAATTGGCTGGCGTTGACACGTATCGAGAGGATTTGATTAATGGATGAAGTAGGAATAGCCGACATCACAGGGTTCGACTGGGCGGAGCTGCTTGAAACGGCACAGACTACAGGCGTCGCTTTTGGCCTCAAGCTACTGGCTGCACTGGTTATATTTTACGTGGGACGAATGGTCGCGCGCATGCTGCAGAAAGGCCTCCGCAAGATGTTGCAGACCCAGGCGGTCGACAAAATACTGGAGACATTCGTCTGTAACCTGGCGTATTGGGCCATCATGATTTTTGTCATCATCGCCGCCATCAACCAGGTCGGCGTCCAGACCACATCGCTGATTGCCGTAATGGGCGCTGCCGGCCTGGCTGTTGGCCTCGCACTACAGGGCTCTCTTTCAAATTTCGCTGCGGGCGTGCTGATCGTAATCTTCAGGCCATATCGGGTCGGAGACTGGGTTGAAGCTGCCGGTATTTCCGGATCAGTGGAACAAGTTCAGATACTGACCACGATGCTGAAGACAGGTGACAACAAGCAGATCATCGTGCCGAACAGCCAGATCATGAACAGCATCATCACGAACTATTCAGCCAACGATACCCGCCGTATCGACATGATTGTTGGCGTCAGTTACAGCGATGATCTCGACAAAGTACGTAAGACACTGGAAGAACTGGTTGCATCTGACGAACGAATCCTGAAAGACCCGGCGTGCACGATCGCCGTATCTGAGCTTGCAGATTCCAGCGTCAACTTCGTGGTCCGCCCGTGGGCCAGCACAGCCGACTACTGGAGCGTAAAATTCGACCTGACGGAAGCCGTAAAAAAACGTTTCGACAAGGAAGGGATTTCGTTCCCGTTTCCGCAGCAGGACGTCCATCTTTACAAGCAATCCTGATTAACGATCCGGTCTTGCTGACGTTATTGCGAGGCGGCATCGCCACTCGCAATAACGTCGCTGCCTAATCCGCAACGTCCGGTTCAATGAAACTCCATTTGAGACCCGGGACTTTCTCCTTGAGCCTGCGCTCAAGGTCATTGATTCTGGCGACTGCCGTATCAATATCGATTCCTGACTTCAGTTTTATTTTTGCGGCCAACAGTGTATCCGGACCTAACTGCATAGTGATCGCGTTATAGATTTTTTCGATATCCTCGTCATCGCGAATGATAGCGTCGATGACTTCCTGGATCATTGGATCTGCTGACCGCCCAACGAGTAATGATTGCACACGTATTGTCAGGAAAACGGAAATGACAATCAGGATCGCACCGATGCACATTGATCCGATCGCATCGTAGACTCCGTTGCCTGTGATCGCCGCGAGCGACACAAAAATAAGCGCAAGAATCAGCCCCAGCAATGCGGCTATATCCTCTCCCAGCACAACGACCAGCTCAGAACTTCGCGTGTGTTTCAGCCACTCGCGAAAAGGACGCTCCCCGCGAATGAGATTAATCTCGCGTACACACCCCGCAAGGGAAAAAGACTCGAGCACGATTGCAACACTCAGCACACCAATGGCAATCCAGACCTGCGTTAACGGCTCTGGATGCTGCAGCTTGTGCACGCCCTCGTAGATAGAGAACAGACCGCCAAGGCTGAACAACATCAGAGCAACGACAAAGCTCCAGAAATAGCTGAGTTTTCCATAGCCCAGTGGATGCTCCTTGTCGGCCGGCCTGGCTGATTGCTTCAGGCCCAAAAAGAGGAGCACCTGGTTGCCGGCATCTGCATAGGAATGGATGGCTTCCGCCAGCATGCTGCCTGAGCCCGTGATCATGGCCGCCCATGTCTTCGCGAGCGCGATGCCGCCATTCGCAAGGAACGCATAGAGAATTGCGCGTGCTGTGCCGCCGTGAGAATTACTTGCCATAAAAGTTAAGGTAAATCGTCAACCGATTCCCAAGTGCCGCGTTATTATGAAGTGTTGTAAACAGGATAGTGCCATGAAAAACGGAAGAGTCACGACTACAACGCTCATCGCCGCGTTATCCATAGCTGCCTGCTCTTCTCACCCGGACCCTATCATTGACATGAAAGGCGTCGACCCGGTCGTCATGCAGGATGACTGGGGTGAATGCGAGGCGTATTCAGAACAGGTGATTGTCGCGCAGGGTGCGGCCAGGGGCGCTGCGGTCGGAGCGGTTGCCGGAGCAGCCAGCGGTGCCATCAGTGGCGACGCGGCGAGTGGCGCCGGCTATGGCGCTATCTGGGGCGCAACCCGCTCAGGCGTCCAGGGAAGCAAGGAGCAAGAAAACGTGTTCAAGCGCTGCATGAGGGGCCGCGGCTACCGGGTCCTGAACTAGCCGCAATCGCGCCCCGGCCTGACATGCCGGCGGGCACCCTTTCCGCGTCATCCTATTACGCCGTTTTGTCGCTCTCTATTGACGCCAGGGAAATCGTGGAATACTGTTTGAATATACAGTATTTGTGATTCCCATGACGATACGAACCCACAAAGGCCGCGGCGCCGTGTCCAGTAAGCCTGGCCGGTATGCCAAAACATCCGTAGATAACGACGAAGAGTTCCTGGCGGACACCGCACCTCAAACCGTTCTGCGAGCCATGCAGGCGAAGAAAATCATCAGCCAGAACAACTCTCCGGATATCCCGTTTGATCGCTCAATCAACCCCTACCTGGGCTGCGAGCATGGCTGTGTCTATTGCTATGCGCGACCCAGCCACAGCTACCTCGACCTTTCTCCGGGACTCGATTTCGAAACACAGATTTTCTACAAGCCCAATGCCGTTGCACGATTGATTGAGGAGTGGGAAAAGCCTGGCTATGTGGTCCAGCCTATTGCCATTGGCGCCAACACAGACCCCTACCAGCCAGCCGAACGGAAACTGAAGATCACACGGCAGCTACTGGAGGCTTTCCTGCAGCACCGGCACCCGGTACAGCTGATTACCAAAGGTGGCTTGATGACCCGCGATCTGGACCTTCTGTCGGCCCTCGCCGAGAAAAACCTGGTCACCGTGGCTGTAAGCGTGCCCACGATGAATGCCAGCCTTAAACGCGTTCTCGAACCCCGGGTTCCGGCCGCGGCAGTGAGATTTCGACTGATGGAAGCTCTCGCCAAAGCGGGTGTCCCTGTCACGCTGCTGCTGGCTCCTGTCATTCCGGCGATTAATGATGCAGAAATAGAGTCGATCACGAAACGCGCTGCAGAGTGCGGCGCGAGCGACGCCAGCTGGATTCTGTTGCGCCTGCCTCACGAGCTGAAGGACATATTCCGCGACTGGCTGGCTGCCCAGATGCCGGATCGGGCCGCACATGTCATGAGCCTGCTGCAGGCGGCTTCGGGCGGAAAGGATTATGACAACCGATTTGGCAGGCGCCAGCGAGGTCGCGGGCCCTACGTCAGAATGATCGCCGATCGCTTTTCCACGGCCTGCCGCCGCTATGGCCTTAGGGCCGAGCACCAGCAAAGAGCCCTTGATTGCACACTTTTTCGGCCACCGGGCCAGCAGCAAATGGCTCTTGGGTTCGACTGATAATGTATAGTTAAGCGACGTTCAGACTGCCCACCGGAACTCGAACTATTCGGCGAGGCAGGAGTCTCAAGAAAAGCTCTTTCCAGTCCATATAACTATGCTAACGACGAAAATCTCCAGCCAACTGATGTTTCCGATAGCCCTGGCGTTGCTTGGGTGCAATGCAATCGCGCTCGCACAGACGACGGAAGTTGAGGTCCCGGTTTCCGAAGAGGAGGCATTGGAAGAAATCTCGCCGGACGAGTCTGCCGACGAAGACGTGACTCAGGCCGAGGACGACGGCCTCAGTGAGCTGGTCTTTGACGAGCAAACCCAAAGTTATCGCCTGGTTGAAGACAAGGAAGGAGACGACTGGGTAGAACAGCCGTCTGATCGCGAAAATCAGGCCGACGAACTGCAACGGCTGTTTGGCCTGTATCGGGAAGCGCTGACTAACAGAGACTTCCTCGAGGCAGACACTTTGGCGAAACGAGTCGTCGAGCTTTCGATTCAACTGAACGGGCTCGACAGTCATGATTCAGCCAAGGCGATCACTAACCTTGGCATTGCCCAGCACAACAACAAGGAATACGAGGCGGCATTACGAAACTTCATGGCGTCGATCGACATCGTCGAACGAATCGACGATAACCTTAGTCCGGCGCTCATCAACCCGTTGCAGGGATTGGCGGCATCACAGTCAGCAACCGGGCGACCCGACCTTGCACGAATTTCTTACCAACGTGCGATCCATGTGAGCCATGTTAACAGCGGGCCGCATAACCGGGATCAGGTTGATATCCTGGAGTCGATGGCGGAATTGCATATTTCCCAGGGAAGCTGGGATGAAGCGACCGAAGTCCAGGAACACATCTACTCAATTCAATCGCGAAAACTCGACCCGAAAAGCATTGACATAATTCCTGCGTTGATGAAAAAAGCGAGATGGCAACACCGGCTGCAACGGTATCATCGCGAGCGCATAACCTGGCGACAGGTCGTTTCCGTAATGGAAGGTCACCACGGCAAAGACAGCCTTGAGCTCATCCCGCCGTTGACTGAGCTTGGCAAATCCTACCTGTTCGTCAGTCCCGCAGAATTTGACTATCAACCGGAAGTGTCGGCGAGCTCAGGCGAAAGCTATTTGCGGCGGGCGCTGCGGATCGCAGAAGAACACCCGGACGCCACCTGGGAAACGGTCGAAAATTCGCTTCTCTCACTAGGCGATTATTATGTGCTTGCTGGCCGTCCGAATCGCGCCGCAAAAACGTACGAAGAAACCTGGGAGTTCCTGACCGAAGGGAGCGATCCCGTGCGCCTGCAGGCCCGCGCGGACCACCTGGAAAAACCCAAGGTACTGCAGCGGGTATTTCCGCCGAAGTATTACAACAGTGAGCGTAGCGAGGCAGATCAGGCGCCTGACAGTTTTGAACAGGGCACGTCGAGTTTCATGTTCATAATTTCACCGTCGGGAAGAGTAAGCAACCTCAGACATATCGAAACCCAGCCCGTCGGCCTGTCCGAATTCAGCACGGTAATCGGCCGCAGTGTTCGAAGAATGATCTACAGACCACGAATGGAAAATGCAGTGACGGTGGCTACGCCGGAAACCATCTACACACACGAATTCTTCTACCGGCCTGCAGATGTTCCAAAACCACCGCCGGAGCCGGAATCAGTTACCGAGGCGTCGACTGAAGAATGAGTTTCGAAAAATCGAGTTGACCTGAGACCATGTCTTCTCCTAGTTTAAAGGCAAGAAGAATACGGAGGTCACGACGGATAGTGATGAAAGGTCACCGGAAACCAGACAACCGCAGCCTGCTGACCACCGTGACGTCAGCATTTTTCTTGTTTTGTCAAAGCTCTGTCTTCGCGAAATGCGCCGATGACTGGCTGGCAATCGACCAGGTTCGTGATGGCGAAAACATCGAATTGCGTGCCACCAATCAGCAGGAATTTCCGATTACCTATTCAATTCGGGTTCGAGCGAACGGCTACTCGACCATGCCCTCGAAAACTGTCAGCAATGCGCTGGACGCACAAGAGACAGCGCAGGTCATGGTGTTATCCCGTGATACCGCAGTCCACGATGACGGGCTGCGGATTTCCTGCTCATGGACGATCGGACACGAAGACGCTGTTCATGATGACGATTACATCTATCGCCTCCCCTACGCCGACGGCATGAGCTATCGCGTGTTGCAAGGCTTTGGGTCCAGGTTCAGCCATCGTGGCATCGAGCAGTACGCAGTGGACTTCAAAATGTCGGTCGGAACACCGGTCCATGCGGCACGTGGCGGCATCGTAGCCAGGGTGGTCGAAGAGCATGACAAGGGTTGCTGGGAAGATGGTTGCGGACAATACGCAAACTTCATTGTGGTTATGCATGACGACGGTACGACCGGTGAGTACTATCACCTGCAACAAGACGGATCGTTGGTCGAAGTCGGTGACAAGGTGATCGCCGGCCAGCAAATCGGACTGTCCGGCAACACAGGACATACCACCATGCCCCACCTGCACTTCGCTGTTTATCGCGCAACGACCCGCGCACGACCTCAATCCATACCGGTGAATTTCATCAGTGCGGACGGCGTTGTATACCAGCCTCGGCGGGGACATCGATACCTCGCCGTCGCGTATCAGCAGGCAGACGACTAATTGGATGAAAACCATGGACTCACATTTCGTTAACGGCAATCCAATAGACGGCCCATTCCCGGATGGACTGCAACAGGCAGTATTCGGCATGGGTTGTTTTTGGGGCGTGGAACGGCGCTTCTGGCAGATACCGGGCGTCTTCACTACTGCGGTTGGTTATGCAGGTGGATCAGTGCCCAACGCCAGCTATCAGCAGGTATGCAGCGGGGAAACGGGGCACGCCGAGGTTGTACTCGTCGTTTTCGATCCGCTCAAGATCAGCTACGAAGAACTGCTGGGCGTCTTTTGGGAAAACCATGACCCGACCCAGGGTAACCGCCAGGGCAATGACACTGGCACCCAGTACCGGTCAATTATCATGACCAATTCCGCGACCCAGGAAAATGCTGCCGCAGAGTCGAAAGCCGCCTTCCAGGATCAGCTCAGCCAGGCCGGCTATGGCCAGATCACGACGGAAATACGTCCGGCGGACAAATTCTGGTACGCCGAAGATTATCACCAGCAATACCTCGCAAAGAATCCGAACGGTTACTGTGGCCTCGCAGGCACCGGTGTTTCCTGCCCGGTGGGAGTAACGACCGCAGCCTGAAGGACGACTGGCCGGACACCCTGTAGTATTCTCCCTTTCCGCCATTCAAACGAGAGATGCGACATTGGCAAAGAAGCTCCTGAAACCTCGCCGACCCAGCCGCAAGAAGGCAGAACAGGCCGTTGAAACTCTGCTCTTGTGGGCCGGAGAGGATACGCGCCGTGAGGGCCTGCTGGATACACCGAAACGCGTGGCTGCCGCTTACGAAGACTGGTTCAGCGGGTACAGAGAAGACCCGGTTATGTTCCTGGAGCGGACCTTCGAGGAGGTTGAGGGCTACGATGAAATGATCGTATTGCGAGGCATCGCCTTCGAGTCACATTGTGAGCACCACATGGCGCCGATCATCGGCGTCGCTCATGTCGGCTATTTGCCAAGCAACAAGGTTGTCGGCATAAGCAAACTCGCTCGGGTAGTCGATGCATTCGCCCGGCGCTTCCAGGTGCAGGAAAAAATGACGGCACAGATTGCCAACTGCATCAAAGATGTCCTCAAACCGCGAGGCGTCGGTGTCGTTATTGACGCGACACACCAGTGTATGACAACGCGCGGCGTGCATAAGACAGGTGTATCGATGGTAACCAGCCAGATGCTTGGCGCATTCAGGAAAGACGCGCGAACACGCTCGGAGTTCCTGCGCATGATCGGGAAGGATCTCTAGAACGATGAACGCGCTGCGCCGCACGACCGGCGTTATTGCTATCGTTTTCGCCACCGCTCTGCTTTACCTGTTCTTCTGGCCTGTGCCGATTAACCCTGTTTCCTGGGATGCTCCGGTTGATGCTGGCCTGGTCGACCCCTTTGAACCCGATAATCGCCTGCGCAGAGCTCGCCTGGTTAAGCTCGGTCCTCATGAGGGCCCGGAAGATATTGCAGCCGGACCAGATGGCTTGATCTACACGGGGACGAATGACGGCCTGATCATTCGATTTGATGCGGCGGGCAATGGACTGGATGTGTTCGCTGAAACCGGAGGCAGGCCACTCGGCCTGGAATTCGACAGCGAAGGGAGATTGTTGGTTGCCAATGCCTATCTCGGCCTGCAAAGGGTTTCGCCCGACGGAACCGTCGAGATTCTCGCCAACAAACACAATAACGACCCAATCCTTTACGCAGACGATGTCGCCGTCGCAAACGACGGATCAATCTACTTTTCCGATGCCAGTTCCAAGTTCGGCGCAATGAAAACAGGCGGCTCTTACGAAGCCAGCCTTATGGACCTTATGGAACACGGCGGGCACGGGCGAATCTATCGCTACGATCCGGTGACCCGGGATACCAATGTCATCGTCGATGGACTCAATTTCGCGAACGGCGTTGCGATCAGCGATGATCAGCAATTCCTGATGATTAACGAGACCGGAACTTATCGTGTACTGCGACACTGGATTGCCGGAGAGTCTGCGGGGCAGACCGAGATTGTCATCGATAATCTCCCTGGATTTCCTGACAACATTAACAACGGGCTAAACGGCCGATTCTGGATTGGACTCGTCGCACCGCGTAACCAATTGCTGGACGAAATGTCCGGGAAACCCTGGCTCCGGAAGCTGGTACAACGTCTGCCCGCGTCTGTAAGACCCAAAGCCGAACCTTCGTCACACGTCATCGCAATTAATGCGGACGGCGAAGTGCTGATGAATCTGCAAGACCCGGGAGCACGCCTGCCAGCATTGACCGGTGTCTACGAATCGGGGGAGGCCATTTGGTTATCGAGCCTGTTCGGGAATCACGTTGGCAAGCTGGATAAGGACGACCTCTCCAATCCGTGACCATTTGTTCGCGTTGACTTGAGC
>CAJQPR010000004.1 GCA_905480255.1 uncultured Woeseiaceae bacterium | reverse complement strand
GTCAACGTTTGTCCCGCATCGGTAATCGGGTTCCGGTTGTTCTCGGCGCAGGCGTAATCGTAGGCCTTGGTGCCGTGCGGCATTCGCCTGAAATGCCTTACGACATGCCAGGTCTCAGTGAGCGCCAGCGGATCGTCAATTTCAAGTTCGGCGCGCAGCAGCCCTTCGTCGGTCAGAGACATCCGCGTCGCGACGGTTGCCTGGTCACTTAGCACCATGCCGCTGCGATCCAGTACGGTCTGCGATTCGCCGATCATGCCGATCGTCGTGAAACTCAGCATGTCTTCGTCCCACCGACCCACGGAGTCGCCGGTAAACGTTGGCCACATTTCTTCCGCGGGCGGATGGCTTCGTCCATCAGTATAGATTCGAAGAATGTTCGGGCCGTTCTCGGTGATAATCCAGGTTTGTTCGGGACGAACGATAAATTCGTAAACATCCGGCAACGCGAGCAAGCGAGGAAATCCGGCAGGTGTACCACAGCGTGAAATCGGATCCGGCAAGCGGTCGACCGCGACCAGTGCCAGGTTGGCCCGGTATTTGGCTTCCCACCGTTCGGTTAGTGGCGGATGCTGACGCGCACCGGGACTGCCGGCGCGACCATCGGGCGGTTCTGTCGTGGAGACATCAAACATGCCACCGTTGCCTTCCACGCGTTGCCAGACGCCGCTCCAGTCAGGCAGCTCGGCAGCAGCACTCTGGCACACCAGTAGCAGAAAGATCGGCATCAGTCGCATTTGCATCACCGGGACGGAGTCGAATGCGGATATAATGCCCGAACTGCCGCCGAATGGCCGCATCAAATCAATCACTAACGCTTTAAGGGGATGTCATGCGCAGATTTGTAGCGTTCGCTATCTGCATTTTTTCGGTACCGGTTTTCGCACAGGATATCGCGGAACCGTTCAAGGTAGGCACATTTGAGATCGACGGCGCGCCGGAAGTCGGCATCGTACTGCGCGACAGTCTGATCATTGAACTGAATGCTGCGAACGCAGCTCTCGAAAGAAGTGCCAGCTATCCGTCGGTACCGATGCCGGCCAACATGATTGAATTGATTGAACGTTATGACTACGGTCTAAAGCGCCGCTTGTACGAGATCGTCAACGATCACGTCAACAACGGCAGGCTCGACGGCAATCGGCCGGACTATGTCCACTACGTGGCAGGAGTGCGCACGCTGCCGCCCATCATGTACCCAGGCAAGATCCTCAACGCTGCCGTGAATTTTTACAGCCACGTCGACGAAACCGGAACGGATGAGGAACGTGAGGAAGAACGACGGCTTCGACGCGAACAGCGCGGCGTACCTTACCTGTTCCTGAAACCCAGTCGTGGCGCAGTAGTGGGCAACGGTTCGCCAATCGTGATTCCCTACGGCCGCAACAGAACGGACTGGGAGGTTGAGCTGGGCGCGGTCATTGGCAGAACTGCCAAGTACGTTTCCGCGAACGATGCCGAGGCGCATGTCTTCGGTTACATGGTGACCATGGATATTTCTGATCGTGGTGGGAGGCCGCCAGGCGGAGCGCGCTTCACCAGCGACTGGTTTGTCGGCAAGGGCCACGACACCTTTGCGCCACAAGGCCCGTGGATCGTGCCCAAAGAGTTCTATGGCAACCCGATGGAAATTCTTCGCCAGTCATTGAGCGTCGGCGACGAACAAATGCAGGAAGCTACTGCCGGCGACATGATTCATTCCTTGTGGGAAATGATTGAATACGGCTCCTCGATCATAACCCTGTACCCGGGCGATGTGATCAATAACGGCACGTCCGGTGGAACCGGCATGGGCACTGCAGTGCGTGGCGAGCAGCGCTTTCTGCAACCTGGCGAAGTGGTCACTGCGACCATTGAAGGCATTGGCACGCTGGAGTTGCCCGTTGTTGGCGAGGAAATGCCGGAAGGATTAACCGGCGCGGAACTGCCGCCAGTAGATACCTATCGCGATCCGCTCTAGGCAGTCTTTTTGACATACCGAAAGTAGATCGTCATAGCGGCAACCAGGCCTACGGCGCAGAAGCCGCTCGTGACCAGGTAGAAGTAGCGATAGCCGTCTGCACCGGGGTAGGAGTCGGTTATTACACCGAAAAAGATCGGCATAAAAATGTCCGGCGTAAACCCTATGGCCGATATGATGCCGCCCGCTGTTCCGGTTACGGCCAGCGGCACTCCGCCCTCCTCCAGCAGCGCAAAGTAAATGCCGCGCAGCGCGAAAACGGCGAGCGCGACGATGGCGACATTTATAAGTACGACAGGCAGCTTGCCGGGCTCGGGCGAAATGAGGCCAATCGTGGAGAAACAGACGACCAGGACCGCGAAAAGGACGGCAACTGACACCGCAATTCCAAATGCATCGGCGACAAATCCCGCAATCAATGCCGCTATCGGTTTCAGCCACATTCTTCCGACGCTGATCACGCCGGCGACCGCGACCGTGGTCATGAATATGTCTGACGAGTAAGGCGTTGTCGTAAAAGAACCCCAGTAGGCACAATAGGCGCAGAGAACGACGATCGCGATCAGCCAGATGACCGGCATCTTCAGCACCGCGATGATATCTCGCAATGTCACACTCGCCATTTCATTGTTCGATGCGCCATCGCGACTGACATCCTCTATGACGAACCAGGACAAAACACCAAGCGCGATAATGACCAGCGATAACTGGGTGATGACGACAGTGAGCGCCTGTTCAGTACTACCAAGCCAGGCAAATACAAAAAGCAAAACGGAATGTGTTGATGCCTCGCCGATCCCGCGCAGGGTTTCGAGTACGCCGAACGCCTTTCCCTGCTGGTCGGGAGGCGCCCAGTTTCGGGTTACACGAATCATCGCGCCCCAGAACAAAAGCGTGATACTGACGCCCCAGAAAATGTGAATCGCTACCACGATTTCATAAGTGGGCAACGTCGCAAACCAGAGTCCGCCCAGGCCAGTGGTTAGCAGGGAGCTGGTCATCAACTTGCGTGGAGAAATGCGATCAGCCAGCCAGCCGCCGGGAAAATAGACGATGAGAGAAGTGACACCGAATGCGCTGAAGAGAATGCCCATTTCAGTATTTGTCAAACCCAGCGCATCCGCCACCGATCGATAGTAAACCTCGAACAGGAATGGCAGGAGAAAAATGATCCCCCCCGAGAAACTGAGGACCACCATGATCAACCAGTGCCGCACCTTTGACATTATTTTTAGCCTTTTTTAATGCGCAATTTCATTCGATCACATGTGATCTAAGGCTACAATAGCGTCCCGGACCGTTAATGGTGAATCTTCATGCTATTCAGAACGTTGCTTGTTCTTCTCGTGTCGCTACCGGCCATCGCCATCGGTCAATCCGCTGGCAAGGTTACAAATGAACGTGTTCTTGCAGAATCGGGAAACGGCGAAAACTGGTTTCTAAAAGGCGGCAATTTTAATGGCAGCCACTATTCCCCGCTGTCTCGCATCAATGAGAAAAATATAGGACAGCTCTCGCTCGCGTGGGCAATGGACCTGCCGATTCCCGACGGCACCCCGACCACACCAATCGTCGTCGACGGCGTCATTTATATAGGCGGCGCTTACTCGAAAGTCGTTGCTGTCGATGCAAGCGACGGGAGTCTGCTCTGGACTTATGAGCCGGATTTCTCGGCGATCTTCGCGGAAACCCCCTGGCTTTCATGGATTTCCCGTGCCAATCGCGGCGTTGCGGTATGGGATGGCCACGTGTATGTCGCTACCGCGGATTGCAGACTTGTTGCACTGGACGCAAAAACAGGAAGGCAGCAATGGGACAAGAAAACCTGCGAAGTCGCAGATGGATATTCGATTTCCGATTCGCCATATGTCGGAGGTGACAAGGTCTTCGTCGGCAACGCAGGTTCGGAGTCCGAGGAAAACAATCGTGGCTACATCTCAGCCTTCGACGCCAGGACAGGCGACCTGGTCTGGCGCTTTTTTATTGTCCCCAGCCATATTCCGGAAGAGAACGATACGCCCGCATTAAAGATGGCAGCCAAGACCTGGACCGGCGATACGCTGGAGACAGTAGGCGGTGGCGGCAACAGCTGGAACGAAATGACCTACGATCCGGTATCGAACCAGTTGTTTTTCGGCACTGCCGGATCCAATCGCTACGACTATGCGACGCGCAGCCCGGACGGTGGTGACAACCTGTTCCTGTCGTCCATCGTCGCGATCAACGCGGAAACGGGCGAGTACAACTGGCACTACCAGACTGTCGACAAGGACAGCTGGGACTTCAACGCAACCATGAACATCATTCTCGCCGACCTTACGATTAAGGACGAGAATCGTGAAACCGTGCTAATTGCACCGAAGAATGGCTTTCACTACGCGCTGGACCGCCACACCGGCGAACTGCTTACCGCAGGCAAATACGCAAAGGTCAACTGGGCCACCCATATCAACATGGAAACCGGCCGGCCAAACTATGACCCCGGTGCCGAGTACTGGAACGCGCCCGACGGCGAAACCGTCCTGTTCTGGCCAAATTTTTGGGGCGCCCACAGCTGGAACCCGATGGCCTTTCACCCCGGCCTCGGGCTGTCCTACATCCCCGTTATCGACCTGCCTACAGCAATCGACAACGAGGGCAATAGCGAAGATGTCATCATGCTCACCGAAGTGGACGGCAAACCGCACGTACCCGGCAAACTGGTGGCATTCGATCCCGCGACGCAGAGCATTCGCTGGTCAGTAAATCATGCACTACCTTACAACGGCGGGCTGATGGCAACCGGCGGCAACCTGGTCTTCCAGGGCAACGCAGAGGGCAAGTTCGTAGCCTATGCGGCGGATAGCGGAAAAGAAGTCTGGACTGTTCAGACCGGATCGGCGATCAATGCGGCGCCGGCAAGTTACGCGGTTGATGATACCCAATATGTGTTGATTCCGATCGGTGCTGCCGGTGGGCTGCAATACCGCTACCCGGAAATGCACGCCGCCGCGCAAGTGAAAGGGCCGGTCCGGCTCATGGCGTTTTCACTGAGCGGCGACGCGGACATGCCGGATCCCGGCAGCGGGTATCCACCGCTCCCCGATCAGCCTGCGCTTGAGGCGACCGCGGAGGAAATCGAAACCGGCAAAGAACTCTATGCCACTGCCTGCTATGGCTGCCATGGCGTCAATGGCGTAACACGATTCGGTGGTTCGGTACCGGACCTTCGTTATTCAAACGCGGAGACTCACGCGACCTGGCACGGAATTGTCATTGGAGGGGCGCGTGCCTCTAATGGCATGCCCGGTATGGAAATCGAAGTGGAGGAGTCTGAAGCAATTCGAAGTTACATTTTATCCCTTTCAGAGGAGATCCGGGCCGCACAGTAATTTATAATCAACGTTATGAATATTGATATCCCACTACGCGAACTTGGATCCATCGACACGACGGCGTTGCGTGAAACCATCCTCGCGCAGGAAGAAATCGCCTGGAAGGAAGACAAGTACCGGCAGGAAGAATTTGAGGTGCATCACGCGACAGAGTCGATTGTGGTCCTTTTCGTCGACCTTGATCGCTGGCCCGAAGTGATCGTCAGCCAGGAGCCTGGCTGGGATCGTATCGCCAGCGCTGCGCTTCCGGTAATGAACGAAATCATCAAGAAGTACTATCCGCCCGGCGGAACCGTAATCCGCGCGATGGCCGCCAAGTTGCTGGCAGGCGGAATTATTAATCCGCACGTTGATAAGCATCCGTCATTTCATGTCGGTCACCGCATCCATATCCCGATCACGACAAATCCCAGGGTGCGGTTCATGATCGACGGCCGCCCTTACAAGTTTCAGGTCGGCGAAGCGTATGAGATCAACAACCAGATGAATCATTCGGTCATGAATAAAGGCACCGAGGACCGGATTACCTTCATCTTTGACTACGTTCCGGCGAATCAGATTGCGGCGTTAAGCGCCGCATGACCACGGGCCAAACGAAACGCTAGAGTATTGGCGAGAGAACATCCCGCAGTTCGTCAATCCAGGGATCGAAGTTTCGCCAGAATTCCACACCGGACTTATAGATAGGCTCGCGGACCTGCTCGGCACTGGCAGTGTTTACCGGCCTGGCGCTTTTGTGAAACTCGAGGCAGGCTTCTTCGAAAGGCAGGCCACAATAGTCCAGGATGCGCCTGACCTGCGACTCCAGATCCCCGACAACGTCTTCATACTGAACGCGCAGCACCGCGCCGGGCATGACATCGTCCCAGTGGTTCATCATCTCGATGTACTGCAGGTAGTACTCGCCCAGTTCCACCAGGTCGTAAGACTGGTTTTTCCCGAGAGCGAATAATTGACGATAATTCGCGACACAGGTGGCCATAGGCTCACGACGCGCGTCGATAAATCTGGCCTGCGGTAGAATCGAACGAATCAAACCGACATGTGAAAAATTCGCGGGCATCTTGTCAGTGAAAAATGGCGTGCGCTCAACGCGATGCGATTCTGCGTTTGCCAGGTAGCTGGCCCCCGAACGAGCCAGGTCGTCGGGACTAAGGTATTTGACCAGTTCGGTGTAGTGCAAACTGCCGGCTTCTTCCGCAACCATGTTCTTGGTCATCATGATGATGTAGGGAAGCTCTCCCGTCCCTTCGATCTGGCTGTGACTTGCCAGTATTTGCTCTATCAGTGTGGAACCGGATCGCGGCATACCAACGATAAAAATTGGCACGACATCTGACGCATCCGTTGCCTTTTTCTGCGCGAGCATTTCAGCCGAATACGTAGCCTTGATCTTTGCGTGATCGACCTCGGCCTTAACGGGGTCATATTTTACCAATTGACGCTTGCCGGCATTTCCCTTCTCGTAGTGCTGCCAGGCGGCCGCGTAGTCCTCTCGATGCTCAAACGCACGGGCTAACGCAAAGTGAAAGCCAACAGCCGATTCCGGAGCCAGGTTTTCTCTTTCGAGCTCGGCCAGCATCGTCGCAAGCTGATCGTCACTCGCTTCGAAGCCGTGCAGGCTCGCCAGGTACCACCATGCCGTTCCGAAATCCGGACTGACTTCGACGCAATGTTGATAGGAGTCCCTTGCCTCTTCCTTTCGACCCGCAACCCGGACCATGTGGCCGTATCCGATCAATGCGCCAGGGTTGTCCGGATTGTGCTCGAGACAATTCCTGTAAGCCTGAAGCGCTTCGTTCGTGCGGCCAACGATGCCGAGCATGTTTCCGAGCAGTAGATGGATATCCGGGTTTTCGGGCGATGCCAGAGCGGTGGCCTTCATCAACTCAATCGCCTCCGGGTAACGACCGCGATCGTTCAGAAACCCGCCCAGTTCAAACTGGGCGGCGGCATCTTTCGGTGCGAGGCGAACCATTCGTTTCAGGTAGCCCTCGGCAATAATAAAACGCTCGTCAGTGACTGCAGCCAGCGCGAGCACCCGGAGTGCACCAATACTTTCCGGGTCGCGGCTCAGCACGACGTCGCAGATCTGCTCGGCGTCCCTTGTCTGACCTTTGCTACAAAGTGCTTCTGCCTCGGCGAGCAATGCCTCCGTCGGCAGGCCTTGCATGAACTCGATACGCAATGTTTCTGCTTCGTCTTCCCGTCCTGCCTGCTTCAATGCCTGCGCCAGCCCACGCACAGCTGACGCCAGGCCCGGATCGATTGCCAGGGCCTTGCGGTAGTGTGGAATCGCTTTCTCCGCTTCGTTGCGGGAAAGCTTCAAAGTGCCGAGATCCTCATGCGGTTTGGCAAATGCGGGCTCGATCTCAATGGCGCGGTGCAGGAATTCTTCGGCCCTGCTCAACGCGCCCGTTTTGATCAATATGGCGCCCATCATGGCCGTAAGATTGACGTCATCGGGACGGGCGCGAAGTTTTTCCGCGCACAACGACTCTGCCTCATCCGTCCTTCCGTCGTTGATTAGCTGAACAATGTTGTCCAGCGAGTGCCGGATGTCATCAGTCATGTAAGCCGGCTTCGCGAATAACTTCCGGGATAGCGGTGAGGTCGCGGGTCGCCATCAGGTTGACGCCGGCCATGCCAGGTATCTCCCGCATCGCCCTGATGGTCTCGGCACAAATCCGGATTCCTTCCTCACGCGGATCGGCTGCGTTTTGCAATCGCTCAACGATGCCGTCGGGCAACATGACGTTGGGCCGATTGTCGCGAAGCCAGACAGCATCCTCTGCGTCGGCTAGCACCGCGACCGCGCCGATGACGCTGGTGCGCTGTATCAATTTGTTTTCCACGAGATGCCTCAGGTAACGCCTTAGCAGCTCAATATCCATGCAAATATGCGTTTGAACAAACTGCGCACCCGCGTCAATTTTTTCACGCAACTGTTTGGCCTTCCAGTTCGGCTTTGGCATAACGGGTGTCACCAGGCCGCCAACCAGGAAGTCCGGGCTAACCGTAAGTTTCTCATCAATTTTTACCGTGTTTGCGGTAAGAATAAGGTCAATAGCGCTGAGATCGAGCACTGGCTTCGGTCTCGGTTTCAGATTTTCCGGTGCGCGTTCGCCGGCAACCAGCAGCAGGCTGGTAACGCCGAGAGCACCCGCTCCCAGCAAATCGCTGATCAGTGCAATCCGGTTGCGGTTGCGGCTGGTCAGCTGCACGATCGGGTCGACGCCGTTGTTCAGCAAAATGCTTGCCGCCGCAATGGTTGAAAGGTGCAGCTGCCCAAACTGGTTGTCGGTCAGCAACACGCCGTCAACAGAGTCTTTCAGAATATCCGTTTGAATGCGCAACGAGTCCGAGTCCGTTTCCGGGCGCAGATAGATCTCCGCAGAAATCGCGAAATCGTTGTTACGAACAGCTTCTTTAAAGGTTTTCAAACATTATCCTGCAGGGCCATCGGGGCCTGCAAAGGTAAAGCGTTCACATATCGGGCACAAGACCAGTCTGGCGCTATTCGCGTTCCTGTGGTGAACTTCCGCCGTGGAACAGAAAAATCAATTTGATGCAGCGCATTCGGCGCTAAGTTCAGGCGATTCGCAGGCTGCTGCCGATCTGTGCAAGCTGAGCCTCGAGCAATTTCCCGGCGACGCCAATTTCCTGTGCCTTGCCGCGCGGGCAAACGTCGCGCTGAAGAATTTTGACCTGGCCGAGCGGCATGTTGAGGAAGCCATTCGCCTGTTTCCGGATTTTGCACTCGCTCACGAAACACTTGGTGATGTGATGCTGGTCAGGGGCAAAGTCAGCAAATCACGTGCCGCGTACGAGACGGCCAGCCGTCTTGACCCCACACGCCAGGCCACAAGACAGAAGATCGACCGGGTTAAACAGCTCGAAAGGAACGCCGAAGGAAGGCCGGCCGGCGCCGTTGCTCAGCCAATGCCGTTCGAGATCGAGATCGCAAAAGCGCGCGAACACGAAAACAAAGGCGATCCGCAGGCCGCTGAAATGATTTATCGCGAGGTTTTGAAGAAGGACCCACGGCACGTGGAAGCGGCCAGGCTGCTCGCCGGAATCGCGGCAAAAAATAAACGGTTTCGTGACGCCGAAGTGTTTCTCCGGCAGGTGTTAAAGAATGCGCCGGACTACGTTCGGGCGTGGGTCGATCTTGTCAATGTGCAGAGAGAACTCGATAAACTCGATGATGCGGTTGAGAGCGCGAAACAGGTTTTGCGCCTTACGCCGGATAACGCCGAATCGCACATGGTGTACGCAAGCGCCATCGGCATGACCGGTATGCATGAGGAGGCCATCGAGTCGTATCAGAAAGCGATCGAAATGGCGCCGGACAAAGCAGGCGCCATTTGTGGCATGGCACATCACCAGAAAACCATTGGTCAGCAGGATCAGGCAATCTCGAGCTACCGCCGCGCAATCGAGGTCAAGCCGGATCATGCGGAAGCCTACTGGAGCCTCGCAAACCTGAAAACGTTTCGTTTTGAGGACGATGAAGTCGCGGCCATGGAGTCGCTGCTCGAGAATCCCGAACTGCCCGATGACGCGAGAGCGCAAGTCCACAATGCGCTGGGGCTTGAGATGGAAGGACGGAAAGACTACGACCAGGCCTTTGACCACTTTGAAAAATGCAATGAAGCCCGCCGCCCCCTGGAGTTTTATGACCCAGTGGAAACAGAGGGCACGAACGATCGTTTGATTGACATGTTCAATGCAGAATTTCTCGAAAAGAATGCCGGTGTTCCGAACAGCGCGGTTACCCCGATTCTGGTCGTTGGACTGCCACGATCCGGTTCGACACTTATCGAACAGATCCTTGCCAGCCACAGCCAGGTGGATGGCACACACGAGCTCGGCGATCTTTCGCGAGCCATTCAGTCGGTGAGAAAAGAAAAGACCCGCCGCTCCCGTTTTCCCGAGGCACTGGCCAATCTCGATGTCGATGAATGGAAGAAAATCGGTGAGGAATATCTGCAGCGCACAGAAACTTTCAGGAGCGGTGCACCTTACTTCGTCGACAAGAACCCAAATAACTTCATATATGCAGGGATCATGAAGCTTGCCCTGCCGAACACAAAAATAATCAACGCGCGGCGACATCCACTCGACAGCTGTCTTGGTTCGTTCAAGCAATTATTCGCCAGCGGTCAACCGTTCACGTACGACATCACCGAACTCTCAGAGTATTACCTGCAATACCAGCGACTGATGGACTACTGGCATGAGTTACTGCCTGGCTTCGTGCTGGACGTGCAATATGAATCGGTCGTCGCGGACCTGGACACAGAGGTCAGGCGCATTCTCGATTTCTGCGAACTGCCTTTCGAAGAGGCCTGCCTCAAATTCCACGAAACGGAGCGGGCAGTTAAAACGGCGAGCTCGGAGCAGGTCAGAAAGCCGATTTACTCAAGTTCCGTCAATCTTTGGCGCAACTACGAACCACATCTCGACGAAATGGTTCATATTCTGGAACCTCTGCTAAAAAAGCTGCCGCTGGCCCAGCAACCGAAATCTCGAACATAGAATGAATCCTCTCCTTCCAAGCCCTTGATTGACAGGTATTTTGGATCCCCGCGTGTCGGCGCGGAAGAGATCAGGTCTGTGGTCATATAACATATGTCAATTAAATTTTGTGGTTTTTTTGACACAAAGCACTTTGATGCGTTGTATGGCCTGCCAAAAACTTGTAGTTCGCAGCAAACTGAAATAGATTTAGGCTAACTAGAAGTAAGTAGTTGTACCGATGTCGTCATCTAAATTCCGTCGGGGGAATCAAAGTATGCAAGCACCAGGCAAGTTTTCAATCACACCAATTACTGCCGCTGTCACTGCCGCTCTTTATCCGGGCTATGCAGTTATGGCCCAGGACGATGGAGCCGATTCTGGCGGTCTTGAAGAGATCGTCGTAACAGCGCGAAAACGCTCGGAGTCGGTCCAGGAAATTCCTGCCACCATCCAGGCCATCTCGCAGGAGTCACTCGAGGCGATGGGCGCGAAGGCAATGGAAGATTACGCACGTTTCGTGCCTTCCGTGAATGTCGTGACCTACGGTCCTGGTTCAAGCACCGTCGTATTCCGTGGCGCCATTACCGGTGCCGGTTACATCGGTCAGTCAACATCATCTGTATACCTTGATGAGATTTCGGTGACTCAGACCGGTGCGCAGCCGAATATCAGGGCGGTTGATATCAATCGCGTCGAGGCGCTGTCGGGGCCACAGGGCACGCTTTATGGTTCGGACGCACAGGCCGGAACCATGCGCATCCTGACCAACCAGCCGGTGATGAACACCTACGAAGCCATTTTTGATGGTGAAGTTCGCGGCGGCGGCGAAAGTGACGCCAGCTATCGCGGCTCGCTCGTGTTCAACATCCCGCTGATCGAAGACCGGCTGGCGATGCGTGTCGTCGGATTCAACGATCATGACGGCGGCTTCATCGATAACGTGCCTGGTCGTACTGCCGACTCGCATGGTCTTGATGGCAACATAGCGCCGGCCGGCTGGGGAACGCTGGACAACTCATTATCTGTGGAAGAAAACTGGAACGATGCCGACGTTTTTGGCGGCCGCGTTCATCTTCTCTGGGAAATGAATGACAGCTGGGCAACCACATTCTCCTATCACCACCAGACGACTGACTCCGGAGCAGGCAACTACTTCGACCCGTTCGTAGGCGATCTGCAGACTGTCCGATTCCACAATGAGATGCGGGAAGAGACCTTCGACATGGGCTCCATCCGGATCGACGGCGATTTCGAGTTTGCACAACTGGTCGCGGCTGTTTCCTATTACGACAGAAAGATGGGCGGCCTGGATGACATTACGACCTACGCACATTACTGGGCGGCGGCGTATTGCCACGACTCGTATTACACGCAGGCTTATGCACCGTACTACTGGGCGAACCCCGAGACGGGCTATGTTCTCTGGTGGCCGCGTTACTGTCAGGGTCCGACCGTCGAGGGCGATTTCTTCAGCTCCTATGACACCCGCAACTCGCCGTCAAATGACGACAAGCTGACCGTTGAATTGCGCCTGCAAAGCTCAGGCGACACGCTGGACTGGCTGATCGGTGGCTACTACGAGGAAAGCAAGGACTCGTGGGTCGCGCCATTTGCAACGCCGACACTCGGCGGCGACGGCCTTACTCAAACGTTCCAGCAGTCAGCGGCTGCCCGCTACTGGGAGTTCTACTGGTCGAATTATTACGGTACGCCGACGACCTTCGAAGGCTCAACCTCAAGCTGGTTCTCACAAAGCCACACCGATTGGGAACAGACGGCAGTTTTCGGCGAGGTTAGCTGGCACATTAATGACGCCTGGGACCTGACCGTCGGTGCTCGTTATTTCGAACGGTCGAACACCAACTTCTACCTCGTGAACCATCCGGGCGGGGTTAACCCGAACAGCGCAGTACCTTACGGCGAGCCGGACACGGCTGACCCGGCAATCAGGGCAGAGCGGCTCGCGAATGGAGGTTTGCCAAAAGGACGAAAAGGATCTGAAGATCAGTTCCTGCCAAAGATCAGCCTGAGCTACGCGATGAGTGACGACGCTATGGTCTACGGCCTGTATACACAGGGCCTGCGACAAGGTGGTGTCAACCGAAGCCGCGGCGTTCCGTTCTTCCCGAATTCTTACACGTCCGACATCATGGACAACTACGAAATCGGCTTTAAGTCCACATTCGCAGGTGGCAGCGGGCGCTTCAACATAACTGCATACAACATGATCTGGAGTGACTACCAGCTGAACCTGGTCGACCCGGCCAGCCAGAATTGTCTGGACGGTGGCGGCAATGAACTCCCGAACGAGTCAATCGATGGCGTTTGCGGACAGCCGTGGCAGGCAATTATTGCCAACGCCGGTGAGGCGCACATCAACGGAGTCAATATCGAACTGGATTATTCGTTCAATGACAACTGGTTGATGGGCATTAACTACGAGGTGATGGAAGCCGAGACTGATACACAGCATGACCTGACTGGTGACGGCGTCGATAACCTGGTCGCCGGTCTTCGACTACCGTTGGTGCCAAGCGCAAAAGGTTCATTCTGGCTCGAGTATTCTAAGCCAGTCGACCTGTTTGGCAGCGAAGACTTCTTCATCAGAACACAATGGTCATATACCGGTGACAGCGTGAGCGTGCTTGAATCGCGCGGCATTGACGATCCGAATCCGCAGTTCTTCAATCCTTCGTACACCATTGGCGATCTTCGCATGGGATTCGTCGGCGAAGACTGGCAGTTTGATGTCTTTATCAATAACCTCACCGATGAGCGCGCTATCTACACAACACAGAACGGCTTGTTTGAGTGGGGTGCTGCTCAGACCGCTGAGGGACGTGATCATCACCAGACGGTGTTCACAAACCGGCCGAGAGAAGCAGGAATACGCTTCATGAAGCGTTGGGGTGGCTAAGTCTCAATAACAAGAGCAAAAAAAACCGGGGCAACTGCCCCGGTTTTTTTTTACATACGACTAAAGATCAATCATCGTCAAAGGGCCAAACCTCAAGCCCGTGTATCGCATTCCTGATATCCATGGACAGATTAACGAAGCCCACTTTCTGATTCATCTCGGTGTCATAGAGCGTGATGGTGGATGGCGACGACCCTGCGGCGATAAACCGATCATCTATTGGACATAGCCCCCGACCGAACGCCTGACGTGCAACCTTCGAATCGTCGACGCCGGCAAATACGATGTCCGCCTCATCGTAGGAATGAATCTGATAGGCCTTCTCAGCACCGTCACGACCTACATAACGAACACAATCGCTGGCAGTATCATTGAATATCACGCCGCCTTTCCAGGGCCTTGCGTTGTGTGTGCCACCAGGCAGATTGCAGACCGCTGAAACCTCCATACGGTCATTGATATGAAGAAGCGCATTCGTTCGCAGGCCGCTCACATAGATACCGGTCGTATCCATGTACACCATGTTGATGTGCAGGTCATTGACCGGTCGAGGACCCGACTCTGATTGCGGATCAAAGGCAAAACCTGACCAGTCGTTGTAAGGTTTTTGCAGCTGAAATCCCCAGTCGAACTTCCTGCTCTCGAGATTGAACGCCAACAGGCTGTCGAAGCCGGTCGATGTCAGGAATATCCGGTTTTCGACCCGGCAGATTTCATGGCAGTGCTTAAGATAGCGGTTCTTGTAGGACCGCAGCATGTTGAAATCGCGATCGTAGACGAACAACTCGTCACTCGCGGCGATGTATATATCGTCGCCGTCAAACGTTATGCCGCGCAGTCCACGGTCAGCACCCCTGCCTTCCCAGTCAATCGCGTCGGTATTCCAGTCGACATGTTGTGCGCCATCCTGAATTTCGAAATCAATGGTAAAAACGCCACCATGACTTTCACCCTGCTGGCTGCCTCTTACGACAGAAGTTGCGATAAGTTTCGGCAGCCTGACGCTCATTCAGAGCTTGTCCTTCATTCCGTACCAGAGAACCCCCAGGTTCACGAGGGCGTCGCTGAATTGATTGACTCCCGGGATGCGCATCGAAGGGATCCCCGCCAGAATATCAAAGCGCTCCATGGTTCCGCACATTGCATCGGCGACAACCTCTCCGGCGAGTTGCGTCACATTGACGCCGTGTCCTGAGTAGGCGTTCGAATAGAATACATTTGGCGCAAGTCGTCCAAGTTGCGGGACACGGTTTATCGAAACAGCAATCGTCCCTCCCCAGCCATAATCGATCCTGACATCTTTCAGTTGCGGGTAGATGTCCAACATCATTGGCCGGTGATTCGCCGCAATCACATCCTTGTCCTCGCCAAGGTAGCGAAAGCGATTGCCGAAAATCAGCCGTTTGTCCGCGCTAAGGCGATAATATTTAAGGAGAAAATTCGGATCACATACCGCCAGGTCATGCGGGTTCACAACATCCAGGAGATCATCCGACAGTGGTTCGGTGGCAACGATAAAACTCATTACCGGCAGGAACCGGGTTCTTAGCGATTTATCGAGAAACTGATACGCGTTGCCGGCCAACAAAACAAAGTCTGCAGTTACCGACCCCTCTGCCGTCGACACGCGCACGGATTCGCCATGATCAATTTTCAGCGCCGCGGACTGCTCGAAGATTGCAGCGCCCAATGACTCGGCCGCCTTCGCCTCGCCGATAGCCAGGTTCAGTGGATGCAGGTGGCCGCAGCCCATATTTTTGAGAGCACCTATGTAGGCATCGGTGCCAAGCGCATCGCAGGTTTCCTGGCGCGACATGAGGCCATGCTCATATGGGAAATTCCTGCGCGATAATTTTATCTCCGCTTCTTCCAGATCACGCAGGTGACGCGGTTTTATGGCGACATCGACATAGCCGTGTTTCAGATCACAGTCGATGGCATATCTCTCGACGCGATCCCGAATGATGTCATGCCCGCGCCAGCCCATCTCCCAGATGAGATCTGCATGCTCAGGGTACTTTTCAACGAGTTTTTCTTCGCCGCTGATTCCGCCAATCATCTGCCCGCCATTTCGACCAGAGGCTCCCCAGCCGATTCGATTGGCTTCGAGGATACAAACGTTATAGCTTCGTTCCGCAAGGGACAGTGCCGCCGACAGACCCGTAAAGCCACCGCCGATTACGCAGACATCCACGCGCAAATCGTCTTTCAGGCGCGGATAGTCGGTTTGTTCGTTCGCGGTCGCGGCGTAGTAGGAGCCGGTATGTTCCTGGGCAAATGGCATGAATGCGGGATTCTTCGGATCTCTTGGTGTTGGCCAAGTATGAAGCATTCCGGAAGCTGGAAAAACACTTTTGCCACGCCGCTTGTAGCGCGATAATCACTGGCTCGTGTTCAGCCGTCTTCGGAATCTCATAATATGAAAATGCCACGTAATAGTACTGTTCAAATCTCGACGGTGCTTCTCGCCTTATCGGCTTGTAGTGAATCACCGGCACCCGCGGAGGCGCCCGGCGCGGACACGGTATTTACCAATGGCTACGTCTACACCGTCGATGCAGATCGATCTCTGGCGGAAGCTGTCGCTGTAACCGATGGCAACATCATCTACGTCGGCGCCAATGCGGGCGCCGCAGACCACATTGGCGCCAATACCAAAGTGATCGATCTGAAAGGAAGAATGATGCTGCCAGCCTTTCAGGACAGCCACATTCACCCGATTGGCGCGGGCATTGAGGCGTCGGCATGCGACCTGAACGGCCTCAACGATCTTGCAGCCTATCGTTCGGTGATTGGCGAGTATGCCTCCGCCAACCCTGATATCGAATGGATCACGGGTGGAGGCTGGGCCATGTCCGTATTCGGGCCGGGCGGATCGCCAAGCAAGACCGTTATTGATGAACTGGTCCCGGACCGCCCGGTATTCCTTTCATCGCAGGACGGTCATTCCGGCTGGGCAAACAGCCGCGCCCTGGAAATCGCCGGGATAACCCTGGACACACCCAATCCGGTTGACGGCATCATCGACCGGGATCCTGTAACCGGGGAAGCAATCGGGAGTCTGCAGGAAGGTGCTATGAACCTGGTCCGGCAGCATATTCCGGCGGACACAGCCGAAACCCGATTGCAGGGTCTAACCTACGCGCAAAATTTACTGCACAGCTACGGCATCACCTCGATCCAGGACGCCATAGTCGATCGCGACGCGCTGGAAACCTATTCAGCGATGGAACGTGCTGGAGATCTTCAGCTACGAGTCGTCGCGTCGCTGTGGTGGGACCGGGAGCGTGGGCAGGAACAAATAGACGGGCTGCTTGAGCTGAGAGAAGAATTCAACACGGGCGGTCTCGTTCGACCAACGACCGTCAAGATCATGGAAGACGGCGTCATGGAAAACTATACGGCCGCCATGCTGGAACCCTATTTGATCCCGAGTGGCTCGCGCGGCATTCCGATGGTTGAGCCCGAGTCGCTGAACCAGGCAGTCACTTTGCTCGATGCCGCAGGTTTCCAGGTGCATTTCCATTCCATTGGCGATGCAGCGATTCGTTACGCGCTCGACGCCGTAGAGGAGGCGTTGCTCGAGAATGGACAGCTGGGCAACCGTCATCATATTTCCCATATCCAGATGTGGGACCCTGCAGACATTCCACGTTTTGCAGAGCTCGACGTAATCGCCAACTTTCAACCACTCTGGGCCTATGCGGATGAATACGTCACCGAGCTGACTATTCCTTTCATTGGGGAAGAGCGTGCCCGCTGGATGTATCCGATCAAGACGGTACAGGACACGGGCGCGACGATCGCATTTGGCAGTGACTGGTCAGTGTCCACTGCCAATCCGTTCCCCCAGATGGAAACTGCAATCACGCGCAAGAGCGCAGTCAGCGATGACTATCCCGTTTTCATCCCTGAGGAACGAATTGACCTCGAATCCGCGATCGTTGGGTTCACGATTAATGCCGCATTCGTTAACAAACAGGAAGACATGACAGGCTCGATCGAAGTCGGAAAACTGGCGGACCTGATTGTCATTGACCGGAACCTGTTTGAAATCGAGCCGGAAGATATATCGGAGGCGAAAGTCCTGCTTACGCTCTTCGGCGGCGAAGCGGTGTACGGTGATATGACAGCCCTGTGAAATATGACGCTGTTGTCATCGGCGCCGGCCACAATGGATTAACCACCGCAGCTTACCTGGCGCAGGCCGGGTTGAAGACTGTCGTACTCGAACGAAGAAGTGTTGTCGGCGGCTGCGCTGTGACGGAAGAAATAGATCCTGACCTCGCACCCGGTTGCCGCGTTTCGACCGCGTCCTACATCGCCAGCATGCTGCGACCTGAGGTTATTCGTGACCTGAAGCTCGCCAGTTACGGTCTGAAAATGGTCGCCTGCGATCCCGGCGTTCAGACCGCACTACCCGATGGAAAAGTAGTCTCGTGGTGGTCGGACCGCGCGAAGATGGCAGCCGGCATGCGTGACTTTGCTCCGAATGACATTGAACGCTTTTTCAAAATCGAGGATGAACTGCAACAGCTGGCTGCTTACTTGCAGCCCTTCTTCCTGGAGGCGCCGCCGGATCCGGAACGAACAGGGTTGGCAAAATTCCTGGAATTGATTCGCGTAGGCAAACGCTTTCGCAAAATGCACGGCAAGGAAACCGCCGCCTTGCTGCAATTTCTGACCGGTTCCCTCGGCGACTTTCTGGATCACAATTTCGAATCCGAAGCGCTGAAGCGCCTGATCCTCTCGAACAGTCTGTACGGCAAACATGGCGGGCCATATCAGCCAGGCACGGCCATGGGCCTGTTGTTTCATCTGTTATCGGGCGGTGAGGAAGAGAAACAGGGCTTCGCAGGACATGTCATCGGCGGCATGGGCGCGATTACCCAGGCGATGGCAGCATCGTGTGCAGATGCCGGCGTGGAGATTCGAACGGACACCGAAGTGGCTGCGATTAACCAGACCAACGGCAAGACAAATGGCGTCACGCTGGCTGACGATTCTGTTATCGATGCCGGTCTCGTGGTGTCGAATGCCGATCCCAAGCGCACTTTCCTGAATCTTCTCGGTGATTCTGATCTCGACGCGGAATTTCGCCGCGAGGTTGCGGGAATAAAGATGGACGGACCCTGCGGCAAAGTGAACTTCGTGCTCAGCGAGGAGCCTCGCGTCACTGGAATGCCAGCGTCTCACTCGAAACAGGAACGCAGCCTGTTTACGCTGGCACCTTCTCTGCAGGAATCTGAGGACATTTACAACCAGGCAGCACGCGGCGATATCCCGGACGAGCTTTGGGTCGATTGCGTTCTCGCCTCAAACGTCGACCCTGGCCTGGTTACCGAAGGCAAACATGTGCTCACCTGCTTCGTTCAGTACCTGCCCTACAGTCCGAAGGGGACCAGTTGGAATGAAGAACGGGAAAGAGTCGGCGACAAGGTACTCGAACGAATCAGCCGTTACGCACCGAACGTGCCGTCGTCAGTAATTGCCCGAAAGGTCTACACGCCGAAAGATCTTGAAGAAACCTTCGGAATTACCGAGGGCAATATCTTTCACGGCGACATCAACATGGGTCAGTTGTTTTTCATGCGTCCCGTGCCCGGCTGGTCGCAATACAAAACCCCCATCGATGGACTATATCTCTGTGGGGCTGGTACGCACCCGGGCGGCGGCGTAACCGGCGCACCGGGATACAACGCGGCGAGGAAAATATTAAAGGACAGGCATTGATGAATTTCAGGAAATGCGCCGCTTGCTGCAAGGCTTGTATTTGTTGATAGTTGCCTGACCAATTTAAGCTAGCAGAGCGCCTGAGCGAAAGGAAGCACCACCATTGGACCCCTCTGGCAACACCCCGACCTGGCAGGACGAGGCCCGCACTATTCTTGGGCTCAGCGTACCTCTGACGGCTGCCTTTGTCGCCGAGATGGGCATGGTCATTACCGACATGATCATCGTCGGTCGCCTGGGCAGCAATGAACTCGCCGCGGTCGGGCTCGCGGGCGACTGGTTCTGGGTGCTCCTGCTGATCGGCATGGGGGTCATTTCCATTATCGGCGTCATCGCGGCGCAGAACCTCGGCGCGGGCAATCTGAAGGGCGTAACGGAAGCGAGTGAGCAGGGGATGATCGCCGCCGTCATTACGAGCATTCCGGTGATGCTATCCGTGTGGTATCTCGGTCCCGTGCTTGGGTGGGCTAGACAAGACCCCGAGATCGTTCGACTGATTACGGACTATTCCAGAGTGCTGACCTGGGCGGTGTTTCCCGCGCTGTGGTTTGTCGTGTTACGTAACTACATAACCGCCCTGGCCCGTTCTGCAGCAGTTGGCTGGATAACTGTCGCGGCCCTTGGCCTGAACGTCGCCCTCAATTACACGCTGGTCTTTGGCAAGTTCGGGTTTCCGGCAATGGGAGTTGTCGGTGCTGCGTACGGCACAACCATTGTTAACTGGGTCATGTTTGGCGCGCTCGCGGTGCATGTGTTGAGATCGAAGCATTTTGCAGACTACCGGCCACGCATAATTCCACGACACATCAATCGTGAATTACTGGGAGAAATTTTCTCGCTCGGAATTCCGATTTCTCTTACCCAGTTCCTTAATGGCGCAATGTTTACGGTAGCGGCAGTTGTCGTTGGCGTCATCGGTGCTGCGACACTCGCAGCACAGCAGATTGTCTACAGCGTAATCTACCTGGCGCTGAGCGCATCCGCTGCATTGGGCGAGGCCGTTCGGGTGCGGGTGGCCTACGGTATTGGCCAGCGATCTGTTGATGCGTCACATCAGTCTGCCTACATATCATTTGCGCTCGCCGGCATCACAACGCTTGGCGCGGCCTTGATTCTCTGGATATTCCCGAACGCACTCGTCGGGATCTTTCTGGATGCCAGCGATGCGAACAATGCCAATGTCGCCAGAATATCGGTCGAGCTGTCCGCATACGGCGGAATGTTTCTGCTTCTTGATGGCGTACTGATCGTCATCGGCAATGCGATTCGCGGTTTGCGTGACACGCGATCTCCACTGTGGATTTCCTTGCTCGGATACTGGGCAGTAGGCCTGGGTTCCGGGGTCTGGCTTTGCTTTCCGCTTGGCTACGGCGCCGTCGGTTTATGGTGGGGACTGGTTGCAGGCGTCGTGTTTTCGAATATCCTGATGTATTGGCGCTTCACCTACCGAATCGCCGATGCCCGAAAAATGCTGGCTACAACCTGAGGAACAACCAATGTTCAAAATTCGATTCATGCTTCTAATCTCACTTGCCGCCATCTCTGGTTGCAGTCAGGCGCCGGAAACACCAGAACTCGATGTCCTGATCATCAACGGCACCGTATATGACGGAACGCTGCAATCACCCGCAACGACGAACATCGGCATTATTCGCGACCGAATTGTTTCAATGAGCGTTTCACCCGATGCGAAGGCGCGCCAGGTTATCGACGCCAGTGGCCTGATCGTCATACCCGGGTTTATCGACCCGCACACTCATGCGGAAGATGAGGTGTTTGACGCAGCAACAAGCCAGAACATCAACTACCTGACACAGGGTGTTACGACAGTGTTCATCGGCAACGACGGCCGGGGAATTTCCGAGCGCGCCGAGGGCGTAGCGAAGATGCAGTCCCAGGGCATTGGCACCAATGTCGGCTATTTTGTTGGTCACGGCACTGTCCGCACCAAGGCAATGGGTCTCGAGAATCGGGCGCCTACCGATGAAGAACTCGACCGGATGCGCGCGCTGGTCGAAGAGGACATGCGGGCCGGGGCTCTTGGACTCTCGACCGGACTCTTCTATACACCGGGGAATTTCGCGGAGACGAGCGAAGTCATTGAGCTCGCAAAGGTCGCTGCTCGCTATGACGGTGTCTATGACTCGCACTTGCGTGACGAAAGCTCGTACAACATCGGCGTGCTGGGCTCGATTAAGGAACTCATAGAGATCGGTGAAAAAGCCGACATCCCCGTCCACGCAGCGCACCTGAAGGCGCTGGGACGCGATGTCTGGGGCCAAAGCGGCGACATCATAGCGCTGGTCGCCGCGGCAAGGGAACGCGGTCTCGATGTCACTGCCGATCAGTATCCATGGCGAGCCTCAGGAACAAGGTTAGGCAGTTCGCTCCTGCCGGACTGGGTCCGCGCAGACTCGACCGAGGCAATGTTTGGCCGCCTTGATAACCCCGATTTACAGGATCGAATCCGTGAAGAAATGGAGGCCAACCTTTGGCGCCGCGGCGGCAAGGACTCGTTCCTGGTCACCGGTGAAAGCGAGTGGCGCGGCATGACGCTCGGTGAAATTTCAGAACAAATGGAAATGGAGCCGGTAGCAGCGGCTGTTGAGGTTGTGCGCAACGGCAATCCGTCGGTTGCTTCGTTCAATATGAACCCGGATGACATGAGCGCACTGGCGATCCAGCCGTGGGTGATGACTGGCTCGGATGGTTCGAACGGCCATCCGCGGAAATATGCGTCCTACCCCAAAGCTTATCGGGATCTCGTGGTCGACGGAAAGTTGATGCCAATGGAACAATTTGTGCACCGCAGCTCAGGCCTGGTCGCGGATTCGTTCTCGCTATGTGACCGGGGCTTTCTGCAGGAGGGCCGCAAGGCGGACCTGGCTATACTCGAGCTTGAAGATTTCACGCCGGTCGCAGATTTCGACAACCCGACCGAGCTATCAACAGGCGTTACCCACCTTTTGATTAACGGCGTGCCCGCTATCCAGGATGGAGTCCTGCTGGACGCACTTCCGGGAGAGGTAATCGACCGACAAAATCTTGAATGTAATCAATAAGATATTTTTTGCCGCGACCAAATCCGGGTGCGACGCATCAATGGTAAAACGCAGCACAAAAAAACGGGGTATTACTCAATGAAACTGATACAACTCACCGCGCTCGCGGTACTGATGGCTTTTGGTGTGGCTTCCGCCCAGGACGTCGAAAAGAAAATGGAACTGAAAGTGGTGGTTGCAGGCGACGGCGCCAGCGATGGTCATGAAGTCCACTGGGTCAGCGACGATGCCGGGCTCGAAGACCTGGCGGTTGGCGAATCCAAAACGATTACCGGCGAGTCGGGCAGTGAAGTCGTCGTTACGAAAACCGAAGACGGCATGCAGTTTGAAGTCGAGGGCGAGACCATCATGGTTCCCGATATGGGCGCGCACGGTACACACATGGCATTTGTTGACGCAGAAGGTGGGCATGGTGACATCGATGTTCGCGTCATGAAAATGGATGGCATGCATCAGGGTATCGATATCGAGGTGATGGGCGACGCCACTCACATGATGCAGGCGCATCATCCCGATGGTGTCACGATCATTTCCGGAACTCCGCTTGATGACTCCGTGAAGGACAGCATCCGTTCTGTGCTGATATCAGCTGGTAATAATGAAGAAGTTACGTTTGTTGACAGCAGTGCCGAGGGCCACCAGGTCAAAGTGATAAAGAAGCGGGTTGAAATAACTCAATAAGCGGAAATGCCAGCCATTTCAAAGAGCCCGCCACTGGCGGGCTTTTTTAATCACCCTGCTTTTATCACTCTGCACTGGGAATTTTTCACCTACACTGTGTTCTATATGAACATGGTTCCGGTAACAGCAAGACTCGCTTTTCTTACATCCTTGATGCTGCAGGCGGCTTGTGTTTCGCAAGACCCCCAGCCAAGCGTGCAATCTATATGTCCGACCGGAACGACTTACTCCTGCGCGGTTTACGGTGGCCAGGCACAACGTTGCGCCTGTGTCGGCAGGGATGCACTTAGAGAAATCATGGATCCCGTCAACGACTATTAAATGAACCTGATTCCGACATCGAGAAAGACCAGGCGATCGAATTACCTGTTTACGATCGTCCTGCTTTGGTCATCCCTGGCCACAGCGAACGACCTGCCTGAACTCGACCGATCTATATTCGGCGAAGCACTGCAAGCAGCGAGCCAGATGCCCCGTTTGCACAGCCTGCTTATAAGTCATAACGGCGAGCTCATTCTAGAGGAATATTTCAACGGCCAGTCTGCACTGCGTACGGCAAATGTGAAGTCGGTGTCGAAGTCCGTTATGTCGGCGCTGATCGGAATTGCAATCGAAGAAGGACATGTCGCCGGACTTGATCAACCCATTGGCCATTTTTACGGTGATCGGCTGGATGACAACACGGCGAAGAGCGCGATTACGATTGGCAATCTGCTATCGATGCAGGCGGGTCTCGAGACGACCAGTTTTTATAACTATGGCGCCTGGGTCTTGAGTGATGACTGGGTAGAGTTTGCGTTGGAGCAACCCGTACTTTCCCCGCCCGGCACACGCATGCACTACAGCACCGGCAACACGCACTTGTTATCTGACATTCTGACCCGAACCACCGGCACGACGACGCTGGCATTTGCTCGTCAGCAACTTGGGCGTCCGCTCGGCATTGAAATCTCTGCGTGGCCGCAGGATCCTAACGGAATATATTTCGGCGGCAACAACATGGAGTTTACGCCGCGGCAAATGCTGGCTTTTGGCGAGCTTTATATCAATGGTGGCAAGGCGAACGGCCAACAAATCATTTCACCATCCTGGATCGAACGATCGCTGACCCCGATGGTTCAGTCACAGCGAAACAAAGAACGCCAATACGGCTATGGTTGGTGGATGCGCGATATGGCCGGGCTGCAGACAGCCTATGCCTGGGGATATGGCGGCCAGTTCATTCTGCTGGTCAAGGACCTCGGACTCGTCGTCGTTACAACCTCGAGCAGCCAGCCCGGCGATACCCGCCGACGGCACATCAACGACCTGTATAATCTCCTCGAACACAAGATCGTCGAGCCGGCAGTACGCAGAGAGCGTGGTTCAGACGACATTCCTGCAGGATAGAATGATAAATCACAGGTAGACCCATGCAACCAATCCGGATTGCCGTCCTCGGCATTATTTTTCTTGGCATTATTTCGTTGAATTTGGCCAACGCTGCCAAATTTGAGCTGCCAATCAAGGAACATGTTTTTGACAACGGGCTCAGGCTTCTTGTTATTGAGCGGCCCGGTGAATCGAGGGTCGTCAGCAAAATCTTTACGGACATGGGCGCACTCAACGAGACGCCGGGCCAATATGGCGCGGCGCATTTTCTCGAACACCTGATGTTCAAGGGCACGCCGACGCTCGGCTCCCGGGACTGGCAGCGGGAAGCAGAACTGCATGAGCAAATTCAGATCGCGGAAGATGCGCTCGAAGAGGAACGCAACCGGGCCAGGAACGATATTCGCGAGCGCGGCGTCTTTCATGACTACCAGCATGCGTCAACGACGCCGCGAATAGAGGAGCTGCAGGGTCTCATCGATTCCCTGAATCAGCAGGTTCTCGAACTTAATGACGAAGGTCCGATGAAGCGCTGGTACCAGGCTTACGGCGGTACACGCCTCACTGCCACCACTGAGCAGGAATACATGAAATTCGACCTGGACCTTCCTGCGGATCGAGTTGAATTGTTTCTCCGCGTCGAGGCAGACCGAATGGAGAACTCCGTCTTCAGGAACTTCGATGCCGAACGAATGATTTTGGTCGAGCAACGTCTTGGCGACCTCAACCGCCCGGATACCGAGTACCGGGAAGCCATGAACTCCCTGGTCGGTCGCGCCTCAATGGTTTACGTCCCGGAGGGGTATGCAAACGACTTCAACCAGTACACACGACGCTATGAACGTGAGCTATACGAAACCTATTTCGTACCGAACAACACGACGCTGATTTTTATCGGCGGAGTAACGCTCGAAGACATGATTCCGAAGGTCGACAAATACTTTGGGCATATGGAACGACGACCCGAACCAGCACGCTACCAGGGCCGGGAGCCGCTCCCTTCTGCCGAGAAGCAACTGACCTGGCGCAGCAGCACGATGTCGCCGCGGGTGGAAATTCGCTACCAGATTCCCGGCGTCGGACACCCGGATCGGCCGATTTTTGACGTGCTTGCAGAAGCATTGCAGCCCCACTTGCAGGCCGTACTCGCGGCAAGCGATGTTGCCGGCACAATCAGCGTCAATACACGTGTGGTACACACAGAGCGGTTTGGAGTGCCGGCATCGATCAATTTCGAAGTGCTCGTCAGTGACCCGTCCAGTCTCGATGCTGCCGAAGTAGCTGTCCTGACTGAACTCAAACGACTCGCATCAACACCGCTTGCGGAAGCAGACGTCGCTCTTGCCCGCAAGAAACTTCGCACAGAATGGTATCGAACTGCGGCCGATCCGAATGCACTGGCATTTCAAATCGGACACTTCGAGGTTATGGACAGCTGGCAAACACTGCAACCGTATCTTGAGGCACGCGAGCAGGCTTCTGGTAAAGACATTGCGCGGCTTGTGGACTCATATTTTGTGGCAAAGAATCGTTCTGTGGGCGTTGTGACCCCCGAAGGAGCCAGCGAATGAAACGACTAGGCCTGCTTCTTCTGATAACGAGCGTTTCTGCATCGGCGCAGGAAATCACTCACCCGACCCGGATGAACCTGCCCGCCAGCGAGTTTTCCCGGCCCGACCCGACCGACTATCAACTCGCATTGGAAAATGGCCTGGTTGCTTACATTGCGGAGGCCAACCAGGTACCACTCGTTACGCTGAGTGCATTCATTGCTGCCGGCGCTGTTAGCGACGAAAAGCAGGGGTCTGCAGAAACACTGGCAGAGGCGCTGCGGCGGGGACCCACCGCAGATAACGCCGGAGAATTTCAGAAAACACTCAAATACATGACCGCCGAGTATTCTGTATCCATGCACGACGAGTGGACGGAAGTAACGCTAAATGTCCCGCTCGAGGATCTAAACGCGGCACTGCCTTTGTTCGCAAAAATAATTCGAGGCCCCGCTATCGACAATGACGCTTTGGAACGCGCCAAATTGAAGGCAGCACCAGGCGGTAAGGACCTGTCAGGAGAATCCGGGCCAGCACTGTATGAGGGCTCCCTCGATGCTGCGGTCGACAGATTTCACGAGGTGTTATTCAAGGATCATCCTTATGGTATCGACCCGACGGTTAGCGATTTCGACGATTTGGAAGTCAGCGACGTCAGGGAATTTCATGCAACCCGCTTCGTCCCGGCGAACATGACACTAGCCATCGCCGGTGATATCGATGCAGAGGATATCCAGTCGGCGATAGTCGACCTGTTCGGCGACATGCCTTTCAGCGATGCGCCGGCCCGGGTGCTCGCCCCCGATATTGGCCACAGCACACTGACCCAGCACACGTTCCCGGTAGAAAAGCTGCAAAGCTGGCTGGTGTTCGGCCATGAGCTCCCCGTAACGCCCCTGGATGATCAGGCCGCCCTGGAGGTCATGAACTACATTCTCGCCGGTGGCCACCTGTACACACGCATGACCGTCGAGACCCGTTACCGCTATGGGTATACCAACGATGCCAGCGGCTTCCTTGAAGACCGCTGGTTCGGCCCCGGCACCTATACGTTTCGCTCTTATAGTCGTCATGATGTCATCAGGGACATCTACGAAAACATGGTTGATGAAATTGATCGAATCCGGGCGAACGAAGTGACAGATGAAGAGCTGTTTGTCGCGAAAGGTGCCCTTACTGAGGGTTCATTTCAGATCCGCTACCTGGATGGCTATACGATTGCCCGAAACTTCGCCATGGAACGTCTGCGTTTCGGCGATCATTCACGCTCCGCGACTTATGTCGATCGGGTTCGTGCGGTTAGTGCAGATGACGTGCTCGAAGCGGCGAAGAAATACCTGCATCCCGACAGAATGCAGGTCGTGCTCGTCGGCAAGGAAATCGATTTGCTGGACTAGTCTGCGGCCCATCAAGCATCGGACTGGCTTAGTTTTCGGTGCCGGATGTTCGTTTTAGCGGCACGCCAGCCAGCTCGCCTGTGGCGACCTCGTTTCGAATGGCAAACTGTCCGTTGACCACGGCGTGCACGACGCCCACCGACAATTGTCTCGGACTCTCGAACGTTGCCATATCTCGATAACGATCCGGATCGATCACGACTATATCGGCAGCGTAGCCCTCACGAAGATAACCGCGGTCCGGAAGATTGTAAAAGTCAGATGCAAGGCCAGAAAAACTCCGAATGACAAATTCCGGCGTCAATAAGCCTTCTTCGAATACAAAATGTCGCATCTTCTTCGGGAAAGCGCCATAGGTTCGCGGATGAGTGATTGGCTGATCAGGTCGCGGCGTCCGTCCATCAGTACAAGTCATCATCCATGCTTCCTGCGCCAGCCTTCTCGTATTGTTATGGTCATAGAGCTCGAGATTCATGACGCCCGCATTTCCTTCGCGCAAAATCCATTCGACTGTATCCGCAGCACTAAGCTCACGCTCCCCGGCCACTTCAGCAAGCGTCTTGCCATTCAGGTCCGGTCGCGGATCGACAAACATGATCTTGTCGGCGCCACCGCGAATCTGGAGCATCGCGTTGGTCGCAGCCTTGATCTCGGCGGACGTGGTCTGATTATCATAGCGAGCGATCATTTTCTCAGCACCACCTGCCGATGCCCAGTAGGGAATCGTGTAGGCACGAAGGCTGCTTTGAGTCGCGGTATAGGGATGGTGTGCGGCCCAGACATCGACGCCTCGACTGCGCGCGTCATTAATCAGGTCAGCACCAACATCCGCACGCCCGTAATTGTGGGCGCCCTGCAGGTTATAGTGGCTGAATATGCCGCGAAGGCCCGATTCCTCGGTAATCCGGATTCCTTCTTCGACTGATGCCTCGTAGCCGATCCCTTCGTATACAGCGCCAAGATCACGATCGTGTGTGTCGTAAATGGCGCCCTCGAATTCGGCTGCGACCTTGCCCAGTTCGATCACTTCCTCGGTGGAAGCGTAGGTACCCGGTACATAGAAGAGGCCCGAAGAAAGGCCGAATGCCCCCTCTTCCATGGCTTTGCGGACCAGGGCTCGCATCTCATCGAGCTCATCGTCCGTCGGCTCGCGATCTTCTTCCCCAAGAACCATTTCGCGAATATAGCCGTGCCCGACGAAGTGGATCCCGTTGGTGCCTATTCCGTTCTCACGCCACCCGTCAAGACGCGCCGCTACGTCGCTGCTACCGGCGCCGTCCATCCCGAGCACGAGTGTCGTAATCCCCTGCGCAAGATAAGGGAGCGCGTCGCGACCGTAGTCTTCGTCCAGTTCTGCGTGACTGTGCGCATCGATAAAACCCGGCGCTACCCATAATCCCGACGCGTCAATGACATCTTCCGCGGCAACGTTTGAGGATTCTGCGTTACCGATGAAAACAATTTTTCCATCGTTTACCCCGATGTCTGCAGCAACCGGTGCGCTACCGGATCCGTCAAAGACCATACCACCGGAAAACAGTGTATCTACACGAGTGGCGACTGGTCTCGCATCCTCGGCAACAGGGCTGCAGCTCGCAAGCAGCCAAAGAATAGGTAGCAAAATTCTCGCAAACACCTGGTAGACCTCGCTCAGGGTGACTTGTCGTGCCCCGCAGGGCTACACTTGATGAACAACCAGTCTTGCCCCATCTCGCCGAGAGGTCAATACCATGCAGGAAAATTCGCCGCCACTCCTACTGGCTTTGTTCGTTACGTTTCTGTTACTGCCTGGATGGCCCGCACTCGCCGCCGACGCCGATCTCCTGATCAGGAACGCCCGCGTTGTTGACGGCACGGGCAGTCCCTGGTTTGTCAGCGACGTTGCGATCAATGACGGGCGAATCAGCAGGGTTGGACGAAATCTCGACATTGACGCCGATCAGGTCATCGACGCCGGTGGCAAAGTGCTGACTCCCGGCTTCATCGACGTACACACACACGTGGAGTCGTCCGCCAACCGGGAAGGTCTCATGAACCTTCCGCGCGCTGACAACTACTTGCTGGATGGTGTGACGACAATCGTGACCGGCAACTGTGGTGGTTCCGAAATTGACGTTGGTGACTGGGCCGCCAACCTGAAGAATCTTGGTATTAACGTTGCAACACTGATCGGCCACAACACAATTCGCCGTGAAGTCGTTGGCCTGGACGATCGCGTTCCAACAGCGGACGAGATGCTGCAGATGAAAGCCCTGGTCGATAAGGGTATGCGGGATGGCGCAGTCGGTTTTTCAACCGGCCTGCTCTACGTTCCAGGGACCTATGCCGATACGTCCGAAGTTATAGGACTCGCGGAAGTAGCGTCATCCTATGGCGGCGTATATGCGAGCCACATACGTGAACAGGGCGCGATGCTGCATGATTCGATCTCGGAAGCGGTCACTATAGGACGCGAAGCAAAAATGCCGGTGCAGATATCGCACCTCAAAATCAAAGGCCGGACACGCTGGGGCACCATTGGAAGCGCCATCGAACTAATCGAGTCATACCGACAGGAAGGCATTGATGTTGTCGTAGACGCCTATCCGTACGAACGCGCGAGCACGAATCTCGGTGTCAACCTGCCAAGGTGGGCAGTTGCGGGGTCTGCCGAGGATATCGCGGCACGGATCGAGGATGACGATACGCAACAGCGTATCGTCGGCAGCATGAAAGACATGTTGGAAGATGGCGGCTATCCGGATTATTCCTTCGCTACCGTCGCGCAATACCGACCCAACCCGAATTACAACGGAATGACGATCAGCGAAATTAACCGCTTGGTTGAACGAAGCGCCAATGTGGACAACGAAATCCAGACCATCCTCGACATGATGGTTGAAGGCGGTGCCGCCGGCGTCAATCAGGGCGCATCGATGGTCTATCACTACATGAGCGAAGCAGACGTCGATACGATATTCAGCTACCCGAATGCAGCTGTCGCGAGCGATGGCTCGATCATGGCTTTCGGCCAAGGGCAGCCACACCCGCGCTCTTATGGGACGAATGCGCGCATACTTGCGAACTACGTTCGTGAGCGAAACGTGATGACGCTCGAAGACGCAGTCAGACGCATGACGTCCCTGCCAGCGAGGACATTTTCTTTCCATGATCGCGGCATCATCCGTCCGGGCTTCGTTGCGGACCTGGTGTTGTTTGATCCGGAAGCAGTTGACGACAAAGCAACTTTTGCAGATCCGCACCAGTTCAGCGAAGGATTTGATGTCGTCGTGGTGAATGGTGTCGTTGCCGTAGCGGCCGGTGAGCTGTCTGACGCTCGCGCCGGACGGTTCATCAGGCACAGTGACGCGCGCTAGTTTGTCTGGATCCTGGGCAAATTTCCGGATGTCACGCACGTCAATCGGAGTTTTACTGCTGTTGTTGTTACTTTCGATTTCCAATTGATAGCGTGGCTGCATTCACGACGCGAGCCGTAGCCGCGAAACCTGAACTGAAAACAGGGTCGCGTGAGATAATTCACTGTGAAACTGGAAACCAGGTAAATACCTGATCCTCGGGAGCGCTTAATGGCCATAGCTGAGAAAACCAGTAACGCGTGGTCAAGCCGGCCGGCATTTTTGATGGCTGCGGTTGGTGGTGCTGTAGGCCTTGGGAACCTTTGGCGCTTCCCCTACATTGCAGGCGAGTACGGCGGCGGCGGCTTCGTCATTATTTATCTCGCATTTGTTTTCTTTCTCGGTGTACCGCTAATGGCAGGAGAGTTGCTGCTCGGCCGCCGAGGTCACCGCAGCCCGGTCAACTCGATTGCGGCATTGGTGCGAGATGAAAACGCGAAGCCATTCTGGCGCATCATTGGCTGGATCAGCATCCTCGTGCCGTTCGTGGGTCTGAGCTATTACGCAGTGGTTGCGGCCTGGGCAATCGACTACCTGATGCTTGCCGGAGTCGACGGCTTTAATGGTTTCGACGGAGCGTCGTCGGGCAACACATTCAACCTCCACATCGACCGGCCGGTCTACCAGGCGTCGTTACATGCGCTCTTTGTAGCGTTGACAGTGTGGGTGGTTGCGAACGGCGTCAACAAAGGTATCGAACGCGCATCCAAAATCCTGATGCCGACGCTTTTTGCAGTGATTATCGCGCTCGTAATTTACGGTATGGTCGCGGGCGATTTCGCTGCTGCCGCGAAATTTTTGTTCAATCCGGATTTCGGCTCGCTGACGGGTGAGTCCTTCCTGGTCGCACTGGGTCAGGCGCTGTTCTCCCTTGGTATTGGCGTGGGATTAATGATCACCTACAGCGCCTATATGCCGCGGGATTACTCGCTACGCGCATCGGCCACCGTCGTCTGCATCGGCGATACCTTTGCTGCTCTGCTGGCCGGGTTCGCGATCTTCCCGATCGTATTTGCGAGCGGCCTCGATCCCGCCGAAGGCCCGGGCCTGATCTTTGTCACACTGCCAGTCGCTTTTGGCAACATGACCGGTGGCCATCTCTTCGGCACGTTGTTCTTTGTGCTGTTGTTGTTTGCGGCATTTACATCTGCAATCGGCATGCTGGAACCGGTTGTCGCGTGGCTTGAGGAACGAAAACCCGGTCGGCGCAAAGAAATGGCAATGCTGGGTGGGCTTGCGGTCTGGGTGCTGGGCCTCGGCTCCGTCTTCTCATTCAGCTTTATGGGTGACTGGCAACCACTCGGCTTCATTGGCATCGAGAAGAATTTCTTCGGTCTGGCGGATTTCACCGTCGCCAACGTGCTCGCGCCAGTCAATGCATTCCTGATCGCGCTGTTTGCAGGTTGGGTACTCCGGAAGAAGGTAGTGGACGAGGAGTTCAGCTCAGACCCTGCAGCCTGGAAAGCCTACTGGCAGCTAACTAACAGGTACCTGGCGCCTGCAGCCCTTATTATCGTACTGATCGACCTTCTGGGTGGCTGGGAATACTTACGTCAAGCATTCTGAAATCAGGGGAAACGTCAACCAGTGAGCAGGCCAATCCGGGCGGGATTGCGCAGGAATCACCTTTTCTCAGCACCCTGTGATTTTCAGACTTGCAAGCGAACACTGCCTCTCCGCCAAGCACGAACAGGAACCGAATGCCTGCATCGTGACTAAGTACGGCGTCTGACGCATTACCCGTTGATTTCATAATGAGGACCGATGCAACACCGTCAGTCGCGTTGCTGATACCGGTGTCCTGCAACTCGAACCCTTTCAGGAACGAGGGCGACCAGGCGGTCTGGCTCGCTTTGTGAAACACGAACTTCTGTCCGCCAAAGTCTCGCTCCCGGTCCAGAATGGATGTGGGCAATTCCATGCCGTGATCTGCACTGGTCTCGTGTTCCGCCGGGCTGGCAATCTCCACGACCTCCATCTGATCGGAACACTCCAACACTCGATGGCGAATGTGCGGTGGTTGCAGGAAACAGTCACCCGCCTCCATTAACATGGGCTCGCCCTGGTCTTCATAAACCACGCTCACCCATCCATTGACGCAAAAAATCATCTGGAATTGAACATCGTGGTGATGCACATAGTCCGGGACCGGCCCGCCATCTGAAATACGAATATGTGAAGCGATGAACCGACCGCCGAATCGATCCGGAATCAGGTCCCGGTACTGCATGCCTGCCCGACCTGTTCCAAACCCGCTCTGATTGAAATTTGTGATGACGAGAGACGGCGTTGTTGTTTCATGCCTGACGAGCGGATCGATGCTTTCAAGTCGCAGCCGCAGGTCATAGCCGGAAAGTATGACTATCCGGGGTGCGTCAGCCGGAAAAACAGATTCAATGCGAAAACCTAATTCGTCCGTATAGAATTCCGCTGCTGCGGACACGTCTTGGCATGGAATCAAGATGTCAGCTGAGTCGGCGTGGTTGGCACTGGTATGTGAGTCGGTCATCGGTCAGTAATAGGCAAGTAGCACTTTGTTGATTATCTCACCGACGATGACATTCGATTCACTATCAACCAGCGATGCAATGCGTTTTCCTTCTGCGTCTTGCAACTCCGACATACGAACTTTTTTGCGAACCGCATAGTCCATCGCCTCCATAACTTCGGACCACATTTCTGCGCCTCCGAGCGACGAATAGGGACCGACAGCATTGCTAAACGGTCGCACGCCAATATTGCCGAAATAATCCGGGATGGCAGTGTCTTCAGCCCCGACGGGCTCCCCGGATGACAGATAGCCAGGTGGCGCAACTGCGCTCACCCCTGCAAGAAATTTTCGCCTGCTGGTTTTCACTGGCTTTCCGAACCTCCTCCGTATCCCCTCAGGATAGCCTGTTTTTCTATCGCTCCCAAGAATGCGTAGCAGCGGGATGAGTCGGGTAAGATGGCGTTTATTTCGAACGGGTGATGTCTTTTGACGCCAACTATAGATGTATTCGGCATGACTATCGCTGAGCCGACGACAACGATTACCGACTATCTCATCACGGCAGTGGCCTGGTGGCTCGGTGCCAGGCTGATTCGGGGGGCCGTCGGGCGCCGGCAATATTCGCACTGGTTGTGGGGTCTGGGTTTCGTGTTCGTTGGCCTCGGCGCACTGCTCGGGGGAACAAGTCACGGCTTCGTCGCCTTTTTGAGCGATGCGACACTGAGTGCGATCTGGAAAGGCACCGCGTACGCAGTCGGACTCTCTATGCTTTTTGCAGTGGCCGGCACTATTGAAGGGTCATTTCTTCGCAAGACCACGCGCAGGACTTTTCACCTGATCAATGCTCTGGGCTTTGTGCTGTACGCAATATGGATGGTTAACCACAGCGCCTTCATCTACATCGTTTACCATTACGTTTCCGCAATGATCAGCGTCGCGCTCATCCAGGTGTGGGCTTTTTTGCATCACCGGGCCGCCACTGCTCCGTGGTTAATTGCGGGAGTTATCGTTACGCTGGCCGGTGCCGTCATCCAGCAGAGCGGCTTCAGCCTGCACACGCACTTCAACAACAATGACCTGTACCACGTCGTGCAGATCGTCGGCCTTGGGCTGCTCTATCGTGGTGCCAGCCAGCTGGAAAGCACGGTACTGTAAAGAGCGGGCAGTCGCTGATATTCTTCAGCCGGTTAATGGAGATCACCTGTGAAGACACTGAGCGGTAGAGTTGTTTCCGTACATTCAGGATCGAATGATGACCTTAGTAAAGAAGAACATTCTTCAATTCAGGTCGAACTGGATGGCATCGCCGGCGACCGGCATCGGTCCTATGTACGCAAAACCTGGGCCGGCGACAAACAACCTGAGGGAACGACGCGGAGAAATGAACGACAATGGTCCGCTGTCTCCATCGAGGAGTTGGATGATATTGCCAAAGACATGAATATCGCAGAGCCGTTAACCGCGACAAGTCTTGGCGCAAATCTTTGCCTGCAAGGCATCCAGGAATTGTCGCGCCTGCCGAAAGGCACTGTCCTGAAATTCCCGTCAGGCGCTGAATTGATCGTCGAGGAGTACAACCCACCCTGCAAAGACATGAGTGAAATCCAAGCCGCGAAACACACGCAGAATTCAGGGGACAAAGTATCGCTGACGTCTTTTTCTGTTGCTTCGAAACTCAGCCGGGGCGTGGTTGGTGTGGTGGAAGCCACCGGCGTCATCAATGCAGGCGACAACGTCACCGTCGAGATATACGAAACACCCCCCTGGCTCAAGCGTTCCGCAGACTAATCAGGCCGTATCCAGCGACGGGACCAGGGGCTCTCTCCTTGTACCTGGTTTGACAAACAGGACCTGCACATTGCCGATTGCCCTCTCCATAAATGCACCTTCGCAATAGCAGTAATAGTAGTGCCACATGCGAAGGAACTGTTCGTCATAACCAAGCGACCAGATCTGGTCCATCTTCCGGGCGAAGGAATCTCGCCAGCGCCTGAGCGTCTCCGCATAATGAGGACCAATGTCTTCCAGGTGATAGATTCGCATGTCGCTGGACTGCGTTACTGATTCCAGAATCGCTGTTACAGAGGGCAGGAACCCGCCTGGAAATATGTATCGCTGAATAAAATCTACGGACTTCAGCGCGTCCTGATAGCGTTGATCAGCAATCGTGATTGCCTGCAGCAACATCATTCCGTCCTTCTTCAGCAGACCGGCACATTGCTGGAAATAGGTGTCCATGAATTCATGACCAACGGCCTCGATCATTTCAATCGAGACTAGCTTGTCGTACTGACCCTCAAGGTCGCGGTAGTCTTCCAGTAATAGTTCTACGCGATCACTCAGACCCGCTTCCTCAACCCTTGCAGTCGCGAATTCAAATTGCTCGCGGGAGATCGTTGTCGTTGTGACCTTGCAGCCGTATCGACTAGCCGCATGAACTGCAAAACCACCCCACCCCGTGCCGATTTCCAGCACGTGGTCATCCGCCGACAGCTCAAGCTTCCGGCAGATTCGGTCAAGCTTGGCAGTCGAAGCCTCTTCGAGCGTCATGTCGGCCCGTTCGAATACTGCGGACGAGTACATCATTGTCTTATCCAGCCAAAGGCTGAAAAAGTCATTACCCAGGTCGTAGTGCGCGGCTATGTTCCGCCTGCTACCCGATCTTGTATTGCGATTTATCCAATGTAACGCTTTCCGAAATGGCAAGGCGAACCTGGCAAGTCCGCCGTCCATACCGTCCAGGACCTCGCGGTTTTGCAGCAAAACCTGCACCGTCCCGGTCAAATCGTCGGTCGACCAGTAGCTCTGGATGTATGCCTCCGCTGCTCCTACGGACCCGCCGAACGCAACTGCACTATAGAATTCGGGATTGGCCACAGTGATAGTGACATGCAAGCCATCTTCGTCAGTGCCGAAGTCACGTCTTTCAAGCTCATCGATCAGTGTCAGGCGACCAAACGACAACCCGGAAAGCCTTGAGTGAAGGAGTTTTCGCCCAATCCTGTCGAGGATTCGGTAAGAGCCAGCCTGCTTTTGAAGCGACTGTTCCGATAAAATGTTTTCTTTATTCATGAATTCGCCTGGATAGTTTTGGTTTTTCCCGGGTGGGTATAGAGCGGACATCCTTTGACCCAGAGTTTCAATGCCTGCCAATAGATCGCGACGGCGATCTTCATCGTCATCAATGGATAGTGAGTCAGAACTTTTGCCAGACTCTTCCCGTTAATCTCTTCCCGCTGAAGAATAAGCGTCGCATTGAAAATGCGCTTCTTCTCAGCAAAATTTGAAATACGCACAACCAGGTCGTCACCGGGTTCTGTTAGCAACCAGTCATAGTCGACTTCCATATCCATGAATGGAGACACGTGAAGTTCCTTGCCCGTTGCGAAGCGCCTTGTTTCTTCGTCACCTAAATTCATTTTATCAGGGAGAACGTAACAGTGGGTTTCGCCCCAGGGAGTGTTGCTTACTTCCGCAACTATCGTGACCACTCGTTTGTCTTCTTTGTCGAAGCAGTAGTAGACAGAAATCGGGTTGAAGCAGTAACCAAAGTAGGCAAGGTTGGTCAGCAGCCGAATCGGTCCCTCCGGCCTGTATTCTGTCCGGGACTCGACAAGATCACGAACTGTTTCATCAAGCGACTTCTGCGGATCACCAAAATGTTGCTCACGGCGAAACCGGCCAAGCGCCCACCTCTTGCATGACCAGAACCAGCGACCGGCGAAGACCTGATCCAGTTCACCGAGATCAAGGTACATCATGTAAACGCCGTAACGGAACGAATGCTCCAACGGCGTTTTTCGCGAGTGGCTAACTTGCCCGCTGAAAATACTGCTGTTCATGATTCAATCTCGATTGAAAACTCTCCAATGCCGAAAGGGCACTGACGACGCCGTCTTCGTGGAAACCGTTGCGCCAATAAGCACCACAAAAGTAGGTGCGATTAACTCCGTCTATCTCCGCTTTCCGTCGTTGCGCGTTAACTGCTTTAGCAGTGAATACCGGGTGCTCATAGCTGACTGTTCGCAACACCGATTCGGGCCGAATCAGGTCCGTACTGTTGAGCGTTACGAAATACTGTTGCCGGGCATTCAGTCTCTGCAGGCAATTCATATGGTAGGTAAGGGTCGCTTGTACGCCATCGGATTGGCGGAGGTGGTAATTCCATGAGGCCCATGCGCGTTTACGGCGCGGCATCAGGGAATCATCAGTATGCAGTACTGCCTCATTTCCCTGGTATTCAATTGCGCCGAGAACCTCACGTTCCGCAGCGGATGGATCGGAAAGAATCTGCAATGCCTGATCGCTATGGCATGCAAAAAAGGCCGCATCGAATTTTTCAGTCTCGACACCTCGCGCTTTCACGACTACGCCATCGGCAAGCCTGGTGACCGATTCCACCGGACAATTGAGTCGAATCCTGTCCAGGTGATCTGCGACCAGTCTTCTTACGTACTCCCTTGATCCGCCCTTAATGACGCGCCAGACTGGCCGGTCCTTCAGGCTCAAGAGACCATGGTTCTGAAAAAACCGGATGAAGAAGTGCGCCGGCATTTGATCCATCAAGTCCAGCTCAGCTGACCATATCGCCGCACCCATGGGGATCAGGTAATCGCGCATGAATTCGTTGCAATATTGACGTGATTTCAAAAAGTCGCCAAGCGAGAGCTCCTGGTCGTCGCTCTTCAGGAACTCCGGCGCCTCGCGATTAAATCGCAGTATGTCCCGAATCATACGATGGAACGAAGGGCTTAACAGATTTCGCCGCTGTGCAAAGAGACCATTCAGGTTGGAACCATTGTATTCGAGTGCGGGCCTGTCTTTGCGCACACTAAAACTCATCTCACTATTTTTTGATTCAACGCCAATTTCATCGAGCAACTTGATGAAGTTTGGATAGGTGCGATTGTTAAAGACGATAAAGCCTGTATCGATGGCGAGCGTGCCGTCTTTCGACGGTATATCGACCGTGTTCGTGTGGCCGCCCACGTAAGAACCGGCCTCAAAGACCGAAATGTCATGCTCTTTGTTCAGACGGTAAGCGGCGACATTGCCGCTGATGCCAGAGCCAATTATTGCAATCTTCATCGCACCGGCCTCACCACTGTTGTGGAACTCGCCTAAGCTTGCTGAGGTCGTAGCCCATATCCTCGATCATCCGGGTCATTTTCTTGTAATCCGCTTCGTCGATGGTTGGCGTTCGGGCCATGATCCAGACATAGTCTCGTTTGTTTCGGGCAACAATTGTCTGCGAGTAGTCATCTGTGAGATAGACGATTCGATAGTCCGCTTTTATTGGCCAGACGAATCGCATTCCCCAAACAGCGTTGGTTTCCTTGTTCGTTACGAATCCGGTTGGATTGTATTCCTTGCGTTTCCCTTCGAAACCGTCTTTTCGAAAAACGAACGTCGTGGAAATGCTGCCATCATCATTCAGTTCGTAGGTTTCAACGGCATTGTGCGCGCCCTTTTCGACGAATGTAGGTATGTTGGCAATGACGTACCAGTCACCCATAAATCGATCGAGATCCACAGATGCGACTGTCTCAATTGGCAGCTGACTGCCCGCACAACCTGCGGTCACGCTGGCAATAATCATGGGAAAAATGGCCTTTTTTCGTATTTCAAATGACTTACTCATAGAACGTCTCTAAATCAATTCATAGCGAAGCTTTCGATTTCCCTTAACCGTCGACTCTAGCGCGAGCCAGCGCTTGTCTTTCGAGTACCAGATATCCAGCTGCATGTTTTTTGCCTCCAGGTGATACCGCTGGGCTGTAACGTCTATCCCTCTGACATTCAGCGTTTCCTCTGCGACCGCCTCAATTTCGACGGACAATAACTCACCCGTTTGGGAGTTGAGCAGCCAGGGTTCGTTTAGAATATTGGGGTTCCAGTAAGCGAATGTCTTCACGCAATCGCCCATTTCCGTCAACCCCTCATCGGACTCAACAGAGAAACCGTCCCCGGCCTGATAACCACGAACCGAGAACTTCGTGCCATTAGCATTCGTTTTAGACGATATTTCCTGCAGACAATTACCATTCCAGGTTTCCTGGTTCGTATGTTCATATCGGTATGCAGTAAGGAAAAGGAAACGAACCCTGAAATCCGCCTCGGTAACCAAACGTTGGCGATCATCGTCTTCGACAAGCGAGAAATTGTGATAACCAATTTCATTGTCATCCAGGTAGACCTTGAAATTCCACTCCTGCTCATCAGGATCTTTGTAGTCGACAGGCGTAGCACCAGTCACAGTGAGCAATAATGCTCCCGTTAACGAAAGCAAGCCCTGGTAGAGGTATTTTTTCACGACGATAACTCCGGCTTTTGCGGCCCTGGAAAAAATGCGTTCGTGCGCCTGACGTAGTCGGCGTACTGCGGACGGCGAGTGCCGATGTCTTTCTCAAGCATTGCCACACCCGACACCTTCAGGAGCAGGAATGACATGAGCAGTGGAGCCCCCAGCGACCACCAACCGCCGGCTGAAAGCGCGAATAGGTAAAATCCCCACCAAATACAAAAATCTCCGAAGTAGTTAGGATGGCGCGTCAGGCTCCAAAGACCACTGTTCAGAACCTGTCCCTTGTTTTTCGGATCGGCGCGAAAACGAACCAGTTGCAAGTCACCCAATGATTCGAAGACAAAGCCAACGCTCCATAAGATCAATGCCGCAAGATCGAGGATACCGATCGGACCATTTCCACCGATCGCCGCCAGCAGTGGCAGGGAGATTAGCCACGCCAGTGCGGCTTGCAGACCGAACACGATGTAGAGGCTTTTGAACGCGAAGTTCGGCGAATTGTTACGGCGAATTTTCTGATACCGATAGTCCTCAGCCTCCCCCAGGTTTCTCCAGAATATGTGGCCGGCAAGCCTCAGCGACCAGATTGTTACCAGGATCAGGATCAGTGTTGCCCTCGGTCCGGTCATATCAAGCGTCATCACATAACTTACTGCCGCGATCAAAAACATGATCGACCACATACTGTCGACAATGCTGACGTCGTTTTTCACCAGGCTGATCACCCAGCCAAGCACGCCGAACCCGAGCAGCAGGGCGAGCGCATTCAACCATGTCGAAAGGTCAAACACAGTCAGATTCGACTCTTCAGGACCGGGCGCTGTGTTCCGTCGAGCTGCTGAGCCAACCACAACAGTGATGGCAGCATTATCGCCCAGGCGATGGATAAACCGGTAAATGCAGCGTTCGGATTATGCAGGACTACGGCACCTGCACTTGCACCTGCGTAGTAGGAAAGCGGGCCGAAGACGGCTCCCATGATCGCGGCCAGCCAGAGACGCTGCTGCAACCAGCGGAACGAAACGTTCAGTGTGGTAGCAAAGAGCATCCACATCGCAACAATCCAATAAGGAGCCACTCCCGAAATAAACACTCCGGACGGATAGGAGAGCCAACCCGCGGAGACCATAAAGCTGTCCCAGGTCACACCGATGACGCCAGTGATTAACACGAGAAGCAGTTCGCGAGCCGGCTCCGCTGCGAGCCAGAGATGAATCGCGATTGCGCCCATGACCACAACCGGCCCAACAAGCGGCAAATCATTCGCGCCTCCAAGCACCGTCGACAACCATGCGATCTTGAAAACAACAACATTCAGCAGTACGTTCATATCTCACTCCATGAGTTCAGGCCGCGATTCGCGGTCTGAACAAATAATGGCCTACGCCCCACTCACGACCTTCATCGGCACCAAACATCTCGCTGACGGCCAGGAAGAATATGCGCCAGCGCATCCACCATCGACCAGCATCTTTGGTGCCATAGGTTGCCTCAAGAATCGGCATTATCGTGGCTTTACGTTTATCCATGTTTTTCAGCCAGGCTTCGGCCGTGCGCTGATAATGTAATCCGGACCAACGCCATTGGTCACTTAGCACCAGTCGCTCCTGAAACCGTGATGGCAAATCTCCGCTTGGCATAATGCCTCCGGAAAAGAAATGTCTGCTCATCCAGTCCTGTGGGCCATTGTCCAGATACTCATAGGCGGCACTCTTGTGACAGAAGATGTGCATAAAGAAGAAGCCGTCTTCATTGAGCCATCTGGAAATACGCTCGAACAACGTCGCGTAATTGCGCATGTGCTCGAACATTTCGACGGACACGACCCGATCGAAAGTCTGATCGGTATCGAAGTCATTCATGTCCGCAGTAATTATCCGAATATTGGACAGTCCAAGCGAAACCGCCTCTTTTTCGATAAATTCACGCTGCGATGCTGAGTTTGAAACCGAGGTGACATTGCAGGCCGGGTAGTGCGCTGCAATCCAGAGCGAAAGTGAACCCCAACCACAACCAAGGTCGAGAACATTCATGCCGTCTTCGATTTTCGCACGCTCACAACTAATCCGTAGTGACCGCTCCTCTGCTTCATCCAGGTTTCTGACGCCAGCACCCCAGTTACAGCAGCTGTATTTCCTGTGAGACCCAAGCACTTCCGTGAAGAAGGCGGCTGGAACCTCGTAGTGCTGTTCGTTTGCAACAGCCGGCACCAGGGCCACAGGCGACTGGTTCATCATGCTTACGAATGCATCCAGTTCGACACCATTCTGCCCACTGACCTGCATTTTTCGCTGCTGCACCAGGCGCCGGATTCCGGTACGAATGAACGAGTCCGGAATAATTCCGGACTCGGCCAGTTCGTTTGCTGTTTTGGTAATTAACGTCATTTTCAGTTCGCCAGGAAGTCATCTAAATTGATAAGACCCAGTGGAAGCCTGCCAGCTCCGCTTCTGCGTCTCGAGCTATTGCAGTATATACGCCACCTGCCGCGACGGTGATCTCTCGCTGCTACTGCTGCAGGCGACAAGGTCTGGAAGCGCAAAGAAAAACGAAAATTTCGTAAATCTGATCATTGGTTCATCTTTAAACATTTGGGGGATAATACTGCGCCATCATGGCAATTAGGTGGTTTCAGAAACGTCTCAGTTTGTATCCGTTTGTAACGTGTCCCGAAGGACCTGAAATTCAGTCGATTTTGGCTGTACCATGGCGACCATGGCTAAAGTCCTGCTAATCGACGACGACAAAAAACATTCCGAGTTGCTTAAGACCTATCTGAAGCAATTCGGAATCGCGCTTGAGTGCGCTGGTGATGCTGACGAGGGTTTTCGTAAACTCGCGCGGATTGACCCAGACCTTCTACTGCTTGATGTCATGCTCCCCGGTAAGGACGGTTTCGACATATGCAGAGAGGTCAGAAAGAAGAGCCAGATCCCCATAATCATGCTTACCGCCCGTGGCGACGTAATGGATAGAGTGTCCGGACTTGAAATCGGGGCAGACGACTACATCGGCAAACCATTTGAACCCCGGGAGCTTGTCGCCCGAATACAGTCGATATTGCGTCGTTCAACAGCCACTGATTCCCGAGATCCGATTATGCGGTTCGAAGGAATAGAGATTGACCGGGATGCAAAGCTCGTTGATGTAGATGGTGCGAGGGTCGAACTAACATCGATGGAGTTCGAGTTGTTGACTATCCTCGCCGGCCGTGCCGGAAAAAAAGTTTCCCGTGACGAAATTCTGAATGAATTGCGGGGAATTGATGCTGCGATATTGACCCGGTCCGTCGACATCATGGTCAGTCGGCTCAGGCAGAAGATCGGCGACTCCGCGAAACCACCAAGATTTATCCAGACAGTTTGGGGGACCGGCTACGCTTTTATCGCTCGAAGACTGGCAGATGTTTGAGCAACTAAAGCGGTCTCTTTCTTTTCGTCTCCTGGCCATCTTCGCCGTATTGGCCATCGCTTTTGTCTATTTCGCGACAGTAGGAATTCGCTGGGTATACAGCGAGGACGATTTGCGTGAACTCATCAGCGGCCACCTGTCATTACACGTTGAATATGTTCGCCGGGATATCGGGACTCCGCCGAATATCGATCGGGCAATCGCTATTACCCAGCAGGTGCCGGTCGACATTCGGATTTACGGCGAGAATATTGACTGGGCGTCGGATCCGAATTTTCCGGGAATGGATGAACTGACTTTTGGGGCCAGCGATATCTTCAGCGAAGAACCGGGCGCATTGCTCGGCAAGCTGACGGACGTCGAATTTGCGGTTGATGGCCCGCACCGGTTTTTAAAAATAAAACAGGGTAATTTCGATATCGTCGTATCTTCGCCCCGCATCGCAGATACGAATTCCGGACCAGATTTACTTCCGATAATCCTGTCAATTGGACTCGTTTGGCTTTTCTTGGCTTATGTATCCGTCAGATGGCTATTTCGCCCGATTCGGTCAATTCGTGAGGGTGCCGCACTGATTGGAAAGGGCAACCTTGAACACAGAATTTCCGGCCACCGGAAAGATCAACTCGGTGACCTGGCAGATGATATCAACAAACTCGCCGGGGACGTCCGCGGGATGCTGGATGCGAAGCGCCAGTTGCTGCTGGGAATAAGTCATGAACTTCGATCGCCGTTGTCCCGGTTAAGGCTTGCGCTGGAGTTCATCGATGACAGCGATCAAAAGGAGGATGTTCGCGCCGAAATATCTGAAATGGAGCAAATAATCGCCACTCTGCTGGAAGCGGAACGACTGAATTCCCGGCATGCCAAGCTCAACCGGACCAGCGTACTGGTCAACGACCTGATCGAACAGCTTGTCGAAAATTTCTTTGCTCGCGATCTGAATCGAATCGAGATTTCGCTTGAAGATAAGAGCATTGAAGCGAACGTTGATGACGTGCGACTGATACTGATTCTCAAGAATTTACTGAGCAACGCACTCCGCTATTCCTCTACAGACGATGGTCGCGTGAGGTTGAGTGCACGGCTGGATGGATCTGACCTTGTTGTAACTGTCGAAGATGACGGGCCGGGCATTTCACCGGAACAGGCAGATAATCTCGGCGAACCGTTTTTTCGCGGGGACCCTTCACGCACGAGAGAAACCGGTGGAACGGGACTTGGTCTGTATCTTGCAAAACTGGCAGCGGAGGCGCATGGCGGCATCTTGTCGGTGGACCGCCAATACACCCAGGGTGCCCGCCTCGTTGTAAGATTGCCCTCTTGATTCAGAATCAAGTCTTATCGCCGGTCGAGCATCCTCGCATAGACGGCTCGTGCTTCATCGGCCCGCTCAAGGATTTTCACTCGCTGTTCTGTGAGCATTATCGATAACGGCTCAGCAACCGACCAGGACTCCAGCTCCAACGTGGCATCCGCAGCGACAGTATCAAATTCACCCAGCTTGTTGATCATTTGCCGCGCCAAATCTGGCACTGCAGCCCGATTTTCGAATCCACCGCCGGTCGTAACATAGACGGGCGCGGTGTGCGCGACTGTCTGCTCAGCGCCATAAGCACGAATTGCAAGCCACATTCCTTCTTCCACCGTCATTGTGTGGTGCAGCGACAGCGTGTTGTCAACCGACACGTTATTCATAGACGCGACAACATCGCCATGCACAACCAGTTCAATGCGATCCAGCGACTCAATATCCGGATTCAGCGCGGCGCCAGCGACGATCGAAACTTCATCGCCTGCTGATAATTGCAGATCCGAACCCATCGGTTGGTCATTGACCAAAAACTCCAGCATTGGACCGTTCGTAACAAAGGTGCGCTGTTCGCGAAGGGCTTCATAGTAGGCGTCCACGGTAAAGTCACCGTCGACGTAAACGTAGTTTCGGTCGCCACCGGGTGCATTAAGGTAGGGAAAGTCGGAACCCGCCATTGGAATAAGCTTGAACCCCAGGTTCAGATAGTCGTACCAGAGCTGCGTCTCCAGCGTTCCGTCCTGCAGCAGCTCCACAAACTCGACGGCGCCGAGGGGTACGTCGATTGCGAGGCCGCGTTCTACATTGAAGAGCCGGCCGGCGACGTGGGCGTAGCCTGACATGCCGCCTTGCTTGCGGTATTCGGCGAATATCTGGTCATAACGCAGGTAACGGTCAGTCGGACGATAGACCTCCCTGATATTCACGCTGATCGTGTGCCCGCGCACCGCGGTTCTCGGATCCTCGACCCCGGGTACGAGGGCGTGATTTCCCGCCCGGTAGCGCCCGTCCTTGCCAAACGCATACTGCGCAAAATTCGTGTCGTAGGGATTACCCATTTGCAACAGGTTGGTTATGTGAACGTCTTCCGCCTGCATAACAGCGCTGATTGCCGCATTGTCGTTGGGCGTGCGAGTCATATGTACGTGATCGTCCCCCGAATACCAGCCTTTTTCCGGCATATCAATCCAGCGCGACAGGGGAACAGCGATGGCGGTTCCGGTATCGGCGCTGATCTCAATCGTTTTTTGAATTACGCCGTATTCCGGTCCCTTGCTAACAACGAGTTCATAGGTGCCGACCGGTAACCTCGTTTCATATTCGCCATCAACGTAGAAAAAGAAACGATTCTTGTTTGGCCAGACGGGCACCGCGCCATGAGTTGAACGTAGAAAAATCTGCTTGCTTCGGTCATCGTAGTTATGAATCGTCAACGCACTGTCTGAAGGCAAGGGCATTCGACCCGCTTCGTCGTACAAACCGATCCGTGCAGGCGTCAATCTCGAGTTTTCGTCATTGACAACGAGGCGAAGCTGGCCAAATTCCGCCGGCTCAACCGTTTCGTTCGATCGTCTGACCGACAGATCGCACAGGACGATCTTGTGATTTGCCTCAGGGTCACCGAACCAGGTGCCATCGGGAGCAGCAATCGTGAAATCGCTACCCGATTCTCCCCTGTTTGCGAAACGCGCCCGTTCCAGCGTAATGACTTGCGAGTGCCACCGGTCGCCTGAATCGGGAAACGTTATTTCACTGATGTTTTCTGCGATGACGTTCTGGTCATAGGAAACGAAAAGACCCTCGGACTGGCTGCGGTCAAACAAAAGCTCGACCGTCACTGTCTCATCGATATCGAATGCATAATCGTCATCAACGTCGAAAAGGAAATAGGATCCTTCCACGCACTGTCGGCCCTCTACTTCGACAAGCTCGGGAAACCCTTTTCTTGCCCATGCTTCGGTGCCAAAAGAGTCTCCATAGCCAGATGAGAGCACCCGATCGATATTGGGTGCCGTCCAGTCGACTGTCACCGTGCCGTGCGCCCCGGAAAACTCGTGTCCAAATACCACGCCACCATTGAACAACAGACTCAGAAGTGCCGCAGCACTAGTGATTCGCACGATAGACAACCTCACCGTTCATCAGGGTCAACACGGGCTTCACCTCTTTTAGTTCCTCGACGGGGATCGAATACAGATCGCGATCCCACACCACGATATCAGCAAGCTTTCCTTTCTCAATGGATCCTAACTTGTCTTCGAGGAACACCTGCCGCGCGGCTACAATAGTGTAGGCCCGCAGCGTATCGTGAACCGATATCGACTCATCCGTGCCCCAGGGATTGTCGCCATACGTGCCCAACATGGCTTCACGCGCAGACGCGGCCCATAGCGCGTATCGCGGCGCATACGGCGAAACGTTGAAATCAGAACTGCCGGCCCATTTGATGCCACGCTCCTGGAAAGTTCTGAGCGGCAATACCTGCAAACTTCTCTCAGACCCGAAATTGCCAGCGTAGGCGTCGCCGATCCACCACAGGAATGCAGGCTGAATCTCCGGATAAGCAGCGTCAAAATCACGCTGCAGTTTCACCATCAGGTCCATTGCATGCTCAGTCGGGAGGTTACTGTGAATGATGCTGTGCCGAAGCCCCGGCGTGGGATTATCGGCGAGAACACGGTCATAACTGTCCAGCGTAAAGTCGATCGCGCGATCACCGATAGCGTGCGTACCAATGTGCACACCGGCATCGTGAAACAGGCGAATTTGCGCGAGTAGCAGATCAGTCTCCAGGTAAGTCAGACCTTTATTGCCCTCGTCAACGTCCGTGAAGTTTTCGTTCCAGTCGTCATACATCCATGCCGTGCGCGCTGTTCCACTGCCATCAATGTAAATTTTCACGCCGCCGGATATGAGATCAGTCGCATCGCCCCCCGGATTCATGATCGGCGTGATTCGCAGTAGCAACTCGCGAGCTTCGGCCATCGTGTCCGGGACGCGCCAGAGCACGAATACACGAACGCTTAAATTGCCGTTTTCACTGATCGCTTTGTAGGCGTCCCAGTGGCGCTGATCTATCTCGGGGTCCTTGATCGTCGTAATACCCTCTGCGCTCAGGAACCCAACCCGTTCGGACACAGCGCTGACAAAGTCTTCCGCGGAAACAGGAGGCGTTATCTCGGCCACAAGTGCCATCGCCTGGTCTGTCAGAATGCCAGTCGGATTGCCGTTGTCGTCGCGAGCGATGACACCGCCGTCAGGGTCGGGCGTGCCTGCGTCAATTCCAGCCAGCTCCAGGGCCCGGCTGTTCGCCACACCGTAATGTGCTGAGGTATGTAGCAGCCATACAGGATTGTCAGGCGACACGCTATCGAGATCCGCGGCACTCATGTCCCGCCGCTCCAGAAGTTTTCCGGCATCCCATCGCGAGCCAACGACCCACTCTCCCTCGCCAAGTCTCGCGGCTGCAAGCCGGACCTGTTCGCGGATATCCTGGATGCTCGTGACTGCCGGATATTCGATGTTCAGCGGCGAGCTTTCATCGAGCGCGCCCCAGGCGAAATGATTGTGGGTGTCTATGATCCCGGGAGTGATGGTATTGCCGCCAACGTCGATCAGTTCTGTTTGAGGCCCGGCGAACTCCAGGATTGCCGCTGCCGCACCAACAGCCGTAATACTATTGCCACTTACCGCAACCGCCTGGGCAATCGAATCTGCAGCATCCATTGTGGCGACATGAGCGTTAAACAGGATCAGGTCAGGCGGCACCTTGTCCGCTTGCTGTTGACCGCATGCGGACAAGCTCAATACCAGTGCAGCCACAAGCAATCGCTCAGATAACCGGCCAGCCTCCATTGAACTCCCCTCATCCCGACGCATTGAGTATTATCACGTAATCCGGGTAAGGACAAAAAAACGATGCCCCTGGTCGCCCATAACAATTTGCCCACATTTCAGCGCTTGAAAGACGGCGGTGAGCTGGTTTTATCGCTCGAAAGGGCAACCAAGCAGGACATTCGGGAATTGCATATCGGCTTCCTGAATATGATGCCTGATGCGGCGCTCACCGCGACAGAGCAACAATTCATCCGATTTATAGGCGCGTCGAACCAAATTGCGCAATTCTATGTTTATCCATTCTCGCTCCCTGAGCTCAATCGAGGGAAAGCGACGGAAGCACATATCGCCGAGCACTACTTCAGCTTCGGTGACATAGCGGAACAGGGACTTGACGCACTCATTATCACCGGAGCAAACGTCACCAATCCTTCTCTCGAACAGGAGCGCTTCTGGGACCCCCTGATGCAAGTCATCAGCTGGGCCAGCGACAATGTCGCTTCCGTACTTTGTTCGTGCCTGGCGACACACGCAGTTGTCAAACACCAGCACGGCATCGATCGGTCACTCATAGGCCGGAAGAAATGGGGCGTCTACAGTCACAAGATCAACCGACCGGAACATCCGTTGATGCGTGACGTGAACACCCGGTTTGATGCGCCCCATTCCCGACACAACGAGATAACGCGAGATCAATTCGAGAGTGCGGATCTTGCCGTGCTCGTTGAGAGCGGCGATGCAGGTGTCCATCTTGCGGTCAGTCCCGACCTTTTCCGCATCGTCTACTTCCAGGGACACCCCGAATACGACGCGGTCAGCCTTTTGAAGGAATACAAACGCGAAGTCGTCAGGTACTTCAACGGCGAGCGGGAACACGGGCCCAGGTACCCTGAGAACTACTTTTCCGCAGAAGCTGGAGATGTCGCACGCCAGTATTTTCACGCGGCAGAGAAAGCCGCCGCCGCTGGTAAGGATTTGCCGCCCTTCCCCGACGCAGAACTTGCGGCACTGGTCGACAATACCTGGGGCGACACTGGCAAAGCGATCGTCAACAACTGGCTTGGATTAGTCTACAACCTGACGGCCCACGACCGGAAAGAGCAATTCATGCCCGGGATCGACCCGGACGACCCCCTGAAAATGCGCGCCTGAGTCCCGGTTCAGCTTATGGCACAGAGGGTCCTCTGGGTATCCGGTTGCGTGTATTATCTGGGGCCCATCAGGGCAGCGTCCCAAACCATCAAAACCAAGGAACCAAATTCATGGGATTTCGAACCAGGCAGATTCATGCAGGCGTAACTCCAGACCCGACGACGGGCTCGATCCTGACCCCTATTTACCAGTCGACTACTTTCGTGCAGCCGTCAGTTGATGAGTACATGAGCAAGGGCTTTACCTACTCACGCTCTGGAAACCCGACCGTCAAGGCGCTCGAAGCCAAACTGGCTGATCTCGAAAACGGTATTGACTGTGCCTGCTTCGGCACCGGCATGGGGGCAACCACAGCTGTCATGCTGGCCTTTCTGGAGAACGGCAGCCACGCCGTCGTTTCAGACGTGGCCTATGGCGGTACCTACCGTCTGGCTACCAAAGTTATGACGCGCTTCGGCATCGAATTCACGTTCGCCAACGCGGCGGATCCCGACGCCGTAGCCGCGGCCGTTCGTGATAATACCGCCATGATTTTTACCGAGACACCAGCCAACCCGACGCTGAAATGCGCGGATATCGCCGCGATCTCGGAGATCGCGAAGAAGGCCGGCGCGGTGCACGTCGTCGACAACACGCTGCTGACGCCCTACTACCAGCAGGCGCTGGATCTCGGCGCCGATGTGTCGGTGCACAGCACCACCAAATACATGGACGGCCACAACGCGACCGTCGGCGGTGCGGCCATCAGCAAGTCGCAAGAACATGCCGACGCGATTCGTTTCATCCAGAACTCGACCGGCAGCATCATGTCGCCGCAAGTAGCCTGGCTGACCCTGCAGGGCTGCAAGACCATGTCGATACGTATGGACCAGCAGTCAGCCAATGCTATGGCGATTGCCGAATTCCTCGAAGCGCACCCGAAGGTCGAGCAGGTTTCTTACCCCGGCCTGAAGTCGCACCCGCAGCACGATATCGTTAAGAAACAGGCAACCGGGTTTGGTGCGATGGTCTGGTTCGAGGTGAAAGGTGGCCTCACGGCTGGCAAGAAACTCATGGATAGTATCGAGCTGTGGACGCTGGCCGAAAACCTTGGCTCGGTCGAGTCCCTGGTTACGCACCCGGTGACGATGACGCACGCCGACGTTGAGGAAGCCGAGCGGCAGCGTGTCGGTATTATCGACGGACTGGTGCGCCTGTCGGTCGGACTGGAAGACGCCGAGGACCTGATCGAAGCCCTGGAAAAGGCACTCGACGCCGCATAAACGGAGCAATCCGATGTCTGACTTTTTGGAATTTGACACGCTGAGCCTCCACGCGGGGCAAACGGTGGACAAGGAATTCGGCGCCCGTGCGGCGCCGATTTACCAGACGACGTCCTACGTGTTCCCGGACACGGATACGGCTTCCTCGATTTTTAATCTCGAGCGCGGCGGACATGCGTACAGCCGCATAACCAATCCGACGGTCGGCGTCCTGGAGCAGCGCATCGCCGCGTTGGAAGGAGGCTCGGCAGCGGTCTGCACTGCATCCGGCATGGCCGCAACCTTTGTAGCCATCACTGCAATCCTGGGCCAGGGCGATCACATTGTCGCTTCATCGCAAATGTACGGCGGCAACATCAGCCTGATGAAGAACACGCTGCCGCGTTTCGGCATAACAGCGACATTCGTGGACCCGAAAGACATCGACGGATTCAAGAACGCGATACAGGACAACACGCGCCTGATTTACGGCGAACTGATCGGCAACCCGGGCCTCGACATCCTCGATCTCGAAGCAATTGCCAGCATCGGCGACAAACACCACATTCCGTTCATGGTGGACGCTACATTTAACACGCCCTACCTTTGCCGCTGCTTCGATCACGGTGTCAACATCACGATTCACTCGGTCACCAAGTGGATGGGCGGCCACGGCACCGCTATCGGTGGCGTGGTGGTAGACGGCGGCAATTTCGACTGGGGCAGAACGGACAAGTACCCAACCATCACGGAAGATTACGCGCCGTTCCAGGGAATCAACCTCTGGGAGGAATTTGGCCCGAGCGCATTTGCAACCCGAATCAGGGCTGAGGCGATGCGGGATATCGGCCCATCCATGGCGCCGATGAATGCATTTCTGTTGTTGCAAGGCATCGAAACGCTCTCCCTGCGGATGGAGAAACACCGGACCAACACCGAAAAAATGCTCGAATACCTCTCCAATCACGACCGGGTTTCATGGGTCAGCCACCCAAGTCTGCCATCGCATTCCAGTCATGAACTGGCGAAGAAGTATCTGCCAAAAGGTGCAGGCTCAATCGTCAGCTTTGGCGTTAAAGGTGGGCGGGAAGCCGGCAAAGCGTTTATCGAGAATGTGGAATTGGCTTCGCACCTTGCAAACGTTGGCGATGCGAAGACCCTGATCATTCATCCGGCCACTACAACGCATTCGCGTATCGACGCAGACGCGCTGGTAGCGGCCGGCATCACCGAAGACATGATTCGCCTGTCGGTGGGCCTCGAGGATGTCAAAGACCTGCAGGCCGATTTTGAAACAGGATTTCGTGCGGCCAAAAAAGTCGCGGGCGACTAGACGTGTATTTCGAAGTCAACGGCAAACAGGCTTTTGCCACGACCGGCGGAAAAACTTTAGACAGCAGTCTGCCGACAGTCATATTCCTTCACGGAAGCGGGCTCGACCACACGTTCTGGGGATTGCAGTCGCGGTTTTTCGCGTTCAGAAAGTACAGCGTCCTGGTACCGGATCTACCTGGCCATACGCATTCAGAAGGACCACCACTGGATTCAATTGAGGGAATGGCCGACTGGCTGAACGATGTGACCATTGCGCTCGGCGTCAAAGACTTATCCGTAGTTGCGCACTCACAAGGTTGCCTGGTCGCACTGGAGTTTGCCTCACGGTATCCGGAGAAGATCCGGACGGTCTCCTTGATTGCAAGTGGGCTGGCCACACCGGTCAATGACGCATTAATAGAGGCTGCGGAAAAAAACCCCGAGGCTGCGATCGCAATGATGGTTTCGTGGGGATTCGGCCCGGCGGGTCACCTGCACCAGGGACCCATACCGGGTAACTCCATGGTTGCCGGCGGCCGCAAGGTGATGCGCGGCAACGTACCTAATGAGCTTGCCACCGATCTCAGGGCCTGCAATGCGTATACAAACGGCAAGGCAGCAGCAGCTGCAATCAGTTGCCCGGTGCAGGTGATCCTGGCTGGCAAAGACCGGATGGCGCCGCGCAGAGCCGGCATGCAACTCGTAGAGCACCTCAACGATCCTGAGCTTCACATCATTGAAGACAGCGGCCATATGGTGCCGCAGGAAGCGCCGAACCAATGCCGCGCGCTCCTTCGGGATTTTATCTTTTCCAATAATCCGGCTTAAGCCATGACTTACAAGATCGAAACAGCAGCCGTTATCGGCGCGGGCACCATGGGCCTCGGCATTGCCGGGCAGCTGGCAAATGCCGGCCTTGATGTCATCCTCCTCGACATTCCGTCTGCAGGCGACAGCCGCAATGCTGTTTGCGAGCGCGCGCTCGAACGCCTGCTCGACGAAAATCAGCCCGGTCTTCTACACAAGGACAAGCTTTCCCGAATTACGATCGGAAATATCGAAGACGATATGGACAAGCTCGGATCCGTGGACTGGATTGCCGAAGCAATCGTTGAGCGCCTGGATATCAAGAAGGACCTTTACCGGAAGATCGACGCAGTTCGCAAGCCAGGCTCCATCGTTTCATCGAATACCTCAACGATTCCAATCGCGCTCCTTGTCGAGGGCATGCCGGAGCAGTTCCGCGCTGAATTCGCTATCACGCACTTTTTTAATCCGGTTCGCTTCATGAGACTGCTTGAACTGGTGCGTGGCGAAAGCACCAGGCAGGAAGTCATCGATTGTCTTGAACATTTCAATGATGAACGCATGGGTAAAGGAATTGTTGTCTGCAACGACACACCGGGTTTCCTGGGCAACCGTGTTGGCGTGTTCGCTATTCAGACCGCACTGCATCTCGCCTTCAGGCTTGGGCTCAAACCGGAAGAGGCGGATGCTATTTTCGGCCGGCCGATGGGAATACCAAAAACCGGCGTCTTCGGTCTTTATGACCTGATTGGTATCGACCTGATGAGCGATGTCGCCAAAAGTCTCGAGACAATACTTCCCGCTGAAGATGCCTTTCACGAAGTTGCCGCCGAAATCCCATTGATGACGCGCATGATTGACGAAGGCCGGATTGGCAACAAGGGTTTGAAAGGCGGTTTCTATAGACTCCACGATGACAACAGCCGGGAAACGCTCGACTTCGAATCGTTCGCGTATCGTGACGCCGACCCAATGAAACCACAGGTCGCAATCGATGCCGAAGCGGCCGGTGACTTCACACTGCTCCTGGAAGAAAACGGCATCCATGGTCAATATGCCTGGGAAGTCCTGTCGAATACGCTTTGTTACGCCGCGCTACTGGTTCCGGAAGTAAACGAGTCCCTCGTTGCTATCGACGATGCGATGAAACTTGGCTACAACTGGATTCAGGGTCCTTTCGAAATGCTCGACGCGATTGGTGCGGAGAATTTCGCTGCACGCCTGGAAAAAGACGGGCGGCCCGTTCCGGAATTTATCCGTACAGCGGCAGGCAAGCGTTTTTATCGCGTACAGGACGGCAAACTTCAGCATTTACTGTCCGACGGCAGTTACCGCAATCTCGAGCGGGCCCCGGGAATCATTCGATTCAGTGAGCAACGCCTCACTCTTTCCCCGATTCATGAGAACAAAGTCGCAAGCTATTTCAATCTGCCAAATGATATGGGCCTGATAGAATTTCATAGCAAAGCGAATACGCTGGATGGCGAGTCCATGGAGCTGATTGCAGCCGCAGTAAAGCATGCTTCAGAAAACTGCAAAGCGCTCATCGTTCACAACGATGCGCAGCATTTTTCCTGCGGTGTAAATCTTGAGGGTGTTTTGAATTTCATCGTCAACGATAACTTCGAGGGAATCGACCGGTTTCTCGATCATTTTCAGCAAACGGTGCTGTCACTTCGAAATGCGCCCATTCCCGTGATCGCGGCACCATCCGGCCTCTCGCTCGGCGGTGGTTTTGAAGTTGTCCTGCATGCGGACAAAGTGATTTTTCACGCAAACTCGGTCACTGGCCTGGTGGAAACGCTGGTTGGCGTTGTACCCGGTGGCGGTGGCGTCAAGGAAATGCTTTACCGATGGTCAGAACGCGAGGGCGACGTGACCAAAGGCGCCTGGCAAGCATTCATGACCGTCGGCTACGGTAAAACGGCAAGGTCTCCGCTGGAGGCGAAAGAAATTGCCATGTTCCGCGAAGGCAGGGATGCCTACCTGATGAACCGCGATCGTCTGCTGGACGCAGCAATGACGGCGGCGAGCGATATGGTTTCCGGCTACGTATCTTCAGATCGACAACCGCTGGCAATGCCAGGTCGTGACGCCTGGCAGGAAATGATCAGGTGGCTGGAAAAAGCCCATAACAAAGGCCAGCTGACGCCGCACGACGTCACCACCGGTTCGCAGATCGCGATGATTGTCACAGGCGGAGATGTCGACGCAGGCACCGAAATGACCGAACAGGACCTTTTCGACATGGAGCGCAAAGCCTTTCTCACGCTGGCTCAGACGGCGGAAACCAGGGCCCGAATCAAACACATGCTGGAGTTTGGCAGTCCGCTAAGGAATTGATGCCGGACCGCTGAATCACACATTGCGAAACAACCCTTTTTTGGGCGGCGCACGGCAATCGCGGACCCTATAGACTCCACTATCTGTGTCTGAGAACAGGTACAGTCGGCGCAGAACAATTAATAATCAGCCGGCTCGATTGAAGAGCATGCCGGAAATTGGGGAAAGATATGTCTGATGCATCTGCATCCAGCAGTAACATTGTTGCCGAAGTTATCGACAACGGACAGATCAGTGGCCAGCAAATCCTGGTAATCGGCCTTTGCATGTTTTTCAACATGCTCGATGGATTCGACATCACCGCAATGGCCGTCGTCGCGACTTCGGTGTCGAACGATCTGGATCTGTCCGCGGACAGGCTTGGGCTTATCTTCAGTTTCGCCCTGGCCGGCATGATGGCCGGTGCAATGGTTCTGGCACCGGTTTCCGATATTATCGGCCGCCGCAAAATGATCATACTCAGTGTCGTGATTGTCGGCGTCTCAATCATCTTTACCGCCACTGCGACCACTTTGACCGAATTCATAGTACTGCGATTCATCAGTGGTCTTGGCGCCGGGGCCATGCTCGCTTCGCAGGCCGCCCTCGCGGCTGAGTATAGTCCGGACAAATACCGGGCGCTGTCGGTCGCGCTCGTCACCTCGGGCTATCCGCTTGGCGCCATGATGACGTCCGTAATGGCCGGATTTATTCTGCCGGAATACGACTGGCGCGGAATGTTCTGGTTCGGTGGTGGACTCACCCTGGTGATGGGACTTGTTGCCTGGGCGATGATTCCTGAATCGCTTAAATATCTCCTTGAGCGAAGGCCGGAAGGTGCGCTCGAGCGCGTCAACAAGATTTTAACCAAGCTGAAAAAGCCGACACTGGATTCGCTTCCGGAGGTCGCGGCTCACGAAGCGCCGAAATCGACCGGCTTAGTCAACAATATGCTGGGCCTGCTAACCAAAGAACATCGCACGAAGACATTGACGCTGTGGCTCACATTTTTCATGTGTTTCAGCACGCTTTACTTCCTGATGAGCTGGATTCCAAGAATGATGGAACAGGCGGGGTTTTCTCCCGAGGTTGGCCGCTATGCCTTCTTCCTGTTCAATTTCGGCGGCGTTATTGGCATTTATACAACCGGCACGCTGGCGATTCGCTTTCACCTGACAAAGATTGTTTCAATATTCCTGGTCGCCGCAGCAATCGGCATGATTATTTTTGCTGCAGCTCCGAGCCAGGAAGGATTGTTGCTCACGCTGACATTCATCATCGGCGTGTTGCAGCAAGGTGGCTTTACCGGTCTTTATGCCGTCGCCACAAAGGTCTATCCAACCCATATTCGAACAACCGGAATCGGCTTTGCAATCGGGCTCGGGCGATTCGGCGCCGTTGTCGGACCAGGGCTTGCCGGGTTCCTGATCGCTGCGGGCCTAAGCATGTCCGGCAACTATTATGTATTCGCCGTACCGATGATTATCGGTGGTCTGCTCTCGTATCGACTGAATGTGAAGTAGTTTGGATCAGCCCGCGATCTACGCCGCAAGCTTGCGGCGCGCAGGCTGCTAGAATGCAGTCGTGATGACCGATGCAGGTTCTTCCGAATGATTCTTTTTTCGAATAAGTCGCGGCCGTATCATCTCGGTCCGTTTCCACTTGAGCGGATCCGCAGGGATCCGCGCATCCTGGCAGTTGAGGCGGCGAAGCCCAGGGAATCCCGGCAGCCGGCAGAACAGGATGCGGATGATTCTTTTGCGACTGCGATAGCCAAGTATCAGCAGATTTTTCATGCACTGCGCGACGATAATCCGGCAGCAGCTGTTGCGCCCGTACCCGACGACCTTGCAAGGCGCATGATCGACATCAAGGGCTCTGCCTATTTTCTGAATGCCAGTCAGGTCGGGATTTGTGGCCTGGGCGAAGCATGCTGGTATACAGGGTCGGACTCGCTGCAACACAGTCACGCAATCGTCATTGCTGTTGAACTGGGTCGCATGCCGGAAGAAGGGTCGCTCGCACACTCCTGGGTCCGCGACTCGATCAGGCAGACCGCCGAATTTCGCGCTTATGAAATTGCAATCAGTGTCGCCAATCATATTCAGAATATGGGTTTTTCAGCAGTCGCACACGACCGCCAGCATGGCGACGTCGATCTCGATCGTCTGACCGTTATGGCCGGACTTGGCGTTCGTTCCGCTGACAAGGTGATCAATCCCTACCTCGGTGACAGATACGTCGTTTGTGCGGTTACGACGGACTATGCTTTGGCAACTGACCTGCCGCTTGATCCGCCGGCCGCCCGCAAAGCAAAAGGCGCGGCCTGGTGGCTGGGCATTGGTGGGGCGACACCTGCACTGGAACGCTGGAGGCAAAACAGCCGGCCAACACACATGAGCAAGTTCGCCATGGAGACGGTCGATCGGGTCGATCGACCCACGACGCTGATTATTGATGAAGAAGTACCGCGAATTCCCAAGAGAGCCTCGTTTTTCGAACGGCCGGTTCACGGCGACCTGGGGAAGAAGACCCAGCATGAGAGAACCCGGTTTGCCTTCAAGCACCCGCTGGCAACCGCCATGGTCAAACAGATTATGGCGATGGTGCCACATCAGGACGGTCCGGTTGCCAACAGTGAGTCTGGAAGATGTGGCGATGCAGACGAAAACACAAGAGCGCTGAAGTCCCTTTCCTACCTGCTTGGCGCTGAACTGACCGGTGTATGCGAAATGCCGGACTACGCGTGGTACTCACATGTGGACAACGGCAAACCTGTCGACTGCCACCACAAGTACGCGGTAGTCATGTTGATTGACCAGGAGTACGACACCATGGAAGGCGCTTCAGGAGACGATTTCATCTCCGGCGCCCAGTCCATGCGCGCCTATATGCGTGGCGCACTAATAGCCGGGGTAATGGGGGAACATCTTCGCAGCCTCGGCTTTTCGTCCCGCGCACAAACCAATGCTGATTCGGAGGTTTTGCAGCTTCCGTTGATCCTGCTGGCCGGCCTGGGCGAACTCAGCCGCATTGGTGAGCTGGTACTGAACCCGTTCGTCGGACCGCGATTCAAGTCCGTGGTGCTGACGACGGATATTCCGCTGGTGCCGGACAAACCTATCGATTTCGGGCTGCAGCAGTTCTGCTCCGGCTGCCTCAAATGCGCACGCGAATGCCCATGCGACGCGATCAGCTGGGGCGACAAGGTCATGTTCAATGGTTACGAGATGTGGAAGCTGGATGCAGAACGTTGTGCTCGCTACCGATTGACCAACCAACGCGGCCTCGCCTGTGGCCGATGCATGAAAACCTGCCCCCTGAACAAGGTGGTGACCTGGGACGGACCCATAGCAACCCAGGTGGCGAGCTGGCTCGGCATCAATGCACGCTGGCTGAAACCCGTGTTGATTCCGATAGCGGTCAAACTTGATGACTGGCTCGGTCACGGCATCAGGAACCCGGCGAAGAAGTGGTGGCTCGATCTCGAAATTGTCGATGGTGTTTGCGTGAAACCGCGAAAAGGTGTCAATCAGCGGGATCTCGACCTCAAACGCAACATCGATCCCGCAACGCAAAAGATTGCTTACTACAACGCAAACGCGATGCCGCCGCCAAACAGTCATGGCATCCCCGTCATACCCAACCGTAAGGAAGCCATCGCAGCGGCCGCACTGCTGGAGACCCCGGATGAGGCACGCGCCCGCGTCGCTGCGGGCGGACCAACGCCAGCGCATTACATTCCGACGCCACCGCTGGAGGAATCCGAAGTTTCTGATCGGTCGACCGAACAGTTCAACCCATACAAGACGGGCGGGGCTCCGAAATGACAGAGATTTCGCCGGCAACGCCCAGGCCGTCGGCCACCGTTGTCATGGTACGCGACGCAGAAGGCGCGCCTGAAATACTGCTCGTCAGGCGGCGGGCAGGAGATGCGTTCGGCGAAAGTTACACGTTTCCCGGTGGTGTCATAGATCCGGACGAGTTGAATGCACGCCCCGTCTGCCAGGGCCGCTCGGAAGACGAGGCTAATTCGATTCTCGGCGTGGACGATGCCCTCGACTACTACGGCGCCGTGATTCGTGAGCTGTTCGAGGAAACCGGCATTTTGCTCGCTCGCGATACCAACGATAACTGGCCGGCTGACACCGCAATCTACGCTGAACAGCGAGTCGCAGTAGATCGCTGCGAAATGGCCTGGCCGGATTTCCTGCGGAGCGAAGGGCTCTGCATGGCGATCGACGCACTGCACTATTTCGCCTGGTGGATCACACCCGTAGTATCGCCAAAGCGCTGGACGACGCGATTTTTCGCCGCCGCGCTACCGCCCGGCCAGGACGCCGAAGTCGACGGTAAAGAACTCACCCACAGCCGCTGGCTGACGGCCAGTGAAGCACTGCGACTGCGGCGCGCCGGGCAACTCAAACTGCCGCAGCCCACAAGGAGAAACCTCACACTCATGGCAGACTTCGAAACCGTTGACGCGCTGCTCGACTGGGCGCGATCCCGGTATCGGTCAGGCATCACGAGTATCTGTCCTGTCCAGGTTTTCGTTGACGGGCAGGAGCTGTACCCAATCCCCGGCGACCCGCACTACCCGGAGCCGGCGTGATGTCCGACCTGGTTCCGGGCACTGCGGTTGTCATCGCCCCGGGCGTGCGCCGGCTCGTTGCACCAAACCCGGGCATGATGACGGGCCCCGGAACCAACACCTACCTCGTTGGCGAGAACGAGGTAGCCGTCATCGATCCGGGTCCGGCTATCGCGGCTCATCTCGATGCCATTCAGGACCAGTCCCCGGGGCCGGTTCGCTGGATACTGGTGACGCACACGCACCCGGACCACTCGCCTGCCGCCATGCCTCTCGCCGAGAAAACCGGCGCCGAATTGATGGGCATACCGGCGCCGGAGGGCAAGGTCCAGGACAAAACATTCAAACCGGATCGGCGCCTCGGTGATGGTGACCTGCTCGAGACCGCCGAATTCGTGCTGCGTGCCGTGCATACACCGGGTCACGCATCGAATCATCTTTGCTATCGGCACGAAGCGCAGCGGATGTTGTTTACCGGCGACCACATCATGAGTGGCTCCACAGTCGTCATCGATCCGCCGGATGGTGACATGAAGCACTATCTCGAGTCGCTGGAGCGGCTGAAGGATCTCGGCCTCGCATCCCTGGCGCCCGGCCACGGTCCTGTCATAGACGAGCCCATGGAAGTAGTTGACTGGCTGATCAATCACCGGCTCAAGCGGGAGGCACGTGTCATCGCGGCGATTGAGGCTCACCCGGATCAGACACTGTGGGATCTGACACCGCACGTTTACGAAGATGTCGACAAGAAACTGCACCGCCTGGCAAGTCGCTCCCTGCTCGCTCACCTCCTGAAACTCGAAACCGAGAAGCGTGCGGTCTGTGACGCAGGAAAATGGTCTCTCCTATAAATCCGAAAACCGTTTTCCGGATTCAGCAAGTTCCTTTAGCAACTTTGGCGGTTCCCAGTACATCGGGCCAAAGCGCTCACTGAATTCACAGACTGTCGCGTAAACCTTGTCGAGACCCACTGTGTCCGCATAGTGCATCGGCCCACCGCGATAACGAGGGAAACCGTAGCCATTCATCCAGACCACGTCGATGTCCGCCGAACGGCTGGCGATACCTTCCTCAAGGATGCGCGCGCCCTCGACGACGAGTCCGTAGATGCAGCGCTCAATAATCTCCGCAGAAGAAATTTCACGTCGTTTTACACCAAGCCTTTCCGCTTCTGCTTCGATGATGGCGTCAACTTCCGGATCGGGAATGGGCTTGCGCGAACCCTTCTCGTAGAGAAACGTGCCCTTACCTGTCTTCTGCCCCAGCCGCCCCATTTCAACGAGTACGTTGGCGACTTGATAGAAACGAGAATCGTCAGGCAGGTCGACACGCTCCTTGCGTCCGTTGTAACCAATGTCCAGTCCGGCCAGATCACCAACTGCGTTCGGGCCCATCGCCATGCCCCAATCGTAAAGAACCTTGTCTATGTATTCGGGTGCGGCGCCTTCCAGTAGCAATAGCTGACTTTCCCGGCCATAGCTGTACAACATGCGATTACCAACAAAACCGACGCAGTTGCCGACAACTACGCCGATTTTTCCAAGCCGCTTCGCCAGTGCCAGTGAAGTCGCAATGACATCATCCGCCGTCCCTTTTCCGCGCACGATTTCAAGCAGGCGCATGATATGAGCCGGGCTGAAGAAATGCAGGCCAATGACATCCTGTGGCCGACTCGTCGAAGCTGCAATATCATCAATACTCAGCGTGGATGTGTTGGTAGCAAGAACCGCACCTTTCTTGATGGTTTTATCAAGCGCGGCAAAAACTTCCTTCTTGATCGTCATGCTTTCGAATACCGCCTCGATGACAATATCCACGTCCGCAATATCTTCGTAATTTTGACTGGTGCTGAACCGCGCCAGACCGGCCTCCATGTCCGATGCGGCGACCTTGCCTCTCTTTACGCCACCTTCATATAAGCCGCGAACCGTCTTCTCACCACGAAGAAGGCCCTCTTCGTTGATATCCAGAAGCGTAACCTGCAGTCCCGACGCCAGGCTGTTATAGGCGATCCCGGCGCCCATCGTTCCGGCACCAATTACGGCAACACTGGTAACGTCGCGCTGCGGTGTGTCCTTACTGAGACCCGGCACCTTCGCAACACTGCGTTCGGCGAAGAACGCATGGCGCAGTCCGCTGGACTGGGGCGAGGCCATGCATTCGAGAAATAACTCGCGTTCATCCGCACAGCCTTCATCGAAGCTGGTCTTAGTCGCGAGTTCAACGGCACGAATAATTTTCTCGGGAGATATCAGTCCTCGCGTCTTTGGCGCGATCTTCTTCCTTGTCGTATCGAACAATCCGGCGTCAACTTCGGGAACCGTCATATCCCGAATTCGACGCGGACCCTTTGCCACGCAATCTTCCGCAAAGGAAATTGCTGCTGCCCGAAGATCGGTTCCAGCAACGACTTTATCAAGCGCTCCGTACTCGAGTGCTCTGCCAGCTCGCACCGGTTTTCCGGTCAACATGATATCCAGGGCATGCTCCGCGCCAATCAGCCTCGGCAGTCGTTGTGTGCCCGTCGCTCCGGGCAGCAGACCGAGATTAACTTCGGGCAAACCAATCGCGGCCGAAGACAACGCAATTCGGTAGTGGCAACCCAGCGCGACTTCGAACCCCCCGCCGAGCGCCGTGCCGTGTATGGCCGCGATCACTGGCTTCTCACAGGCTTCAATGCGGGCAACCACGTCAGGCAGGAAAGGCTCAAGCGCCGGCTTGCCGAATTCCTTGATATCCGCACCGGCGATGAAGGTGCGGCCGGCACAAATAATGACAATTGCCTGACTTTCGCTATCTGCTTCGGCGGCTTCGATTGCCGTCACCAAGCCTTCACGAACAGCTTGTGACAGCGCATTCACAGGAGGGTTATCTACTGTGACAACGGATACGATTCTATTGCGGTCCATACTTACCGGGCTCATCGCGAAACTCCGTTGCTTAGCCGAATGGCTTGTCTATTGACGGGGACAGTTCTGAAAACAGCTGCGGGCCATCTTCGGTGATATACAAACAATCTTCTAACCTGACGCCAAATTCTCCAAAAATGTATATGCCCGGTTCGTTCGAGAAACACATTCCTGCCGCCAAAGGGGTCGTCTCGCCGCGAACGAAGTTGATCGGTTCATGACCATCCATGCCAATTCCATGCCCAAGTCGATGCGATAGTCCCGGAGTCTGATAGTCCGGACCGAATCCCTTGCTCGTATAATAGTCACGAACAACGTCGTCCACTTTTCCCGCTGGCGTGCCGACGGTTGCGGTTTCCATTGCCATCTCCTGGCCACGCTTCACAGTATTCCAGACGTCTCTTTGTTTTCTGGACGGTTCACCGAATACCCAGGTGCGGGAAATATCCGACTCGTAATCATGCACGGCACAGCCGCAATCCATCAGGATAACGCCGCCTTCTTTCAGATGCTGAGTCTGGCTGGTCCCGTGCGGGTAGGCGCTGGCCTCGTTCAGAAGTACGCCGGCAAACTGCGGCTGACCGCCGAGCACCCGGGTTGCGTCATTCATCAGCGTTGAAATATCAGCGGGCAGCATGTCCTTGTCGATGTTTGAATGGACGTGGCGATACGCAGCGATGGTCACATCGTTCGCTGTCTGCATCAATGCGATTTCGTTGGGAGACTTGTACATGCGACAGCCGCGCGCGATGTCTTTACCTGAAATGACATCAAACTCCGGCGCAGCTTTTTGCACACCGTCAACGATGAAATGCCGCACAGTTTCCTCTACGCCGACCTTGCCGCTCTTCAGTCCCCGGTCCGCCAGGATGCCTGCGACCAGGTCGAATGGACTTTCGTGCTCGTGCCAGGTCCGGACATCATCGCCGAAGGTCATGCTTTCGCGAACGGACGGCTCTTCGAAATAGGGCGTGACAAAAGCAATGTCGCCCTCGGCCGGAATTACAGCGCCGGTAAATCGTTCCGAGCGCCGCCAGCGGACGCCGGTGAAATAGATTAGTGCAGAACCGGCTTCGAGTAACAAGGCATCCATTCCGGCCTGCCGCATCAGTCGCTGTGCTTTTTCGACACGCGCCAGTCGTTCATCGACACTGATCGGCGCAGCTTTTCCCGTCATATCGACAAGCTCATCAAGCGACGCACCATCGGCAGAAAATGCAGGCCTGGATACAGCCGCGAGGCCAGCGGCCCCGGTCAGCTTCAAAAAATCTCTTTTATTCATCTTTTACCTTGTGATCGAATCTTACAACCGGGTTCAGCCCGGGTGCTGGGATGTTCGCTGAAATCGCGCCATTAGTCGACTCACACAAGGGTTCAAGCGAATGGTGAATATCACAACGAGATGTGTGCTTGTACTGCCAGTCACCTGCTGGCTGTGACCCGCACCCGGCAGTTGCGAAGGAACGGCCCTGGCTAAGACACGAAAATTATTTTTTCGGCAAGACCGATGCGGCGACAGACGACCGAAAGTCAGCGATCGAAGAAATTCACGAGCAATTTGTCAGCCAAACCCATCAGCAGATCGGCAACAGTCGCAGATTATTGACTACTGCCCTTTTC
>CAJQPR010000003.1 GCA_905480255.1 uncultured Woeseiaceae bacterium | reverse complement strand
GTGGCATAAACTTCGAACCGATCCGATCATCAAATTCATGATCGTTGCCCTGTCTTTCTATGGCATGTCGACATTTGAAGGGCCGATGATGTCAATCAAGACCGTAAATGCACTCTCGCACTACACGGACTGGACAATTGGTCACGTACACTCCGGCGCGCTGGGCTGGGTCGCCATGATGACGATCGGCACACTCTACAGCCTGATTCCACGGCTTTATAACAAGGACCAAATGCATTCAATCAAACTGATCGACGTGCATTTCTGGACATCAACAATCGGTGTCGTGCTCTACGCGGTGCCCATGTGGATTGCGGGCATTACGCAGGGCCTGATGTGGCGCGCATTAAACGATGATGGCACGCTGACCTATTCGTTCATTGAGAGTCTCAAGTTCACCTATCCGTATTACGGCATCCGCCTGCTGGGCGGCCTGGTCTTCTTCTCCGGAATGATTGTGATGTCTTACAACGTTTACATGACGGTGCGGAAAACAAAACCCGAACCTGTCGCTGTCATCCAGCCGGCGTGAGGTTAGAGACATGAAACACGAAAAGATCGAAAAAAACATAAACCTCATGATGGTACTGATTGTTGTTGCGATCAGCATCGGCGGCCTGATCGAAATAGTTCCGTTGATGTTGAGTTCAGATGCAACCGAACCTTATGAGGGCATCGAACCCTACCCGGCATTGCAACTTGCCGGCCGTGATATCTACGTCCGTGAAGGCTGCTACGCATGTCACTCGCAGCAGATTCGACCGTTCCGGAGCGAAACAGAGCGCTACGGCCCGTATTCTGTCGCCGGCGAATTCGTATACGACCGACCATTCCAGTTCGGCTCGAAGCGCACGGGCCCCGACCTGGCCCGCGTAGGCAAACGCTACAGTGATGACTGGCACCGTATTCACCTGATTAATCCGCGCGACGTCGTTCCGGAGTCAAATATGCCCGGCTATCCGTGGCTGGCGGATGCGATGATTGACGGTGAATTGATGAAGAGTAAATTGCGCGGGTTGCAGATCCTTGGCGATCCGTATTCCGACGAGGAGGTTGCCGCAGCACCTGGCGCCGTCGCCGGCAAATCAGAGCTGGACGCACTCATTGCTTACCTGCAGAACCTCGGCACTGTGCGTTCGGCACGCTAGGGGATCAGACTAATGGATATTGGAATTATTAGAGGTCTGATCACAGCGTCTGTCCTGATTTTATTTATCGCAATCTGGGCATGGAGCTGGAGCCGGAAACGGCACGCGGATTTTGACGCAGCGTCACAGCTGCCGCTGGGCGACGACAGCATGCCGCCCGCAAGAGAAGACATGAAGGAGCAACAATCATGAGCAACGTCTTCAGCTGGTTCATTATCATCGGCACCGTTGTGTCCTTGATTGCCTGTTTCTGGCTCGTTGCCTACGCGAACAAACAAAGAGCGTCAGACAAAGAGATACAAGAGTCGGAATCTCACGTCTGGGACGAGAACATTCGTGAGCTCAACAACCCGCTGCCGATGTGGTGGTTGTGGCTTTTCGTCGGGACGATAATCTGGAGCGCCGGGTACCTGATCTGGTTCCCCGGACTTGGAAATTTCGACGGTGTCGGCGGCTGGAGCCAGGAAAAACAGTATGCCGATGAAGTTTCGGCCGCTGAGGCTCAGTATGGTCCGATGTTTGCCGAATTCGGCTCAACGGCAGCAGAGACTCTGGTCAACAATGAGGATGCCATGGGCATCGGCTTCAGCCTCTATCAGAATTACTGTTCGCAGTGCCATGGCTCAACCGCACAAGGCGCGCGTGGATTCCCCAACCTGACTGATGACGTCTGGCTCTATGGCGGTACGCCGGCGCAGATCGAGCAGAGTATTGTGGCCGGGCGTACCGGTGTGATGCCGCCGCTGGCTGCTGTGTTCGGCTCCGATGAAGCCATCGACGAAATGGTCAGCTATGTACAAAGCATGCCCGACGGTCTGGACACGAGTTCACCGGCGCATACGAAGTACATGCAGCTTTGTGTTGCTTGCCACGGTCCCGATGGAAGTGGCATGCAGGCGCTGGGTGCGCCTAGCCTGATCGACGACAACTGGTTGTACGGCAGTTCACCGACCGAGATCAGGAAGTCGATCGTCGAGGGGCGAAACGGCGTAATGCCCGCACATGGTGATCTGATCGGCGCCGATCGCGCCCGAATTCTTACTGCGTACGTATACAGCCTGTCCAACTAGGATAAGAATCAGGCCATGAGTGAAGAGGCGAATGACCTGGACCAGGACTGGTCGCGCGACACACAGAAGCTCGCCGTTCTGACCTGGATCTCATTCCTGACTGCGTCTGCTTTTACCATGCTGTTCTTTGCGTTCATCGATCCGCTCGTCATTGTCGATTCCGTCAATGTCGAGTGGATTGAGAGTCGCAATGCCGGCTACGCAATCGGATTCTTTTTCCTCTGGGCGAATTGCTGGATTGCCGGCTGGCTCAGCATGAGACTTTGCCGGCGCAAGCGCACCGGACCGGTTTCTTTACCCCGACGCAACTAAAAATGGCCAAGAAAATCGGCGGCGAGTATGAGTATGGAAAACTCTACCGCAGCGAAGAAAAAGTATACCCACGAGAGGTCAAGGGCCGCTTTGCAACCCTGCGTCGTATCGCCATGTTCGTCTTGCTGGGCGCATTTTATCTGGGTCCATGGCTCACCTGGGGTGGCCGACAGGCCATTCTTTTCGATCTGCCCGCCCGAAAATTCTATATCTTCGGCATGACGCTGTGGCCGCAGGATTTCATCTACCTCGCATTGTTGCTCATCATTCTGGCGGTCAGCCTGTTCTTCTTTACCGCTATCGCCGGGCGGCTCTGGTGTGGCTTTGCATGCCCACAGACCGTGTGGACGGAGGCCTTTACCTGGATCGAAATGGCGATCGAGGGCGACCGCAGCAAGCGCATGAAACTCGATAAGGCTCCGTGGACCTTTGACAAGTTTCGCAAAAAAGCCTTGAAACAGTTTTTGTGGATAACTCTCGCTCTATATACCGGCTACACATTCGTCGGCTACTTCTCAGCAATCGGTCCGTTAACCGCTGACCTGGTGACGTTCACCGCCGGCCCCTGGGAGTGGTTCTGGGTCCTGTTTTACGGATTCGCAACCTATGGAAACGCGGGTTTCATGCGTGAACAGGTCTGCAAATACATGTGTCCGTACGCGCGATTCCAGGGCGCAATGTTTGACCGGGACAGCCTGATCATTACCTATGACGGTGAACGGGGCGAACCACGTGGCGGGCGACGGCGACGCGACGATCCCGCTGAAAAAGGCCTTGGCTCCTGTGTCGATTGCACTATGTGTGTCCAGGTCTGCCCCACCGGAATCGATATTCGCAACGGTCTGCAATACGAGTGCATTGCATGCGCGGCATGCATCGACGCCTGTGACGCAGTGATGGACAAGTTCGACTACCCGCGGGGCCTCATTCGCTACAGTACCGAGCGCGCCCTGGAGCACAAGAAGTATCGGCTCATACGGCCGCGAACCATCGTCTACACAGGCGTCCTTACGGTGCTGCTTGCCAGTATGATCACAACAATCGCGATGCGGAAGCCGGTCATCCTCGACGTCATCCGTGACAGAAACACCTTGTATCGCGATGTTGGTCGTCAGGGCATCGAAAACAACTATACGGTCAGGGTCATCAACAAGCATAATGAAGACCATGATTACGAACTCAGTGTCAGCGGCATTGAGCAAATGACTATCCGGTCCGAGACCAGGTTCTCCCTGGCTGGCGAATCTGTCCTGACCTTGCCGGTTTCAATCGCCGTTCCGCATGAATATGCCGGCGGCGGACATGTCATAGAATTTCGTATCGACGCGACCGACGGCAGTGGAATTTCGATCATCGAGGAAGGTCGCTTCCGCGGACCAACCGACTAGTTTCAGGTGACAATTTTGCAGAAAGTCAACGAGCAAGAGCCCTGGTATCACAACCCCTGGGTGTGGTTGTTGATCGCAATTCCGTCTCTCACCGTGATCGGCTGCATGTTCACGATGTACCTCGCGCTTACAAATCCGCACACACTCGTCAGCGACGCCCCCGCAGAATACAGAGCAACAACCGAAAGCAAAGACTCCGGCACAGAGTGATGAACAGCGTCACCGACTGCTATCACTGCGGTGAGCCAGTTCCCGACGATCCACCAATTTTTGCTCGCCTGCAGGGCAAAGATCAGCCTATGTGCTGCATTGGCTGCAAAGCCGTAGCTGAGTTCATCGAATCCAGCGGTTTGGCCGCGTTCTATACTCATCGTGAAAAACCGGATGCCGACCTCAACCTGACGCCCGAAGAGACCGACTGGCAGCGCTTCGATTCGGATGATCTGCTCAATCGATATGTGTTTTCAGACGGTAGCCAGTCCGAGGCAACCGTCGACATTGGCGGCATGTACTGTTCCGCCTGTGTCTGGCTGTTTGACAGGTCGCTGCAGAATCTTGCCGGTATCAACAGTGTCGACGTCAATCCGTCAACGCGCCGTGCCATCGTTAGCTGGCAACCGGGCCAGTTGCGGTTCAGCGAGTTACTCAACGCCATCGCCCGGGTTGGCTTCAAGCCCTCGCCGGTCGCAGCGGGCCAGGCAGTTGATGCCAAACATGACGAATACAAACTTGCTCTAAAACGCCTGATCGTCGCGGCGGCGGCAGGTATGCAGGTGATGATGTTTGCGGTCGCACTCTATGCCGGCGACTATTTCGGCATTGATGGCGCGATCGAGAAATTTCTGAGAACGATTAGCCTTCTCGTGACTCTTCCCATTGTTTTCTATTCGGCGCGGCCCTTTTTCACCGGCGCGTGGCGCGGAATCCTTGCGCGAAACCCGGGGATGGATTTACCCGTTTCGATCGCAATTCTGGCGGCGTTTACGGCATCGACCTATGCCACATGGATCAACCGCGGTGACATCTATTTCGACTCGGTTGCGATGTTCGTGTTTTTTCTAAGTGCCACGCGCTTCCTCGAAATGCGCGCCAGGCATCGATCAGATGACCATGCACTCGCGCTCGCCCAGCTCCTGCCCGACACCGCCATACGGATAAGCAATGGACAATCTGAAACAGTCCTTCTCGACCAGTTGCGACCTGGCGACACGCTGAGCATCAGACCTGGCGACGTATTGCCGGCGGACGGCCGGATTCTGTCGGGTGAGCTGTCGGTTGATGAATCCATGCTGACGGGTGAATCGCTTCCGTTACAGCGCATGGCCGGCAGCGACATTTTTGCCGGTGCAATCGTCAGACGCGGAAATGCCATGCTGACGGTCATGCGAACCGGCGCCGGCACCAGCCTTGCAGAGATTGGACGAATGCTGGATCGCGCGAAAGCCGACAGGCCTCCGATCGCGTTACTTGCCGACAGAATCGCCAGCCGATTCGTCATTGGCGTAATCAGTCTTGCGACAATCACCGCGATTACGTGGTATTTCCTCGATCCCGGGCGCGCCTTCGAAGTAGTTCTGGCCACGCTGGTTGTTACCTGCCCTTGCGCGCTGGCGCTTGCCACGCCGGCCGCCATTGCCGCGGCAACCGCACGCCTGGCGAAGTCCGGGTTCCTGTTGGTACGTTCACGCATACTCGAAGTCCTGAACCAGGCCGAGGTCATTATTTTCGACAAGACCGGCACACTGACAGAAGGTCGGCCGGTCATCCTGAAAACTGAAAAACTCACGGACGATTCACTGGGCGGCGATGATCTCATCGCGATTGCCGCAGCGATTGAAACGGCATCCGAGCACGTGCTTGCGCGGGCATTTTCGTTGTTCTATTCGCCGGGCCGGTTTACTCCCGAAGAAATTGCAGTTATCCCCGGACATGGTGTCGACGCGGTCGTAGACGGACGGCAGTTTCGAATAGGATCGGCTGAATTTGTCGCGAAGCTCAGCGGCAATGACATCCCGGACACCAGTGTCGGTGACAATACGTCTGTATTCCTGGGAAATGAGAATGAGATTCTTGCACGCTTCGACATTGGCGACGAATTACGAAGCGATGCAAAACAGTCGATAGATTCGCTCAGGCGGCTCGGATACAAAACCGTCATTGCCAGTGGCGATGGGGAACGGGCTGTCCGGCGAGTCGCGAATCAGCTCGCCATTGACGACTGGCATGCCGGGCTTTCCCCGGCTGCAAAACTGGATCTTATTCGACAGCTGAGAAATTCAGGCCAGAGCGTGATTATGGTCGGCGACGGCATCAATGATGCTCCGGTCCTGGCGGCCGCCGACGCATCGATTGCGCTCGATGCAGGAACAGCGCTCGCAAGAGCAAGCGCTGACGCCGTCTCCCTGGGCAGAAAGCTTGGTTCCATTCTGATCGCAGTAGATATCGCGGCGCGCACACGGCGAATTATCCGCCAGAATATCGCCTGGGCTATTGTGTACAACCTGACAGCAGTCCCGCTGGCCGTTTCAGGATTACTCGCACCATGGATGGCAGCCGTTGGCATGTCGGCCAGCTCACTGATTGTTGTTCTTAACGCGCTTCGCCTCCACCATGCTAAAGGCCCGACCCCAGTGCCCCCTGGAGAAATCGCGCCGATTGAACAAGAGGCGCTGACATGAATATTCTTTACCTGCTGATACCGCTGGGTCTTTTGTTGCTCGGACTCGCTATCGCGGCATTTTTCTGGGCTGTAGGCTCGGGTCAGTTTGACGATCTCGAATCGCCAGCGATGAGCGTGGTGATGGACGATGACACTAAACCGGCTGCTGAAAATCGCCGGCAGGCTGATCCACAAAAAGACAAAAAGGACGAATGAACGACCAGCTGCTCATTTCAGCCGCATTTCTGGCAGGTTTCTTCGGCGGCACTCATTGCATTGGAATGTGCGGTGCGATCGTCGTCCTGTTTGAGCAACAGCATACCGGTAGCGGAAACATGTGGGTCCGGCGCGGACTCTACAATATTGGGCGTCTTGGCTTTTATGCCCTCCTTGGCACGGTCGCGGGCGCAGGTGGTGCAATTATTACCCGCGTTGCCGGCCTGAATACCGGCCTGATGATTCTCCGGCTGGTCGCTGGCCTGCTGGTGATTGCGATCGGTCTGAACCTGATTTTCAATTGGTCAGCCATTCGTTTTCTTGAACAGGCTGGAGCCGGCATCTGGCGGCGACTGTCTCCGCTTGCCAGGCACTTTTTGCCAATTACGACTCCGCTGAGCTCACTTGCAGCCGGATTCATCTGGGGTGCTTTGCCCTGCGGCCTTGTCTATTCCGCTGTCGCCATGGCAGCGACCAGCGGCAGTGCCACGAATGGTGCATTTGTCATGCTCGCATTCTGGGCCGGCACGCTGCCGGCGTTGATTCTGGCAGGAGCATCTGCCGAGCGCCTGACGCGATGGAAGTCCAACAAAGCATTTCGCCGCGTTGCAGGCACCGTAATGATCGTCATAGGACTGCTGGCATTGATGCCACTGACCAAATACATTGCCTCTAGTATATAAATGGTGCTGGCCTGACTTTTTCGCTGCCACTTAAACCCAACAATTGCTTTGGATACCAAATGAACCAGTTCGCCTGTCCAGTTAGCCGCCACCTCGTCGCATTCATTTGCGGCATCACTCTCGCTACCGGTTCTTTTGCAGCCGGCGACGAAGAAGAAAAGGAGCCTGATCTGCCCCTTGAAGGCAAGACGGAAACACTGTCGTTTTCGACGGATGAAGGATCCTGGCTTTCGATCGATGTGATGCCGAACGGTGAGACGCTCGTTTTCGACCTGCTAGGTGACCTGTATACGCTTCCGTTTGACGGTGGCGCGGCCACGAGAATCACGTCGGGGCTTGGCTACGACAGCCAGCCGAGCGTCTCTCCTGACGGGCAGTGGATCGCCTTTGTCAGCGACCGAAGCGGCTCCGATAACCTGTGGGTCGTGAAACCGGATGGCAGTGAGGCGCGAAAGATATCTGATGAGTCGCACTGGGGCATTATCTCTCCCGCATGGACGCCGGACAGCCAGTACATCATCGTTACCAAGACCGCGCAAAAGGTTGAACTGACGATGTACCACATCGATGGAGGTTCCGGTGTAACCCTTGCCGGTGCCGGAGAAGATGACAAGTTCTGGGGGGTTGGCACAGTTGTCTCGCCGGACGGCAAATACGCCTTTTTTGCCAAGCAGGAGGACGGCTCAGGACCCGCCCGGAATTTCCCTGCAGCACAGATAAGTCGTTACGAGTTCGCGACGGGCAGTGTTGAAAAACTGACTCAGGCCGAAGGCGGCGCTTTCCGGCCCGTGCTGTCGCCGGACGGTAACTTAATGGTTTACGGCACTCGCCATGAAACAAAAACCGGTTTTCGCGTTCGCAATCTGCAAACAGGCAGCGACCGCTGGTTGACCTGGCCCGTGCAACGAGATGCACAGGAAAACTTCCGCCCTCCCAGCCGTGATGTCATGCCCGGTTACGCATTTACTCCCGACGGCGAAGCCATTGTGTTCAATGCCGAAGGAAAAATATGGCGGGCCGAGGTCGGCGATGGCGAGCGAACTGAAATTTCATTTAGTGCTGACGTTGCTCTTGATATCGGCCCTGACCTGACATCACCATACCGGGTACCTCAGGGCGACGTGACGGCGACACTGATTCACGATCCGCGCCTTGCCCCAAACGGAGAGCGTCTTGTTGCCTCTGTGTTGACGAAAATCTACGTCATGGACACAGACGAGGATGCAGTGCCAGAACGCCTCACGTCGGGCGACGCCTGGGAATTTAAGCCGGTCTGGTCGCCTGATGGGCGCTGGGTTTCCTACGTCACCTGGTCCATGAACGACGGCGGTCACATCTGGCGGACGCGTTCGAATGGCAGCGGCAGGCCTCAGCAGCTAACTGACATCCCGGCTTTCTATACCGATCTTGTCTACAGCCCTGATGGCGAGTCATTGCTCGCAATGCGTGGCAGCGAGTTTATGCGCCATCAAACCTTCAGCGAATTCGGTGGTCTCCGCATTTCCCTGGATCTGATCTCCTTACCCTCTGACGGTGGGCCACAAACCATGATTTCAACGGTCGACGGTGCACGCTACCCACACTTCGGCGCTGCCGGTGATCGTGTATTTATGTACGACGAGGCCGGTCTTTTTTCAATTCAGCTTGATGGTACCGACCGTCGCGACGAGCTTGTTGTTACCGCGCCGCGCGGCAATCGGCGTGGTGAGGAACCACCGAAAGCTGAATCGGTAAGGATCAGCCCTGATGGCCGATACGCACTGGCACATGCAGGCAAGCAACTATGGGTCATTGCCGCCGCAAAAACCGGTAGTAAAGCGCCCACTGTTGACGTCCGTGGCGGGTCGCTGCCAGTCGCGCAAATTACAGACATCGGCGCCGATTTCTATGGCTGGACCGCGGATGGCGAATCAGTCTGGTGGGCGATAGGCAATACGTTTCATGCCCGCGCGTTCGAAAGCATCGTGTTTCGTGAAGACGAGGATGAAGAGTCTTCCGGTGACGAGGATGACGACAACCAGGAACCCTTTGTGCCGAAAGACGAACACGAATCGGTTCGCAGGTATTCGTTCGATGTGGTCATGCCCCGAAATAAGCCAACCGGTTCGATGTTGCTGCAGAGTGCCAATCTGATAACGATGTCCGGCGCCACCACCGAGGCGATGAATTCAGTGCTGACCAATCAGGATGTCCTCGTTACCGACAATCGCATTGCCGCTATAGGAGATTCCGGCTCACTGAATGTACCTGACGGCACCGAACTTGTTGATGCCAGCGGAAAATATATTGTGCCGGGATTCATCGATACGCACGCCCACTGGGAGTTCCGTACCGGCGACGTGCTGGAACCGCAGAACTGGACCCTGACCGCGAATCTCGCCTACGGAGTGACCGCAGGTCTTGATGTGCAAACTGCGACTCACGACTACCTTGCTTATCGTGACTTCGTCGAAACCGGTCAATCGACAGGTCAGCGCGCATTTATGACGGCAGTAGGCATATTTGGTGACACCGATTTCCAGTCCTATGACGCCGCACATTCCTACCTGCGGCGCTATAGCGATCACTACAATACGAAGAATATCAAATCGTATGTCGTCGGAAACCGGAAGCAACGCCAATGGATGGTTCTCGCGTCGCAGGACCTGGGACTGATGCCGACGACTGAAGGTGGTGCAGATCAACGGATGAACCTGACGCACGCTATCGACGGAATGCACGGCAACGAACACACCTTGCCTGATTCGCCCTTTTTCAAAGATGTTGTAGAGCTCTATGCGCAGACAAGGACTGCGTACACGCCCACGCTGATTGTTCAGTACAACGCAACGTCTCTGACAGAATACTTCTTCACAAGAACCGAGGTTCACGACGATCCGAAGCTGCAACGTTTCGTTCCGCATAACCGCCTCGACGAAATGACACAGCGCCGTCCCGGCTGGCAGCGCGATGAGGAATTTCAATTCCGCCAGGCGGCGGAACAGGCGGCCAAGATCCAGCGCGCTGGCGGTCTCGTGGGAGTTGGCGGGCATGGCGAGCTGCAGGGCCTTGGCTACCACTGGGAAATGTGGAGCTTCGAAATGGGTGGCATGCAGCCTGTCGAAGTACTGCGGGCCGCTACCATCGACGGCGCGCACATCATCGGGGTGAACCAGGATCTGGGATCGATCGAGGTCGGCAAGCTGGCAGACATGGTGATACTGAACGCCAACCCGCTCGAGAGTATCCGCAATACGGTCGCGATCGATCGGATCGTCAAAGATGGTCGTCTGTACGACGGCGATACGCTTGATCAGCAATGGCCCGAAGTGAAACCACTTGCGCCATCCTGGTGGTGGAATGAGGATGACAGGCGGCACTCGACAACGTCATTTGCCGAGTAATAAAACACGGACACAATGTGTCTTATAGATTGAAGAAGAGGTTTCAGGAATGCGTTTTATCCGATTAACGGTTGTCGTCATGGCACTGGCAGCAGGCGCCGCAGCGTATGCGCATCACTCATTCGCCGCAGAATTCCTTGAAGACCAGACGCGCACAATCGAAGGTACAGTTACCGAAGTCTGGTTCAAGAACCCGCATGTTCGCTACTACATCGACATTACCAACGATGACGGTGAGCCGGAATCCTGGGATGTGCGCGGCAGCAGCCCGACGATCCTGGTGCGACGCGGCTGGACGCCCAAGACCATCCAGGAAGGCGACCGCATCACGGTCCATGGTCATCTTGGGCGGGACGGTCGCAAGCTGATGTCGTGGATCTACGTCGAACTCGAAGACGGCACCCGCCTCGGTTCGGAGTACTAAGCCATGCGAATCAATACAGCAATTATTCTACTGGCTTTTTGTGCAGGTCCTGTTGTCGCCAATCCGGCTATGGAAGGCGACTGGATGCTGGAAATCGTACCAACAGGCGCGCCCATCATCGGCCTCCTCGAAGTCGAACCAAATGGTGACAACTGGGAGGCTTTCGTAGAAGGCGGTCCGGCCCCCGTTCACATCGACGGCGACAGCATTACGGTCGACATCGATTCACGCGATATACGCGGCTTCGTTTTTGTCCTGAAACTCGATGGCCACCTGGAGGGCGGAAAACTTTCCGGTTCTTACACTGTCGAAAGCGAAGCGGAGGTGTCCTTCTCACCGGGCACCTGGAGCGCCACCCGGTATACCCCCGAAGCGCGGCCAACCAAGCCCGCCCCCGTCGACTTAAGTGGCATCTGGAAACCGGCCGCGGGCGTCGATATGCGCAAGTATTCGATGGACCTGACGCCTGCTGCGAAAAGCTGGCATGACGGATACCTTATGCATTACGACCAGCCTAATGTTCGGTGCATATCACCGGGTATCGTCGCCATGGTCGCCTGGGGTGGATACCCATTCGAAGTTCTCGAGAGCGAAAATCGCCTGACGTTTCTTTACGAAGTCGATAGCGAGGTGCGGCGAATTTTCCTGGACGATAGCGAAGCGCCCGAGTTCTATCCCGGATCCGGCATGGGATACTCAACCGGACGCTGGGAAGACAGCCAGCTGGTCGTCGAAACGACGCATCTTGTGCCAAATGTGAGGGACTTCCGCGGCGAGCCCGTGTCAGAAAACGCCAGACTCGAAGAAGTGTATTCACTCAGCGAAGACGGCCAGAGACTTAACGCTGTGATCACGCTGCACGACCCCGAAAATTACGAGCGCCCGCCGATTCGGCGACGTGCGTGGACCAGGGACCCGGATACGGAGATCTACCCCTACGAATGCGATCCCGATTCATTTTATCGACAAATGTATAACGAGAATCGGCTCGACATGTATTTCGAGCGTTCGAAACGACGCTTCTAAGGAGGCAGCATGTTCACAATCAGGATTTTTCCTGCATTGTTGGCGTTAATTCTTTTAACGCCAGCTGAAGCTCATCATTCGGTTCTGAACTACGACGGCAAAGTCGAAGTCAAAATTACCGGCACTGTCACCAGTGCGCGCTTCGGCTACCCTCACAGCATCTACCGCATCGATGTCGAGAATGAAGACGGCGACACTGAAAAATGGACATTGTCGACTGAAGATCCGCGTGACGCCGAACGCCTTGGGTTTGCGGACGAACTCCGAAACCTGAAACGGGGCGACACAATTACCGTTGTTGGCTGGCCCGACAAGTTCAAGGCAAGAACGCTGCGCGGACATCAACTGCACTACGCGGATGGAACGGTCGTCATGATGCGCCGGGGAAATTACATCTGGCCGAAAGATATCCTGAAAATGGACAAGATGGCTTTAAACCCGGAGACAATTCCTGCCGGTTTTCCTTCGACAAACCAGTCACTGTCTCCGGTCGATCAGGTCACAGGGTGGATCAGGGAAGATGATCATCTGACCCGCATTGCGCGTGAGTACGCGGACGGGCATCCGCGCCTGATCGGGTTGCAATCAGGTGGATCGACTGAATTTCCGGGCGTCGACGATTTGCTCGAATGCCACACGACTCGTGAAGATTTTACGATCGTAGTTAGCGTTGATGACCTTAACGCTGCACAACGCGCCGGCATCGAAAGCGGCGACAGCTACATCGAAGACTACAACAGGGTGCTGTCCCGATGGTGGGAACAGGAAAAACAGTCCTGCGAATAAGCTGCTACTTGGGCGTGCTCTCGAGGTAGAGCTGCGCCGCTTCCATCGTGCAGGGAGCCTGAATGACTTCCCGATCCGCGAGCTTCGTCCAACGATGAGTGAATGTGTGCGGCTTTGAAAGATACACGGGATCTGTGACCGTGATTTCAGCGTGCAGGTACATTCCATCTTCGGACATTGTGAAGCGCTCGACCAGTTGCTTCTGATCACTCGAATCTATACCGGTATGCATACCCCATTTGTCCGCAATAAAGTTGTTTGTCTCCACGATCAGCGTATCGCCTTCGAATCTTCCGACCGAAAACCCGTTGGCCGACGGCTCGCCGGGCTCACCTTTGCCGTCAAGATGGACCACCCTGATTTCCTGCATCAATTCCCGTTCGATCAGGACGGTATTTTCGTCCGGTCGCGTCAACATCATGGGGTAAGGCACAATCATCGACTTCGGCGGTCCGGGATTTCCGCAACTCACCATTGGATTCTGATCTTCATGAAAATTATCGACGAGTTCCTGGCCTTTGGCTGACAAAGGCCAGCCCACTGGCGGTTTGTAGTGTGGGTTGAAGCCGCCTTCATCCGAACGTTTCCACAAGCCAGTGAAGTCTGTTGATGGCGTTGCTTCGTTGGCGACCGCATTTTTATCCATCGTGTAACGAGTGCCGTCCCCACTCTCTGCCCAGCTAAGGCCCGTGTAGTGACGATTTTCGTTTTTGTCGTGTGGTCCCTCCCAAATGATCCGGTCGCCAGGCTTCCAAGTTGTTCTGCTCCAGCCGACTCGCGCCATGGCCGGCGGGTGCTGCAATTCAACCGTGTACTCAACAATATTCCCGTCCGCATCCGGCGCATCAATCCTTAGAAAGACGTGCGGCATCGTCCAGCTGTATTTGCTCACGCGGCCTTTGTAAATCCGCACATCGCTCATATTCAGGCTGGCGTGTGAGTGATGGGCGCTTGCCGGAAAAACGGTAGTCAATGCAAATGCTGCAATGGCAACTTGTGTAACAAGGTGAGCTCTCATTTTCATATCTGTCTACCTGCGCACGCTTTTATCCAATAACTATTTCGAGGGCCTTACATTCCAGGCAGCAGATCGTTGTCGGCAGACAGGCAGGTCGCTTCCCTGACATCCGCACGCAGCATGCGATCACGAAATTTGATGTGGCGCCATTCGCCAACCCAATGCTCCGGATCGGTCATGATGTATTCGGTGACCATGGTGTTGCCAGCATTGATCACTTTGATGCGCTCAATAATTTTCAGCTGGTTGCCTGTAAACACGCCTTGCTGAATCAGGTGATTCTCGTCGGTGAAACCAGTGGTCTCGACAACAAGGGTATCGCCTTCCCAGTGGCCGAGAGATTCGCCATTCCAGTTCGGATCGCTGCTCGCTGCCGGTTCACGATCGCGACCGTCCAGCCACACTGCGCGATACTCGTTGTTCAGGCGAGACACCATGAAAATCGCGGTCGGGTACTGCATCATCATCAATGACCCGTAGCGCGTCATCAGTCGCGGCATGCCGGCCGGATAGCACTGCGCTGTCGGTTCTGCAAAACGCTTTCCAGCCTTCGCATATTCCTGGTATTCGTCGTAAATCTGTTGGCCTTTTTCGGTCCATTGCGGATGTGGCTTGAATTCGTAGACACCGTAGTTGGTGCCCCAATCCTGTTCGCCACGGAATGCCCAGGTGCCGGTCAGGTCGAAAGGCGCTTCCGGCCAGTCTTTTGCCAGGGTTTCCGGGTCGAGCGCGCCAGGACCCGTCTGCCGCGGATCATTGCCAATCATTGGCAGTATTGACGGCCTGGTCTTTGCCTCGCGTTTCTGCCAGGTTTCGTCGGCAGGTGGCGGCTCATAATCAAGCAATGACGGAATGGTCCGCCTTGCCTGTGCTGCCGGCGACGGCGCCTCGGAGTAGTCCTCGCTGGTCGCGTGTTTTGTTCCGTCCGCGAGCGTGATTGCAAGCAGAAGTCCGCCCGGCTTTCCGGTCTTCATCGGGTTAACAACGACACTGATCTTGTCACCATTGTTAATAGACTGTCGGTTAAATCCCTGCCTGCTCAGTACTGTCGTACCCGGACCCTCGATTTTCCAGACGACTTTCTCTCCGGATTCGTCGGTCACTTCCATGTTGATCGCCATGTGCGGATTGCGCCATACGAAGCGCGTCACAATCCCGGATACGGTGATTGAGTTTTCTTTGTCAAATGCGACGGCGGAATGATGCGCCGCAACTTCGAGAGGTCCCACGAATGCGAGCGCAATGGCAAGGGTTATAAATCTGGGCATGATCCGAATCACTGGTCGTCCTCCATTTGCAGGCATTTTAACCGTTATGAACGACCTCTGAGTCGGTGGGCGGCTGAAATTCTCGCTATGCGAAACTGGTGACCGAAAGGATCCGTTTTAGCCCATGATGTATTTCCAGGGGCTGGTTTCCGAACCACGCTCCAAGGTAACGTCGATAACGGCCGGGCGGTCATTATCAATCGCTTTTTCCAGAACAGGTTTCAGCTCTTCAGGTGATGCAACTCTGTAGCCATCAGCGCCGAACGACTCCGCCAGCTTCAGCATGTCAGGATTGTCGAGATCTGCGCCAATCAGGTGACCGTCATATTTAAGTTGCTGGTCACGCCGCACGTTGCCATACGAACTGTTGTTGAAGATCACCGTAATGACACCGATCTTCTGTTGCACAGCGCTCGCCAGCTCCGGCATACCAAACAGGAATCCGCCATCACCGGTGATGGAAACCACCGCCCGATCAGGCATTGCCGCTTTGACACCGATGGCCGTCGGAAAACCAAAGCCAAGCGTGCCCTGGTAGCCGGTCGAGACATAGGTACGCGGCTGATACACCTCGAAGCCGAAGTTTGAAGTAAACCCGACCTGGCACAGCTCCTCGACGAAATAACCATCCCGCGGTAACAACTCGCGAATTCTGTCGAGGTAGCTCAATTGCGGCTGGATCTCTTCGATGTTCTTTCGCGCCCGGGCCTTCGCGTCGGCTATGCGCTCCAGGTCGCCGGCATTGTGACCTTGTTTTTCAATTTCCTCGATCAATGCACGTATCCCGTCGACCGAGTCCGCGACGACCCCGACATCCGGCTGGAAACGCGTCATCTCGGTCGGATCAATATCAATACGAATGACTTTCGGGCTGCCTTCCGGCGGTCGGTCATAGTAGTGATCCATCGATCCCCAGCGCATGAACTGTAGTTCGAGTCTTGAACCAATACCGATCAAAAGATCAGTGTCGTCCCACAGCAATCGTGCTGCTGCCGTCGAAACCCCGCATTCGTGATCCTCGGCCACCACGCCGCGGCCACTGCGAAATGCCGTGACAGATGCACCCAGCATTTCCGCAAGTGCCCGGACTTCCTCGCTCGCATGCTGCGCACCACCGCCACACATAATCATGATGTTCTTCGAACCGGCAACGAGCTTTGCGGCATCTTTGACGGCGTCCAAATCGACTTCCGGTTTGTCGATTTGGGAAATACCCGGGCCGACATCAACATCCCATTCCCGAGCCATCGTGTCCCAGCACATCTCCACCGATGCGGGTCCCGGACGTCCGCTCTGCGCCTGGCGAAACGCCTCATTGACCTGTGCATACGTATTTGTCGGGTCGGCAATATGATCTGCGTGTTTGATAATGGTCCGGAGTGTTGCCTGCTGGTCAGCCAGTTCATGAAGGTGTCCACGACCCTTGCCCAGGAACGCTGACATAATCTGTCCGGTCAGGCATACGACAGGCTGATTGCCGCCGTCCGCTGTGCAAAGCGCGGCGCTTGCGTTCAGGATGCCGGGACCCGGCACGACAGAAAACACACCGGGCCGACCGGTAGCCTTGGCATAACCGTAGGCCATGTATGCAGCACCCTGCTCATGCCGGCTGATAATCGACTTAATGTCCGGATCGCGGTAGATCGCATCGAACATCGGGTAAATCTGCGCACCTGGCAATCCAAAGATTGTATCGGTGCCGTTCGCTTTTGCGGCGCGAATCATTGCTTCGCCGCCGGTCATTTTTTCACTCAAGATTTTCTATCCCAGGCTGGACCAGAGAAAGGCCAGTGCGAATGCAGTAAGGACGATAATACCCGTCCAACTCCAGATCACCATTGACCGTTCCGGTCTGAATTCCGCAGCGACATCGGCTGATGTCACCGCACGATAGTTGTAATACGCAATCGCAGGACTTGCCACAAAACCCATGCTGGTTGCGAAGTAGAGGAACTTTGTAAAGCCACCCATCAGAAACAGGACCATTATTGTGACACCAATGACCTGGATGATTAAGAATGTCGTATAGCGTGATGGTGCATCATCTGGCTCACCTTTGATCACGCTGAAAAGTCGGGCGGATACACGCGGAGCTGCATCCATTAACGCGATCTGGGTAGACCAGATAACGGCAACCCCGGCAACAGCAATGATTGGGTACACCCAATTACCGATTACGGTAGTAAAAATGCCAAACAATTCGGCGGCAAAACCTGCTGCACTGGCCGGTACATCTCGACCGGTTTCAAAAAGAACCGCAGTACCCATAGTCAGGAAACACAGAGCCAGTAAGAGCGTCAGGCCATAGCCCACCTTGAAGTCGGTCATTGCGCCTCGGTGATCGAAGCTGTCGCCAACCGCTTTGCGTTTTTCGCAGATCCACTTCGAGTACATGATTGCGCCATTTGTCGGCATCGGCATCCAGCCTGCCATTGCAATAACAAACAAGGCCAGCGACCGATCCGGAGTTAATGACGCGAAAAGCCCGCGATCTTCACTACCGAGCAATGGCAGGGAAAATATTGTCGCGATGATTGCGAGCACTGAAAATACCAGGACCAGTATCTTCACAATCCTTTCCGCTTTGGAGTACTGGCCGTTTAACAAGACGGCGGCGGAGATCACCATCAACCCAACGGCAACCTGCGGCCCTGAAAATGGCAGCTTGAAAACACTGATCATCAAACCTGCAGTGACCAGCGCAACGGCGCCGGTAGCAATGAACATATCGACGAAAAACCCGACGGCCAGCCACGCAAGTGCCAGGCGGCTTATTTTCGAATAGCCCGTCACCAGGCTGTGGCCTGTGGCGCTGGCATAGTCGACTGCGAAGCGAAATGCCGGATACTTCAGGAGAACAATAAGAACAATCAGGGCCGACAGTGAAAAACCATAATTACCGCCAGCCTGCGTGGAATACACGAGGTGGGATACGCCAACCGCTGTTGCGGCAAGCATGATGCCTGGTCCTACGCGGGACATAATGTTGGCCATCGGGGCTCCACCCTTGTTCTTGTTGCAGGAATACTAACGGACCGAGCCGAATAAAGGCAGGCTATTTCGGCTCGGCAGGCGCGCCCGGGCGAATTCGCTTGCGCATGTCGAGCCAATAATCTGGCCGGATAGGCAGCAGCACTGCGGCGGCGAAAACCCCAATACCGGCACAGATCAGGAAAGGCAATACATAGGATCCGGTTGAATCAAACATGTAACCCACAAACCAGGGACCGAAAGCGAAGCCAAGGTTCACGAATGCGGTGTAAACACCAAGCAGGATTCCGATCTGGGCGAGGCCAAACGTATGCTTCGCAAGCACAACTGTATCCAGCAACACCGAAGAATGTGCAATCGCCCTCAATACGACGTAAACACCAAAAAGTACCGGACTTACGGCAACAAGCGCCACCAGGCAGGATGCTGTCAGGGCCAGGTATGTTAGTGACACGCCCTTGGTAGACAGCTTGTCAAAAATACCGCCAACCATCGGCCGGCTGAAGAATGCGACGGCACCCATGGCACCAATCCCGGCGGCCACGTAAAGTTTGTCGAGACCGAGATCGACTTCAAAATAAAGGACCTGGTGCTGGATCATGGCCTGATCGACGAAGGCCGCAGAAAAGACAGCGGCGGCGATGAGCCAGAAGCGACTCTGCCCCATAAACTCCTTCGCAATATCCCAGGTTAATACGGACGACTTGTGTTCGATGTGGCCGTCCTGATTGTCAGCACTTTCAAATGACTTGTCGGTCAAAAAGAAAATCAGCAGCGGAAGCGCAAGCAGCCAGACACCGGCGCTCATTAGCGCAGTTGCCGTCCGCCAGCCATAGGCAGATATCAACAGCGTGATAGTCAGCGGCACAATGATGCCCCCTACACTGGTCCCAAGCATCGCGATTCCCATTGCGGTGCCCTGTGATGCGTGAAAAGTCCGGGAAATGAGCACCTTGATCGCAACGATCGTGCCAGGGCTGGCGATTCCGAGCATGACACCGGCGAGGTAGTAGTGAGTGAGGTTTGAAACCCAAAGAAAACTGACCAGGGCCAGGCCGCCGATTGTCGTTACACCGATCAGTACATTGCGCACACCAATGACATCGATAAACCGACCGATAACGATAGCGATAATGGACCCGGTAAAGTATTTAGCGGAAGCAAGAAAAGTGGCCTGCTCCCGGGTCCAGCCATACTCGTCGATGACGGAGCTGAAGAGAAAGGGCAAGGCAAACGCAGGGGCGCTGAAGGCCACCAGGAGACAAACGAAAGCAACGAACAGTATTCGCCAGTTCTGCCTGAATTCTTTTAAAAAAACGGCATTATTGACCGCCATCCATTCCCCCGTTCACGATTTGCCAGGTCGCTTTGCCAATCTTAACAGTACAAGTAGATAATGTTTGCGTGAGTATCGTGCGATGAATATTTTCAGGCGAGACGTCGTATTGGCGCTGGTGGCCGTCATGTTGTCGAGCACCGTACAGAGTCATCACTCCGTTCCAGCAAAATTCGATACTGGTTCAAACCACACGATCTCGGGGGTGATTAAGACTGTCCAATGGGTAAATCCACACTCCTGGCTGGTGGTCGAAACCATCAATGCGAATGGCGACCTGGAGACCTGGCGGGTGGAGATGAATGCACTCGAAACCATCCGCCACTTTGGCGCCAGGATGGGATTCTCCATGACCGAATTCGTGATCGGCGATTCAATTACTGTCGGCGGCTGGCTCGGGCATGACAAACGAAGTATCTATTTCAGAAACGCTACCCTCGCTTCCGGCAAACAGATAATCTGGCAGCGTGATTCGGATCCTTAGTCCGCATGAATCGATTTCGTTCATTTAGTAACGTAAGGTATAACGAATTTTCGCGACGGCGACGGACTCTGTACTGTGGAAACGGTCATCCACCGTCACGTCACGTACCATGTTGTGATTGATGACGAACCACACGTCCTGACCGGCCGAAAGATTGAGGCGCAGGCGACTGTTGATGCCTATGTTATCCGAAATGTTGTCATATTGGGCCAGCGTCACAAGAGACCATTTTGCATTAAAAGAAATTTCGTTCTCAAAGGTGATCTGCCTGGTGATCGCAGACTGGTTCCCAGGGAAGTCATAGTCGTTGTAGTCATACTGCAATGAAAACGAAACGTGCTCATTCGGCGTCCAGTCAATCTCCGGCCGAACATGAAATAGATCACCGTTAAAATAGCCGCCATCGTCAATGCGAAACTGAAATGACCATTTGCGGTGGCTTGCCGATCGGATGAAGGTGCCCCAGCGCTCAAAGGAATACTCTCCAGGCGGTATAAAGATATCAAGTCGTTCGAGCGGTTGTTCCCCGGGCAGCAGGCCTTCTTTTTGAGCCCGGATATCTATGCGAGCGAAATCACCCTCCCTCGAGCGGATGCTGAAAAAGTCCCCCTGTATCATTTGGGTCTGGATAAAACCGGTGTCCAGATATTCCCAGTGAGCAATTTCCAGACCGTGACTGATTTCACGAATGAAGCTGCCCTCCTCGCGATTCATCCTGTATCCCAGCTCGCCACCGTACATCCTGACGTTGGTGCGGTTCGCGAAACCCAGTGCAGGGTCGAAATTCTCCTCGACCTCATGTATCTGCAAGCCTCCCTCCCATCCCAGCCGGGACGGAAATCCGAGCGTTGCACTCCAGGCGAGATCATCTCCGCTTACACCTTCATTGTCCGATTTCTGAATCCAGAAATTGCCCTGCATGGATCGATTCGTACCAAGCCGGGTGTTGCGATACAGAAAGTCTGCTCCAACCAGGGAGCTGGTCTGGTTCGAACCCGGGTCTCCATAAGTCAGAATCGCGCCAACAGCTGATTCCTCCAGCACGCCTGTGGAGACTCGCGTAACCATCAGATCGGATCGATCAATGGCTTCATCATCTTCGTTTACATATTCGTCCTGAAGTATGTAGAGCGTGCCGAAATCATAGTCGCCAATCCGTCCACTGACTTTTGCGCCTGCAATGACGTCGACAGGTGCGTTGTCGCCGGTTAATCCGATACGTCGGGAGAAAAACGCGAGGCCATTATTGCCCGACCGCATGCCCGTTGTGCGATTTCTAAAGCCGCCACCTCCGGATGGGACGCCACCGAACTGGAAAATATCGAAGTCAGTGAGAAAGAATGCCCGCTTCTCAGGAAAGAACAGGCTAAATCGTTGTAGCCCGAGTTGCCGCCCGTCGACTTCGGTCGCCGCAAAATCCGTATTAATCGTTAGCAATCCGTTAATCGAAGGCGTCAGTTTGTAACTGATATCCAGCGAAGGTCTCAGTTCGGTGTCTGTCGTGCCGAGCTCACGATCGTTTTGGTAAGTAGAGCTTGCGGAAGGTATCAGATCCAGCCCCACCCCCTGGCTAAGCTCTTCAAAACCGAATACTTCGCCGGAGACTGTCGGATTCATCTGTCCGTTGCGTGAATCCCAGCCGACCCGCTCTGCTTTACGCGCAATCCTTCTCCAGAAATTGATACCCCAGGTATCACTATCCGGATCGAACGTTACCGTGTTGAACGGAATGGCCATCTCCATGGTCCAGCCGTCATCCACTTTAGTTGCGGCGCCGCGCCAGATGCCGTCCCACTCGTCAGAGGGCCTGGTAGCAGTCGCATAAATTGCCTCTGCCCGCACACCGTTCGGATTCAGCGTGAATGAGTAACCGCTGCGCTTGTTGTTGAAAGGGTCGATCAGGATGCTGAGCGTGTCGTCGGAACCAAGATTTCCGCCCTGCCTTAACGTCCGCGCAACAATTTCGTCCGGTTCACTATCGTAGGCGTGGGCGGCGACATAGAGCGCCTTATCGTCGTATGCGAAATACCAGACCGTCCGCTCGGATGGCGAGGTAAATTCGACCGGTTCGACTTCGTGCAGATCGCTGACCCGGGCAGCTCCCGCCCACTCGCTGTCGCCGATTCTCCCATCGATTACCGGTGCCGTAGCGATGCGATTCACCCGGAATCGCTTCTCCTCCATCGAGGTTTCCTGCGCGACCGCATGGCTCGTAAGAATGAGCAGAGCTCCTGCTATTACGCTTAATGAAACCGACTTCAACATTGAATCGTGATACCTGTAACTTCTGCGTATTATGATACTGACCAAACTGACCGTTTACTGTTAAGGAATGTTACGAAATGAGTGACCCCGAGAACACTGGATTACCCTCAGGTCCGTCGCGAGATACGATCGCCAAAGGGGCCCTGTGGACACTGGTTGGCGCCGGCGTTGTAACTGTGTTGTTTATCCTGCCGGCGGAGTACGGCATCGATCCAACGGGATTGGGCGAAAAGATCGGGCTGACGCAGCTGGCGGGCGCAGAGGCGCCGGAAATCGACGTGGAACCGCGAATCGTGCAGGGCGTTTTTCCAGACGCACCGGCAGAAGAGGATTTCGATTTCTATGAACCGGAAACACTGGGCGATCCGTTCTCCCGAACGCACGATCGTCCGTTCCGGTCGGAAAAAATGGTGATTGCGCTCGACGACCTGGAACAGGTCGAAGTCAAAGCATCGATGAAACAGGGCGATGCGCTGGTCTATTCCTGGCGGCTCATCGAGGGAGAAACTGTCTACACTGACTTCCACGCCGATCCCCACCAGGTCGATCAATACCCCGAGATGTACTGGATCCGCTACCACGAAAGCGAAGACCCGTCGGCCACCGGATCACTGGTGGCGCCGTTTGAGGGCAATCACGGCTGGTACTGGATGAATATCGAGGAAGGCCCCGTCAAAATTGAACTTGAGGTCCACGGTTACTTCGAGAGCATAGAAGAAATCATGCGCTCCTATCAGTAACTCGACCCAACAATCAGAATGTGTACCGGACGCGAAATCTGACCTCTGTCGGCTCAACCGGGCAGTATGTGGTGATAAATTCGGTAGATCTTCCCCAGGCCTCTGTCGTGTATTCCGCGAATCCATTGATGGGCTGGTTGATCCCATTAAACGGGTGCCAGGTTCGCTCAGGCGGCGAAGAAAAATCCTGCCATCTGGTAGTACGTCAGCAGGAAGCCGGCGAACATCAATGTGAAATTAAAGGTGGTCGCATGACGGGAAAAACCGCCCGTCGAGCGCCAGGTGTTGATCAGGATCAAGAGGATCGCGAGCGCCATTAGCTGGCCCAGTTCGACGCCCACGTTGAAGCTGATGATATTTGCGATGAGACCTTCCTTGGACAAGGTCAATGCCTGGAGCTTGGTGGCCAGGCCGAATCCGTGAGCCAGTCCAAAAAAGAAAACTGCAATCTTCGGGTTCGGCTGCCTGCCAAAGAATTTTTGGAAACCGTCCAGGTTTTCGAACGCTTTGTATACAACCGACAATCCGATAATCGCATCCACAATGTAGACATTGACGTTTATTTCGCCAAGCACACCGGCGAGCAAGGTCACACTGTGGCCAACGGCGAACAACGTAACGTAAAGCGCGATATCCCTGGTCTGATAGAGAAAGAAGATGACGCCTGCCAGGTACAGTAGGTGGTCATAGCCGGTAAACATATGCTTGGCACCCAGGTACATAAACGCAAGCAACGCGCGGCCCGGATTCTGCTCAAGGAACATAGCATCCCTGTCCGCCACCCCGTGCGCCATCACGAACCCGGCAATCAGCAGCATTGCCGCCGCCAATCCGACCCTTGTTAACAAACGTATACTTGGAAACTTCATAGTTAGTTATGTGATCTGCTGGATAATCTTAGGTAGTTATTCTAACCCGGTCCCGGTTGCTCCCACATTTCTGGTATCGCCCGGCGAAACAAGCAGTCGAAAACCGCAAGAGCCTGTGATGAAATGAGCCTCGATTTGCAGCCACTACGACGCCTCACCCTCCGGAATCCAGGAATTGCAGCAACAAGAATCAAATCTGCTCGACGATGCTTCAGTCTATGGCTGGATCTCGATACTTCTGCACTGGGTGACTGCGATTGCCATTATCGCGCTCTGGTTCCTGGGCAAAAGCATCTTTGCATCATCGACCCTGGAAATTGATGCACAGCGGTCTTTACACGTCTCAATCGCAGCAAGCGTCTGGCTCATTGTCCTGGCGCGCATCATCTGGCGTGTCCGCGCGGGCCATCCGCATGTGCGGGGCCAGACACTTTTTATTCATCGTATTGCCAAGACTGCCCACTACGCAATGCTGATTGCCCTGCTACTGATGCTTGTATCGGGACCTGTGATGGTCTGGGCAGGCGGCTATCCTGTGGGAGTTTTCAGCCTGTTTGCAATTCCCGGCCCGGTCCCTGAGTCGGAATCCCTTCGCGATCTTGCCTGGTTCGTACATTCCAATTCTGCGTTGTTGCTGCTAGTACTCGTCATGCTCCATATCGGCGGCGCATTGAAACACCTGATGTTCCATTCGGACGACACTTTTGCGCGAATGATCTGGCCCGGCAAACGGGAGAACAAAGAATGAGGCTCGCAAGTTTCAGGAAAAATGGCAAAGAACGAATCGGTGTGATCTGTGACGGCGAAACGCTGATCGAAATCGCCGGCGGTATATCGATGATCGAGCTGATCGGCATGGGACCAATCGCCGCTGAATATATCAATGAGGCCGCGAATAGTTCTGACGGTAACCGGCTGACACATTTTGACGACATCGAATGGCTTCCTCCGGTTTCCCGTCCCGGCAAGATATGTGGCGTGGCGATGAACAATTCTGCCAGTAACGAAAGGAAGATCAGCGCACCGGATCATCCGGCGTTTTTCCTCAAGCCGTCGTCCTGCCTGGTCGGACATAATCAACCGATTCGTATCAGGCCATACTATGGCAGCGTTCATCCGGAACCCGAGCTCGCCATCATTATTGGTCGGGAAACAAGGGGCATCGATGCGGCGGATGCTCACGACTGCATCTTTGGCTACACCATATTCAACGACATAACCGGCAATGGCATGCGGGCCGGCGACATGTTCCACTACTGGGCGTTGTACGCCGATCCCGACAACCCGGAGAAATTATCCAGGCGCGAGCAGCACCTTTCCTACGCTGCGCGATACAAGGGCGCCGATACTTTCGGCTGTATGGGACCGGTTCTCGTTACAGCTGATGAAATCGCCGATCCCGATAACCTCGACGTGCATTGCAGTATTGGCGGCGAAACAATCGCTGAAGACAGCACTCGTTACTATAATTACAAGGTCGCAGAGTTAATCAGTTATATCAGCCAGTACCTGACTCTTGAACCTGGCGATGTGGTTAGTTGCGGCACCGCATTCAAGCCGTCCAAAGATCGAAAATCGATCCATCACGCAAACTTTCAGCACGTGCCGGGCCCGGTAGAAGTATCAATTAGTGGCCTCGGCACATTGAGCAATCCGGTTGAGATCGAGGACAAGCCGATCGGTCAGTGGCGACTCGAGGAGAGTGAGAAAAAATGACAACCTCCATGATCTGTGCATCGCACAGTCCATTACTCTATTGCTACGCGAAAGAACCTGATGACTGGGATGACATGCAAAATGCGTTTGCCGCACGCGAACAAGCGGCGCAGGAATTTGATGCCGACCTGGTGATTGCTTTCGGAGCCGATCACTTCAATGGGTTCTTCCTGAAGCTGATGCCGGCATTTTGTGTCGGCCTGAAGGCGAACGCTGTTGGCGATATCGGAGGTTTTGCCGGGGAGCTGGACGTCCCCGCCGACATTGCGACGGACCTGGTGCATCATCTGCGCAACAGCGACATCGATCCTGCGGTGTCTACGGACATGACTATTGATCATGCTTTTTCGCAGACCATTAACAACATGCTCGGCAGCCTGAATGCAAAACCGACCATACCGATATTTATCAATGCAATCGCGGAACCCTTTGTACCGTTCCGGCGCACAAGGCTGTTAGGTGAGGCAATCGGAAAGTTCGCCGCATCCAGCGGTAAAAGAGTTCTGTTTCTGGCCTCAGGCGGCATGTCACACAATCCACGGCGTTACTATCCGGAACTCGGTGACGGCACGCCGGAAGTGACTGCATGGCAGCTATCAGGAGGCGATTATCCCGAGTCGTTGTCGCCCGAGCAGTGGATTGAGATGCTTGAGCATATGCATCATGAGGGGGCAGAAATGATTGTTCGCGGCGAAAGAACGGCCAAAGACATGAAGCTCAATCAGGAAGCCGATGAGCGATTTCTCGAGATCTTCTGTGACAACAGGCTGGAGGAGTTTGACCACTGGGATCAGCAGGAGCTTGTCAGGGAGGCCGGCATTGGGTCAATGGAGTTGCATACGTGGATTGCCGCGGCAGCTGCACACAAAGCGGCTGGCGGATCAGCTCCGGTAAACGACTTTTACAGCGTCGCAATGGAGCTCGGGATTGCCTGCGGAATCGCCCACGCTGATTGAGGCTTTTTTCCGCACCCACCCAAGATTATTCTTTGACCTCTGCGGGCGAATTGGGTTTTTTGATGCCTACCCATAACACCAGCAACAAACAGCTGACGGCAAATGCGAGCGAGGTATAAGTCGAGCCGATGTCCTCAGCGAGCCAGCCGGCCACAACACTTCCTACAGCAGGCCCACCCATAATGGTCAGTGTCCAGAGACTCATCACTCTCCCCCGCAGGCGATTCTCGACGTGAATCTGCACTTCAGTTTGAGAACCGATCGAAACGAGACTCGCGAATAGCCCAAGGAGTGCAACAACGATTACTCCCATTGTCAGGTTCCCGACATAAGCGAACAGTATGATCGAAACGCCAACTCCAAGAGCACCAATTACCACAAGTCCATGCAGATGCGGCTGAAATGAGCGAGAAGAAAACAACAGGCTTGCCAGTATGGCTCCAACTCCGGCTGCCGACATCAGAGCGGCGAGAACGCCACTACCTCCGTCAAAAATCAGCGCAGCAAACGCCGGCATCAATTCAAGAATGCCACGGCCAAAAAAGTTGCTAACGCCGGCAAGAAGGATGATCTGCCTGATCGGCGCATGATCTCTTGTATAACGAAGACCCTCAATGAGTTGATCGAAGTATGGCTTCTTATTGGCGGCATGAATCTCATGCTCATCGATGCGAATAATTGAGAGCACATATATGACCGGCAGATAGGTCACTGCATTAATCATGTAGGCCGACCCAAGGCCATACAAAGCGACAACAGCACCGGCAATACCTGGCCCGACAAATCGTGAAACATTGAAGACGATCGATGAGACGGCGACGGCACTTGGAAATTTCTTCTTGTTTACGAGATCCGGAATCAACGCCAGCCGCACAGGTGAATAGGCGCTATTTGCAAGACCGTGCATGAACGCCAGGAAAAGCAGCCACTCCGCCGTCATGTGGCCGGTGTATGTCAGTATGCCGAGGATTGTGGCTATAGCAGCCAAAACGGCGTGCATGACGATGGCGGCGCTCCGGGTGTTTACCCGATCGACCAGAACGCCGAAGAATGGCGTAAGAAGTATGAGCGGCAGGAACTGTGCCGCGGCAACCAGACCTACAACAAGACTGGATTCGCTCAGTTGCCAGGCGTGCCAGCCGAGCGCCAGGCGCTGGATCCAGACACCGAGCACGGAGAAGATATTTCCGTACAGAAAGGTCCGGAAGTTTTTGCTGGACAACGCCGAGTAGCTATCAGTCGTCATGGCCGAAGCTTAACGGGAAACCACCGAGCAGTCTGGCCCGGTTTCACTTGCCGGGCCTGGTCTCTCCTAGCCGGTGCCGATGTATGGAATGAGCCGTCCCAGGAGCAAAACGCCAAACCAGGAACCGAGCGACACCCAGGCGATAGTCTTGGCAACCAGTGGAGTATCCGCATGCGGCTCCCAGGTTTTCATAACCGGATTGATCTTGACCCAGAACCACAGTGCGTTGAGGCCCGCGACAGCAACGAGGAACATCTTCCACCAGAAGCCGATGTTCGCTGTGTAGCGCGCCGGATCTCCCATGAGGAAAAGAAACCCGGTGACCAGGTTCATTCCGAATCCAACGAACGTCCAGGGCAACAACTTGTGCGTTGCCACGATATTTAATTGCCGAAAGAAGCCCGCCATGCGCAAATCAATCACCAGGAGCGAGCCGAGCAACAATGACAGTCCGATGAAGTGGATGATCTCCATGATCGGCCAACCCCACGCCGTTCCTATGACCCACTGGTTGATCGCACTACCTTCTACTGCTTGTACAAAACCTTCCATTTCTCTCTCCCCGATCTCTAAAGGTAGGCGGTCAGGCGACCGGCAATAATCGCGCCTGTCCAGAGTGCGATCGAAACCATAGCAATCGCACGAACCGAACCGATCACTGCACCTGAGCTATCCCACTGGGGCGCCTCATCACGCATCTTGTTCTGAATCACCGCCGCGCAAATTGCGGCCAGGAAGATCATTGAGATCTTGAGCAGAAATGGTGTGCTACTGGCAAATGTCGTCGCTTGCGATGTGAACAGGAAACACCCGGAAGTGGCATTGATGACGAAACCGGTCCAGGCAAGTTTCCTCAGGCTATCCAGAGATTCATAACTGATACCCTCAAAAAAACCGATGAGCCGCAAATCCCGCATAACAAAAATTCCGACAACGATAGCCAGACCCACTGCGTGCAGTCCCAACATAATCGGGTAGCCCCACAGCGACTCGCCAACCCACATCGAGACTTTCGTACCTTCAAGCCATTCAAACATGGCACTCTCCTTCAACTTGCCGTTGCGGTTCGTTACCCGCGAATATTTTTCTGCCTATTTCGACTTTTCATCTTCCAGCATTGTTTCGTATTGCCTGCCCAGAACCTCCGTCACAGGCTTCCCTTCGTGGATAGCATCGATCATCGAATTCTCAGTCGCTGATATTAATTCCGCTTTACTAATGGTCTCTTCCGCGATCGCGGCAGGAATAAACACAACACCTGTCCCATCGGCCACTACAAGATCGCCGGGCTTCACAACCACGTCGCCTACTTGAATTTCAACATTTACTTCGGCTTCGTGAATCCGGCCTCGTGCTGACTTCGTCGAAACACCCCGGGAAAAAACGGGAATCCCGACTTCTCTTATTTCATCAACATCCCGGGCAGCACCTTCGATGATTATGCCCCTGACCCTTTTCAACTTCGCGGCATGTGCCAGCACACCTCCCCAGCACGCCGCGTTAATACCGGTTTTTTGTTCAACAACAATCACGTCTGTTTCATTTGCTTCTGCGATAGAACGGGAGCCCAGGTGTGTCTTCGACTTTTCAGGTGCCGGCCCGACGCCAACTTTCATCGTCCGAACACGACCGGCGACTCTCTCCCTGGTTGATCGGCGCACAATCCCGTCAACGGTGCCGGAGACACCCAGGCTGTCAAGCGCATCTGATATGGCGCAAGTATCCAGCGCCGCAAGTCGATCAAGGATTTCCGAGTAGTCCACCGTCGTCCTGTTGCTCACCGTCGCAATGCGGTTTTAGTTAGATTTTTATTTAGCATTGAGTGCGTGAAAAAATTGTAACTCGATTGGGTGCAGTTGTCGTTGAATTGATTCGCTCTGCGAGCCAGCAAAAACGCAGATGCAATGAGGTTCCTCTCGGGTATAAGTATATGTCCGAATCACGAAAACCATCCCGTACAGGCTATAAACGACGTGTATTTATCCGTCATCCGAACCGGAGGGGTTTCTGATGCTCAGAATAATTCTTGCTACTGCTTTATTGGTCATATTCGCAACAGCAATCACAGGGCGGACCGACGGCGAGGCGGCGCCCGTTCCGACCATGAGCGTCAATGAGCTGATGGAGACAGTCGTCACCCCGGCGACCAATACCCTGTGGGGAATCGAGGACCCGCAATCGGATGATGAATGGCAGGTTTTTATCGATGCCGCCGATGTTGTCATCAATGCCGGCCAAACGATAAAAGTCGGCGGTACAGGTCCCGATGACAACACGTGGTCGGCCAGTGCCGAATGGCAGGCATTCGCGGACCGACTGATCGGTGCCGGCTTCGATGCCAAAACAGCAGCTGTGAACAAAGACCTTGAAGCGATGTACACGGCGGGCGAAGTGCTCTATCCGCCGTGCGAGGAATGTCATCTCCAGTTTCACCCGGACTTTCAGTAGTCCGCGACTGCAGCGAGCGCAAGGACTATCGAAGTACCGCTACTGCCAGTACATGAATGCTGTTGAGCTCCCGGTGCCTGCCGGCGTCCGATAGAGCGCATGGTAATCAACGATGTGCCCGACAAGTCCGGAATCCTGCATGGCGCCACCCGCAGCAATCCAGGATTTAATCTCCGAAGATCCGGCCTGGTAGTAACCTTCGCTATAACGCAACAAATGCTCAAAGTCGTTACGTTCCATCGCCTCCATGATGTCGTGATCGAAGTCTTCGTCAACGACAAAGTGACTCAGACCTCCGGTGGCAATAACGCACACATTAAGATCCCGGTCCCATTCCCGAATGGCTTCACCAACAACCTTGCCTAGTGCATAGCACCTGGGCGCGAGCGGCTGATTCGGTGGAAAAAAGGTATTCGTGTCAACGGGCACGTGCGGCTTAACGTGAGTACGGAATATTTGTTTGTAGATAAAACCGTAGGAGTGCGGCATGCCGCTTGTTTGTGCCCTGCCCGGATCAGGATGGAACTGGCGGTTTGAATACGACACATCGAATTCTTTCCTGATTGCATGCTCCGCGATATGCCGGGCGAGGTCGGGATGACCGGGAAAGACCTGGCGATCATGATCTGGCAAATGCCCGGGGTCCGCCAGCGCAATGCCCGGCGGCAGACGCGAAATTTGCTCTTCGGTGCGCGGCATATTCTCGAATTCCGGACAACCCATGATCGTGAACGCTGGTTTGATATCGTCCAGGAACATTTCTGACTGATCGTTGCCGAAGATGACGACGACATCGGGATTTGCGCGGGCAAACACCTCAGCGAGCACGTCTACGGCCGCAAAAGACTTCCTGAGCCGCTCTTCGCGAATTTCCATCTTCGTCTGCGCCTGGAGATCAAGGTGCTGCCGCTGCTCAAGCACCTCCGCGTATTTCAGCCGCTCTCCCTTGTACCACATGGGCACGCCGTCACGGGCATCGCGTTCTGCCCGAATTTCCCATTTGTCCGCAGGGGTGTGCAGCTGTGGGGTGTGAGCGCATCCAATACCCAGAACTATTTTTGCCATGACCGATGCTCTCTCCTTCCAGGGCGTTCTTTAGAGGTTGAATATTCTTTTTGCGTTGCCGTCCCGGACACGCGCCGCAACATCCGTTGCCAACCCATTGACTCTAGCGAGGCAGCCGACCATATCGCCAATGTTGTGCGGATAGTCTGACCCGTACAGCACATTGTTCGGCCCGGCCACGTCCAGGCAGAGGTTCAACGCACCTGCAGAGTAAACAACAGAGTCATAGTAAATCTTCTCAAGATAGGTGCTCGGCTTCTCCTTGATGGCGTCCGAACAAGCGGGAATCATTTCGTGACAGCGATCGAGCCGGCCGGCGAGGTACGGTAATGTCCCACCACCGTGCGATGCAATAATCTTCAGGTTCGGGTAACGATCGAAAAAACCGTCCAGAATCATTCGGGAAACGGCGAGAGTCGTATCGATCATGAAACCAATCGGTGGAACCAATCCGTATTCGTCAAGACTCATGTCGGGTGTGCCAAGTGGCGCGGTCGGGTGAACCAGTACCGGCAATGCTTTTTCATCGATCGCCTGCCAGACCGGGGCGAACGCCGGGTCCGTCAGGTTCATGCCGTCGATATTCGCAATAACCATCACGCCAACCGCTCCAAGTGCAATGGTTCGCTCCAGCTCTGCAACTGCCGCGTCCGCATATTGCCAGGGCAACGACGTGAACCAGCCGATTCGATCGGGCCTCGCTTTGTGTTGTTCATCCATCGAGTCATTCATCATGGTTGCTGCGCGGACGCTGATTGACTCGTCGCCAAAATATGCGTTTGGGCACGTTAGTGAAACAATCGCGAGATCGACTCCGGCTTTGTCCATATCCCGAATTCGCGCCTCGTAGTCCCACATTTCGGGCATTAGTGTCATGAATGGCGCACCAAGCATGTAAATGCTCTCCTGCCCTGCCCTGGTTGGCTTGCATTCATACTTCGGACCGCCGTGCTCCGTCAGGAAATCGAGGTACTCTCGCGTGAGCATATGAGTATGAACATCAATAACTGCCATCTTTTTTCTCCGCTGATTTTGCCGCGTGCCTGCGTGCTGCCGGCATCACAACTAACAATAAAGTGATCTATTTTCCGAGATCGTATTCCTGAGAATACCGATCCCTTCGATTTCGAGCTCTACAACGTCGCCTGGCTGGCGCCAGCGACAGGATCTGCGGTCAGCCTCGATCAGTGCCAGAACAGATCGATACACCGCGCCACCACGTTTTTCGGCTGCAAGCCGAAAGTCCAGCACGTGGTTGTCGTCGAGCAAGACGCCTGGGCGGACTCCGCGGTTATCTTGAAAAGAAACAATACGCATGCCGGCAATCGCTACCTGGTTTGAATAATCACGTCGCGACGTTGTTGAAATGAAGAATTCGGCACCGAACAAGCACTCAAAGCGTATTGGCCATTTTCTCCGACATCTCTACCGAACCGAGCGCACGCGAAATTTCAATTGCTGTTTCTTTCAGCTGCTTGAGATAACGAGTTTCCTGGTTCACGGATCCAGCCCTTCGATTCATGACAACGGACAACGCCGCCTCAAGTCGCTCGGCGTGATCGAAAATCGGCGCCGACAGAACCGAAAAGCCTGCGTCATGAGGATCTTCACTGAATGCATAGAATCGTCGTTGGATGTTGGCGAATTCTTCGCGCTGGACTGCCGGATCCAGAACCACATCCCGGTCCGGGTCTCGTTCAGTTCGTCGCGCCAGTACGCGTTCGCGAACGAACTCCTCGGAAAATGCGAGGACTACCGAAGCCGTCGGCGAAGTCGGAATACTCCAGCGAGTCCCGCGTACCAATTGTGGCGACAGCGCCTTCCCGCTGGATATTGTAGAGACGATCAATGCGTCACCACCTGCCGGAATCGCCAGTAGCAGGGATTCCTGAATCTGGTTCCGCAGAACAACCATGTACCGGTATGCAATATTCGTTATTTCGTATTGATCAAGTGCTGCGTTCGCGAGCCTGAACAGTGTCGGTCCGAGCCGGTAGCCACTTTTGTCCGGCAACCTGGCGACCATGCCAAGGTCTGACAAGGTGCTCAGGTGACGGGATACGCGAGCCTTGGTCATTCCAAGGCGCGCTGCGATATCAGTCACACGCTGCGGACGTCCGCTCTCCGCCAGAAACTCAAGCAGCTGCGACGCAACGACGACGCTGTGAACGGTAGACGACTTTGCGGGTTTGGTGGATTTCGATGTGTTCACAGGCCTGCCTTGTAACGTCGGATATTATATCGCAATACGCAACAACTTATTGCCTAACGAACCCAAAGTGTCAAAATCGATAACCTGCAAAATGCGCGCACGCAGATGACCAGGGTGAGGAGAACAGCATGAAACTAGGAACGATTCGCCTGAATGGTCAGCAGACAGTTATCGGGCAGGTTGATGAAGCGAATGCGGTTGCCCTGGGATCGGCAACCATGGAAGACCTCATCGCCGGAGGCGAGCAGGCCCTTGACGATGCACGTCAGCTTATCGAAAACGGATCCGCGGGTAGTACTGAACTTATCGATGTCACCAACGCTGACTGGATGGCGCCAAACCCTATGGCATCCAAGATTCTCGGTTGTGCAGTTAACAACAACAATCTGAATAAGGTCGCCCACCGACCAATGAAAAGCCCCATGTTCTTCACCAAGGGACGCTCGGCGCTGACGGGCCACAACAAGCCAATCAAAATTCTGACTCGCCACGGCCGGACAATTCCGGAGCCCGAGCCGGTAGTTGTGTTCAAGGACACGGTGAAAGATGTAGGTGAAGATAAGATTCTTGAGCATGTTTTCGGCTACACGCTCACGAATGACTGCACTGCAAGCGGCATTAAGTTTGGCGAAGACGCCATTGCACTAAACCAGAGACCGGAACTGATTCACCCGCATCACATGGAATGGCGCCATCGGTTCGAAGATGACAACTATCTCTACTTCATCTATCACGCCCGCTCGAAAGCAGCCGACACCTTTGCCGCGATGGGACCATGGATTACCACGGCGGATGAAGTCGATGACCCGAATAACCTGAATGTCCGGGGATATATCGATGGAGAGGTTTACGCAGACGACTCAACCTCAAACTACTTCTTCTCTGTGGAACGCGTTTTATCAGAGGCCAGTATCTGGTTCACCCTCGAGCCGGGTGACTGCGTGCACTGCGGCACTGCCGTTAAGGGCACGGAGAAATTCCCGAAAGGAAATCTCGGTGTTGATCTGCGCCACTATTCGGTCACCGATGTCGAAATTGACGGGCTTGGCCGACTGAGCAACCCGATCGAAGCGGAGCCCTTCGAATAGGACTCTCTCGCATTCCAGAACCATGAGTCGCAGGCCCGCATATCGGTCCTGCGGCTTTTTTTGTAGGATTGACTGCATGAGAAGAATATTCGTGATTGTGCTGGCCGTGTTGCTGACACCAGTGGCATCCATTGCCCAGTCCGATACAGACGCCGGCATTTATTCACTGGAACAGGCGGCCGCCGGACGCACCGTCTATGGGCGCGAATGCGCAGCCTGCCATGGCCCGGAGCTCGAAGGCGGTGAGGCAGGGCCCGGTCTGGCGGGCCTCGGCTTCAGGAGTCGATGGAAGAATCTGGCGCTTGCGGAATTATACGACCTGACAAGGCAAACCATGCCGGTCACCAATCCCGCGGGACTGCCCGATGCCGAGTACGCTGCTGTCGTTGCGTACATATTGAACAGAAACGCCTACGCGGCTGGTCCGGACTCCCTGCTTGCCGACGCCGGGACACTGGCAGAGTACAAATTCGTCGATCCGGCCAGGTCCGCGCCTATACCACTCGAAGAAGCATCCACCGCTGAAGGATTGATGGTCGAATGGCTGCATCACCGCGGCACTGCCGGCAGTCAGAACTATTCCGACCTGGACCTGATCAATGCCGACAACGTCGCGGATCTCCGGGTGGCATGGCGTTGGAAGTCCGATAATTTTGGACCAGTACCGTGGCCAAACCTCCAGACGACTCCGATCATGGCTAATGGCGTGCTCTACGCAACAGCGGGCATCCGGCGTGCCGTTGTCGCCATTGACGCCGCTACCGGCGAAACCTTGTGGATGTATCGCATTGACGAGGGCAAGCGCGGTGACAATGCGCCGCGCAAAGGTCCCGGCCGTGGCGTCGCCCACCGCCGCAACGGAGAGCAGGAAACGGTCTACATGATTTCGCCGGGCTATCACCTGATCGCGCTCAATGCGAAGACCGGCCAGCCGCTGGCCTCGTTTGGCGACGGCGGCATTGTCGATCTAAAAGCGAACATCGACCAGGATATCGATCTCGAAAACGCCAGGATTGGCGCCAGTTCGCCGCCCATTGTTGTTGGCGATGTCGTCATTGTCGGCTCGGCGTTTCCGGCGGGCGGCGCACCGCCGACCAAGGAAATGCCCGTTGGAAACGTTACCGGTTACAACGCCGATACCGGTGAACGGCTTTGGATTTTTCACACGATCCCGCAACCCGGGGAACCTGGCCACGAAACCTGGAAGGATGATTCCTGGACATACACCGGCAATGTCGGTGTATGGGCACCCATGTCAGCTGACCCTGAGCTTGGCTACGTCTACTTGCCGACGGAAGCGCCGACCGGTGACTACTATGGCGGCCACCGACCGGGCGACAACCTCTATTCACAAAGCCTCGTCTGCCTGGATGCGAAAACCGGTGAACGAATCTGGCATTTCCAGACGGTGCATCACCCTATTTGGGACTACGACCTGCCCGCGCCGCCAGTGTTAATCGACATAGAGGTGGACGGCGTGGAGATTCCGGCCGTTGCCCAGATCACCAAACACGGCCTCACATTTGTTTTCGACCGCCGCACCGGCGAACCGGTTTGGCCGATCGAAGAAACGCCGGTCACGGCGAGCACCGT
>CAJQPR010000002.1 GCA_905480255.1 uncultured Woeseiaceae bacterium | reverse complement strand
CGTTCAGTAACGCCTGCTTTGCGCATTGCGATCCCCGTCAGGCATTCCTGAACCAGCGTTCCGGAGTTCATCACGGTGGTGTAGCCCGGATCAACCAGGGGATTCAGCTCCACCAGGTCAAAACCAACAAGCTTGTTCTCCGAACAGAGCGTGCGGATCAAAGGGAATACTTCACGGGGCGTCAGGCCGTTGGGTTCCGGTGTACCGGTTCCCGGCGTGTAGGCCGGGTCGAGTACGTCGATGTCGAACGAAATGTACAGATACTCAGGTCCATCGAAAGCCTCGTTAAGGATGCGGTCCATGACGACGTCCCAACCGTCGCGTTCGATTTCCGCCATGGTGTGATAACGCATGTCATTCTCGCGCATCCAGTTGAATCCGCCTTCCCCCGGCCAGTAGCCACGCAGTCCAACCTGGATATAGTTTTTGCCGAGAATATGTCCATCATCGACGAGACGGCGAACCGGCTGCGCGTGCGAGATCAGGTGACCGCCAATGGCATCGCCGGCATCAAAATGCGCGTCAAAATGTATGACGCCGACATTCTCCTTGCCGTACACGTCAGCAACGCCGGCGACATTCGGATACTCCAGCGAGTGATCGCCTCCGATTACGAGCGGGATCGCACCAGTTTCTGCAATTTCGCGGACCATTCGCCGTACCGGCGGCATGCTGCGCTCAACGCTCAATATGTCGATCGGTGAATTGCCGTAGTCAACGGCAACAAGCTCACGCTTCCAGGCAACACCGACATGCATATGTGGATTGCGACCGCCACTGGCGCCCCGCATTGCCGCACGTAATGCCGATGGTCCTTCGCCAGCGCCGCGCATGCCAACACCCATGTCGATGGGTGCGCCGATTATCGCTACGTCAACTTCGGCGGCGCGAAGATCCTCCTGTGTTAACGCAAGCGGCAAGCCGAAAAAACTTCGAACTCCGGGTCGACCCATCCGCCCGATCTGAATCAGGCCGGGCTCGCGTTCCGCATCGTCAGACGTGTCACGAAGCGAACTCCACGGATCGCGATTCTCGTCGGTGGTATCGAGAATGATAACTTCATCATCGGGATCAACACCGGCCATCTCGTCCTGAGCGACGGAAACGCCGGTAAGAACAAGCAGTGATGTAGCGAAGAACCAGTGGGTGATTTTTTTCATTGTTATTCCCCGGGATCGGCCTGAACCACATCATAACCGCTCCGCAGTGCTTCAGGTATCATCCAAAGCTTGGATGCGGAAATCGACATTTGGCGCCTGGCGGCCGGTCTCGGCCTGTTCCTCTTCGGCATGCACCAGCTCGAGCAATCGCTCAAGCTGCTGACCGGCAGACCATTCAAGAAATTCCTGCGTGACCACACGTCACATCCAATAAAGGGCGTACTGGCCGGCGCTGTCTCAACCGCGGCACTTCAGTCCAGTTCCGTCGTCAGCCTGATCGTCATGGCCTTCGTCGGCACAGGCGTCATCTCTCTTGCCAGCGCAATCGGCATTGGGTTCGGCTCCAATCTCGGCACGACCGCGACAGGCTGGATCGTCGCCACCGTTGGCTTCAAGCTCGACATCGAGGCACTCGCCCTGCCTCTGATTGCAATTGGCGGCCTCGGCGTTGTCTGGTCCAGACAGGGCTCGAAACGTTCCGGCTTCAGCAACCTGCTCGCAGGTCTCGGCCTCATGCTGATGGGCCTCGAATTCATGAAAACCGGCGCGATCAGTGCGACTTCCTTGTTCGATCCGGAAAAGCTCAGCTCGTATCCGCCGATTGTCTTTCTGCTGACCGGTATTTTCATCACCGCACTGATTCAATCCAGTTCAGCAACGATCATGATCACGCTAAGCGCGCTCTATGCCGGTGTTATTCCACTACCATCCGCTGCCGCTGTCGCTATTGGCGCAGACCTCGGTACAACCATTACAGCCCTGCTTGGCGCGCTCGCGGGATCCATGGACAAGCGACGGCTCGCTGTCGCCCTGATTATCTTCAACGTCGTTACAGATGTGATTGCATTCATAGCGATGAACCCGCTGCTGTATTTCATAACGGTTGTTGTTGGCCTGGGCGACCCATTGTTTGCTCTTGTTGCCTTTCACAGCCTGTTCAACCTGATTGGCATCATTATCTTCCTGCCGTTGGTCGGCCCGATTAGTCGCTGGTTGGCGATGAAGTTCACCGAGACGGACCATTCGCTCCTGCATCACATTAAACAAGCGGATCTCGAAGTCCCCGAAGCGGCGGTCGAAAACCTGGGCCGCGAAACGCTCCGGCTGATCGACCAGGCTGCCGCACTGAACCAGTTGAGTTTCGGCCTGCCTGTCAATGATTCATTTTATGACTCCGCAGATGACCGCGAGGGCGTTTCGCTTTTTAGTGAAAGTCCCAGCCACCAGGTTGGCTATGACGGAATCAAGCGACTCGAGGGTGAGATGCTTTCCTACGCGATGCGTCTTCAGGAAGTACGACTGGACTCCGACGAATCGGAGCGGCTTGGGCAGATTATTGTTTCCATTCGCAGCGCCGTCCATGCTTCGAAATGCATCAAAGACACGCACCAGGACCTGCAGTCTTTTCGCGAAACCGTTGACGATCGTTTTAACGCCTGGTTCGGAAAGTTTCGCGATGCAGCAAAAAACTTCTATTCAATGCTCAGCGCAATGCAGGCTGCAACATCGTCCGCACATCGCTTCGAGATGCTGGTCGAACTTAAATCCCGTAACGAGGAATTCCAGGCGGCGCTGCACGCGGAAATTCATGGGGAAGTTTCGCTGGGCCAACTGAGTGACCTGCAGATATCGACACTCTTGAACGTCAACCGTGAGCTGTACCTTGCCAACCAGAGCATTCTCGCTGCCCTGGCGGATGCGCTACTGGAACCACATAGCGCAGCAGATTTCGAAAGCATTCCCGTTGGCGCCTGAAATCTAGCCGTAAGTCACTGATTCGTAGTTTTATATAGGTGTAATTCCCGATTTTCGCCGGGATCGTTCGAGTCGAATATTAATCAACCAGACGGAATAGCTTCGGGCCATGAATAAGAACGCTGCAAAAGTACTCGCCGAGCTGCGCGAAGATCATAGGAATATGGCGCTTATGATCAATCTGCTCGAGCGTGAATCAAATCGCATTTATGAAGGCCTCGAGCCGGACTACGAACTGCTGCACGATGTCATGCACTACATGACCGTGTATCCCGATGCGGTGCATCACCCGAAGGAAGACCGCTTGTACGCAGAGCTCAAAGCGTTTCGCCCTGACCTGTCCACCGGCTTCGAACGCATTACGATGGATCATAGGCACATTGCCGATCTCAGCATCAAACTTCGCGATGACATTGCATCAATCAATGCGGGTAATCCCGTCCGTCGCAATGCAGTCGTTGCCGATGCGCTTCGTTACGTCAACACCCTGCGTGGACACATGCAATGGGAGGAGCTTGATTTGTTTCGCCGTGTGGACGAAATGATCAGGTCAGGCCACAATGTGTTTGACTCGGCAAACTTTATTCATGAAGCGGACCCCGTTTTTGGTCCGGAAGTCGAGGAGAACTTTGGTCGGCTTGTAGAGACCATCCGGGAAGAAGCAGCGGCGGGCTAGAAGTACCACGCAAACTGAGCGAACAGGGAAAAATCCGAAGAAAAGTAAACGCCGGGTATACCCGCCTCAATACCGCCAAATTCAGTGCCGCTGGGTCCAATTGGCAAATTCAGCGCCCCCAGAAATTCTGCGTTGTCACTGAGACTGTTACGCGTCACGACCTGCAAGAGCGCGCTGCCATCGTCGAGGTTGGCAAAAAGATTCGGCGTCAGCATCCACAGTGGAGTCAACTCGATAGTCACTCCGCCCGCCAGGTAGTTGCGGCCCAGCGTAAAGACCTCGCCTCGTTCGAGGCGTTTGGTCAGTTCGACGTTCTGCGTCAGGCTATCGATATCGTAGTTGCCTGACTTTTGGCCAAACTCCGAGAAGTAGTACTCGATGACGCCACTCATATTTTTGCCGCCCCAGACCCACGAGTAACTCAGGTTTGTCACCAGTTGCAATCGGCTCCCGGATGGAGTGTCAGCCCAAACGACATCGCCATGAACGACCGCTCCGCCAACACTGCGGTTGCCGCCAATACCAACCGTGACGTCATCGTGATTTTCCGCGAGCAGCAAATCGTATTCGGCCTCGCCAGCAAAGCCGTGGTACTTGATCGCAGTGGTCGCAACATACGACTCCGGATCGCCGGTAGCCGGGTCGCGCCGAAATACATGGGCCACTTCGAAATCATCGCCATTGCCGCGCAGAAACTGCCCATAGAACATGTCGTCGCCGGACTTGAATTCGGTATCCACAGTTGTCGGGTCGAAGGGATTAACGATATCCATGGGCGAGAAGATCAGACCATTGCCCCAACTGAGCGCCTGACGACCCAGGCGCAACACAATATTATCTTTGGCATAACCTACAGACAGTCGATCCAGCCGATGTACGGCCACAGACTTACCGTCGTCTCGCAGAACGTCAGTCAGATTCATTAGGCGTCTTTCGTCATTCGGCAAATGGCCGACGCCAGGCAATGCGGTGCTCGATAGATCCCGCTGCAACTCAACACGATCACCGTAGGCGCCGTAAAGCTGCCAGGCCGAGTCGAATGACCAGGCATCCTTGTTTACCGAGAAATTCAATCGCAATTCGGTTTCGAGACTGCTGGCCGAAGACCCGGTCAAAGAATCAAAAATGCTGTCGCCAGGATAGCTGTCAAAAAGCCCGCGTGTCTTTACGTGCCCCCCGAATTCCGTTTCTGCGTCATCTGCGATCGCTACGACCGGAAACAGCGCCGCAATCAGAAGGAGGCTACGCAGCCCGTTGTGCGATGTCGTCGACAATGCGACCGTCCAGCATTTTAATCAGGCGCTTTGCATAGGCCATCACACGCTGATCATGGGTTGCGATGATGAATGTGGTGTTGTGATTTTCATTAAGCTCAACGAACAGCTCCATCAGTCCGTCTGACGTTTTTGAATCCAGGTTTGCGGTTGGCTCATCAGCAAGCACCAGCGCTGGTCGCGATACGATGGCACGTGCGACCGCTACTCGCTGTTGCTGACCCCCGGACATCTCGGCAGGCCGCCGGTCCTCCAGCCCCTGGAGCCCAACCTCTTCAAGAATCGCCTTCGATTTCTGCAGGCGGTCGGCTGGTGCCACGCCCTGCACCTGCATTACAAACTCAACATTCTCCCGGGCTGTCAGCACCGGAATCAGGTTGTAGGCCTGGAAAACAAATCCAATCTCCTTCAGCCGAAGCGCAGCAAGGTCACCTTTACTCAGGTTGTCGATTCGTTGCCCGGCGACCCAAACCTCGCCGCTGTCCGGAATATCCAGGCCGCCGATTGCATTCAGAAGCGTCGTCTTGCCGCCACCCGACGGCGCTGACAAACAGACAAAGCCGCCCTGGGTGATCTCGATATCTACGTGATCAAGCGCCTTAATGTCCTGATCTCCCTGGCGATAGGTTTTGCAAAGATCAATGCAGCGAACAGCAGTCATATTTATACCTTGGTAATTGCCTCGACGGGCTCATAACGCGATGCGCGCCAGGCCGGCGACAAACTGGCCAGGAAACCGAGCACCAATACAACGACGTTGGCCAGAATAACGTCTCCTGATTCTATTTCCGGATAGAGAATGCTCGAAGCGCCAAACATCTCCATTCCTTCGGCAACAATCGAAATATCTATTCCATCCTGAAGCGGAATGACGCTCGCAAATGCCAGCGCATTGCCAATGACAAGACCGAGCGCCAGCAGCAAAACAGACTCAACGATGATCTGGCCAAGAATGCTCGACGGTCGCATGCCCAGTGCCAGCATCAGGCCAATCTCCCTGACCCGCTCGAACACCGCCATCACCAGCGTATTAACCAGCCCAAACGACAATGCAAGAAAGATGACGACCACCCAAACCAGCACAAATCCGTCCATTACGCCCAACATCGTGCCGAGGTAGGCATCAAGCTCAGTCCAGGGCAGCACTTCGTCTTCGTCATTCATAGCCGCCCGAACCCGGGCCAGCAACGCGTCGACAACCCGATAGTCATCTCCGGCAACAGCCACCTCGCTGACCCGATCATCGATGCGGAGCATCTTTTGCACAGTTTCTCTGCCGGCAAAAACAAACGCTTCCTCGTGGGCGGCCAGGTTCGCTTCAAACAGCCCGACAACCCTATAGCCCCGATCGGCGACCTCGTTGTCCGGGTCCTGACTCATCAATACAACGCGCTTGCCAACTTCCGTTTCCAGTTTTTCGGCGAGCTTGCGTCCAAGCACAACGCCGCCGTCATCCGG
>CAJQPR010000001.1 GCA_905480255.1 uncultured Woeseiaceae bacterium | reverse complement strand
GTGCTAATTGCACTCAGGCATTAATTTCCAGTGGAATCGGCTGCTGAGCCTCATGATTGTGCTCAGGACCCGCGAATACGCGCAGCTTCGAATACATTTGCCGACCGAACGGATTGCGCGGCAGCATGCCCTTAACGGCATATTCCAACGCCCGCTCCGGCGTTTCTTTCATCAGTTTCTCTAGCGGCATAGATTTGAGGTTACCGACGTATCCCGTATAGCGGTGATACATCTTGTCCTTCAACTTATTGCCCGTTACGCGAATTTTTTCCGCGTTGACGACAACGATATAGTCGCCCGTATCAACATGAGGCGTATACTCAGGCTTGTGCTTGCCTCGCAGACGTCGTGCGATTTCAGTCGACAGGCGACCCAGAGTTTTGTTGGTGGCGTCAACCACGTACCAATCGCGGCGTACTTCTTCCGGCTTGGCAGAAAACGTTTTCATGATCTTTATATCCAGTTGGAAACCAGTTTTAACTGGCCCGGGTTCAAAAAAGCGATCCTTCCGGTCGCGGACCCTGACCCGGGCATATACAGCTTTTGTACAGCCCCGGCGAAAGGCGCGAAATTCTACTCGACGAGATGGCGCAATGCAAACAATGCGGGCAATTTCAGGGAGATTTTCGATGTCCGATTCCGACTCGAAAAGTTTAATATAATCAGTTACTTACAAACACAGGCATCGATGTCCGTCTTCCGCTCGACCGATTAGACCGCAAAGCAGGCGTTCATGGTTATAATCGCGCCAATGGAAGACCGACACCTGACCCCTATTGATCGCATTATTGCGGGCGTGGATGACGCGTTGCGGACAGTCAATTCGTCCCCCACCCGCGCCGCCCGACCCAATCCTGCAGCCGGCATCAGCGATACTGAGCTTACAGCGGATCAAAAATCTCACGCTGCGGGTTTGATGCGAGTGAATCACGCCGGCGAAATCGCCGCACAGGGCCTTTACCAGGGACACGCGGCCGTTGCGCGGGATCCGGCGATTGAGGATCAAATGAAGCAAGCGGCCGACGAAGAACTGGATCATCTCGCGTGGTGCGAAGAACGGCTGACTGAGCTTGGGTCAGGTCCAAGTGTGCTGCGGCCGATTTGGTATACCGGCGCGTTCGTAATGGGTGCCGCGAGCGGCATTCTCGGAGACAAATGGTCGCTCGGTTTCATCGAAGAGACGGAGCGCCAGGTGTCGGAGCACCTGACCGGTCACCTGGACAAACTGCCCGAAAACGATGCCAGGAGTCGCGCAATAGTCACACAAATGCGTGACGAGGAAGAAGAGCACGGCGCAAATGCAAATGAGGCGGGAGCAGCGAAGTTGCCTCGTCCCGTTCGTCGGCTGATGCGCTCAGTTGCCAGGGTCATGACAGGTACCGCCTACCGAATTTAACGCCACTGGTGTCCGCGCGCTCCTTTCCCTATAATTCCTGCGGGTCTTGTGTGAGCGATAATTCAAGTGAAATTACGGACTTAGCTTGCTCTTAGCGGCTGTCTGTATTAAAAGATTGGGCGTAACTTCGTCGAGGGCAACGAAATGCAAACAACCGCCAAGAATATCAGTGATGTTCCGGCTATTAACCGATTCCTGAGCTACTGTCGCGTACGTACCGTACCGTCGAAAACCGTCATGATTCACGCCGGCGATCTGCCGGACGTGCTCTATTACATCGTCGACGGTTCTGTCGAAGTCATGATCGAGGACGAGGACGGCAACGAGATGGTGCTTGCCTACCTGAACAAGGGGCAGTTCTTTGGCGAAATGGGGCTCTTTTACGAGCAGCCAACCAGGAGCGCCTGGGTTCGAACGAGAACTGAGTGCGAAATCGCGGAAATGACATATCCAAGATTTCGCCAGATTGCCAGCGAAAGCCCGGGCCTTGTGTTTGAGCTTGCCACACAGCTCGCGACTCGACTCGACCGCACCAATCGGAAACTCGGCGATCTCGCCTTCGTAGACGTAACCGGACGTGTCGCACACGCGATCATGGACCTTTGCAACGAACCGGACGCAATGACCCACCCGGACGGCATGCAGATTAAGGTCAGCCGCCAGGAACTGAGTCGCCTCGTCGGCTGTTCACGGGAGATGGCCGGGCGCGTTCTGAAAGTTCTCGAAGAGCAGGGACTCGTGTCTGCCAGCGGTAAGACTATTGTTGTTTTTGGCGCCAGGCCAAACCGTAAGATCTAGCCGGCGGCAGCAATCTCCGATTTCATTTTTGCGATGGTAGCGGCGTAGTCGTCGCTACCAAATATCGCTGACCCTGCAACAAAAGTATCCGCGCCTGCCGCCGCGATCTCCCGGATATTACCGGCCTTAACTCCACCATCGATTTCCAACCGGATATCTCTGCCGCAGGCGTCAATCATCCTGCGAGCCTGTCGCAACTTATCGAGTGACGAGTCGATAAACTTTTGTCCGCCAAAGCCGGGATTGACGGACATCAGCAAAATCATGTCGAGATCATCGATGACATGCTCAAGCCAGCTTAGCGGTGTTGCAGGATTGAATACCAGGCCGGCTTTACAGCCACTCTCGTGAATGAGCCCAATAGTGCGATGCACGTGCGTACTCGCCTCCGGATGAAAAGTGATATAGCTCGCGCCAGCATTGGCGAAATCCGGAATGATGCGATCGACGGGTTCGACCATCAGGTGCACGTCAATTGGCGCTTCGATGCCGTAGTTTCTGAGCGCCTCACAAATCATCGGACCAATCGTGAGATTAGGCACAAAATGATTGTCCATGACGTCGAAGTGCACGATGTCGGCGCCAGCGTCGAGAACAGCCGTAACGTCTTCGCCCAACCGGGCGAAATCAGCAGAAAGAATGGAGGGAGCGATTAACGGTTCCACTGGGCTTCCTTTTTATTTGCGCAGCAACTTTAACAGACTGCAAATACAACATTAACGAATGCTTCGCCGTGATTTCAGCATTTCATATGCGCTTCTGACTTCGCGGGTCCGTCGCTCCGCCTCGGCAATCGCGGCAGCATCAGGATTGTCGGACGCAATTTTATCCGGATGATTTCTGTTCATGAGCCGCCGGTAGGCTTTCTTGATTTCAGCGTTAGTTTGAGTCTTTTCGATGCCGAGTGTCGTGTAAGCGGCAGCCACGCGCCTGGCGTCGGCATCACCCGCCGCAGATCGGCGAAATCCGCGTTGTGCCCGTAACATGGCTTCCAGCTGCGCAAGTTCTACACGTCCGATATCAAGTTCAGTACAAACAACCCAGAGCATGACCCGCTCACGTTGGTGTAGCGTCGGTTTGGAAAGCGCCACTTCCAGGAGCAACCGCACAAACAGTGAGCGGCTCTCGGATTTCCGTGCTGCGTTGACGCGCAGATCACGAATAGTCGAACGGAGAGGGAAAGACATTTCCTTGCCTGATTCAAACCAGGTCATCGCTTCACGCACTTCGACAGGCCCCAGTCCAAGCCGGTGCATCAGCCCCCGCGCCGCCCGGATTTCCTCTTCGGTAACCCGTCCGTCTGCCTTGGCGATATGACCTACCGTTTGAAACAGGATTTTTACGAACTGATCCGGCAGCTGCTCCAGTCGGCTGTTTGGCGTATTCGAGCCGAACTTCCTGAATTTGTCTGCGAATCCCCGATCGAACTGATGGCCAAGAACCAGGCCGATCAAGGCTATCCAGGGTCGCCCTGTTGCAAGGCCGGCCACCGCACCAACGACCTTACCCCAGTATGGCATTCGCTGACGTCCGTGCGGTTAAGTTACGAATCATTCCGCCATGCTAACCGCAGTCGGCGGATATTCCCATCCCGTCGGCTTGCGCGGATGGTCCTGAACGGCCATCATCGGCCGCGAATGACCTTGATGAAACATAATGAACGATTCTGACGCCTTGTTTGACTCCGCAATCCCCGACCTCCCCAGAATTGGTCGTGGCAAAGTCCGTGATATTTATAGTGTCGACGACAACCATCTGCTGATCGTGACCACCGACCGCCTTTCAGCCTATGACGTTGTATTACCAGATCCGGTGCCGGGAAAGGGACAGGTTTTGACAGAGCTGTCGAACTTCTGGTTTCGCATGATGGAGGACCTCATTCCTAATCACCTGACAGGTACGAGTGTTTCAGCTGTGGTTGGCGATGCGGCACTCGCCAAATCACTGGCGCCCCGGTCAATCGTCGTCAAACGCCTGAAACCATTGCCAATCGAAGCAGTTGTGCGTGGATACCTGATTGGCTCCGGATGGCGTGACTACCTTGAAACCGGCGCGATTTGTGGCATTGATTTACCGAAAGGTCTTGAACAAGCTTCACGCCTCCCGGAAACGATTTTTACTCCGGCTACCAAAGCCGAAGCAGGCGATCACGACGAGAACGTCAGTTTTGATCAGGTTGTCTCAATGATCGGCGAGGACCTCGCCGTCAGAGTCCGTGACAAAACCATTCAGATTTACGAGCGCGCGGCAGCCTACGCGCTGGAACGTGGCATCATCATCGCCGATACCAAGTTTGAGTTCGGACTGGACGACGAGGGCCGCCTTTACATTATTGATGAAGCGCTGACGCCGGATTCGTCCCGATTCTGGCCGCTGGCCGAATATCGAACCGGCATCAGCCCGCCCAGTTTCGACAAGCAATTTGTGCGGGATTATCTCGATACGCTGGACTGGGACAAAACCGCGCCTGGGCCAGCGCTGCCCGCCGAAGTGCTGAAGCAGACAAGCGACAAATACCGTGAGGCCTTGCAAATTCTGACTGGTTGAGCGACATCGGCCAAATAGATATCAACCTGGGTCACGATTTGGGATCTTCCTCCGATGTACAATGAACGACCTCGGAACATACTGGCCAATTCGAATTGATCGCAGATCCGCAAAAATTCCTGCAGGACCTTATCTGGGGCGACAAGCTAGCCATGGCAGGACTACCGGGCCGGATACTGGCCGTAGTACTGCGATATGTGTTTGCGATGGTACGGGACTTCTTCTCCGGCCAGTTGACGATGCGCGCCATGAGCCTCGTATACACGACGCTTTTGTCTATCGTCCCGCTTCTGGCATTCAGCTTTGCCATTCTGAAGGGCTTTGGCGTTTTCAAAGAACTCGAACCCTATCTTGCCAACCTGCTCGCGCCACTGGGACCGCAGGGAGAGCAGATCACAATCCAGGTATTAGAACTGGTCGACAATGTAAAAGGCTCGGTTTTGGGCGGCATCGGGCTCGCGTTTTTCCTCTGGACCGCGATCAGCACGGTGCAAAAGGTTGAAGAGAGCTTCAATTACACCTGGTATGTGACCAAACCAAGGAGTTTTTCAAAACGCTTCACGGAGTACCTGATCGTGCTCCTTGTCGGTCCGTTGTTGATGGTCACAGCAATCGGCATGCTTACGTCCATTCAAAGCAATACCGTTGTGCAGTGGATACTGACGAACAAAGCGTTGGGTCCCGTCTTCGTCCTTATCGGCAAGTTGGTGCCCTACCTGCTGATATCCGGCGTATTCACCTTCCTCTACGTATTCATGCCGAATACCAAGGTGAATCTCAAATCCGCGCTCGTCGGCGGTATCGCTGGCGGGTTCATGTGGGCGACGGTCGGCGCGATATTTACTTCTTTTATTCTTTACGCCTCGCGAACACTTCAGGTCTACGCCGGTTTCGCGGTCGTGATTACGACGCTCATCTGGTTGTACCTGAATTGGCTGATCCTGTTAATCGGCGCTCAGCTGGCGTTCTACCATCAGTGTCCGGCGTTTCTGCGCACCGGTCGGCAGGAGCCCAGGCTGTCGAATGCAATGCGTGAACGAATTACGCTCAATGTCATGTTCCTGGTTGGGCAGGCATTTCGAAAGCCGGGTGACACGGTTACGGTCAAAAATATCACTCAGAAAATTGGAATTCCTTCCATCGCGCTTTATCCCATCATCTACGCTCTCGAAGAAGCCGGCCTGTTGCAGGCGACGGAGAATGAAGAATTGCTGCCAGGTCGGGAAATGTCGCGCACAAAACTCGGCGACATACTAAACGTTGTCAGAGACGTCGGTGAGACAGGTTCACACCGTAATCCTAATTGGTCCGCGATCGTCAGCTCGCTCGGGGGTGACCTGGATTCCGCCGTCTCGAATGTTGTTGGGGACAGGACGCTGGCTGACTTACTCGACGAACACGAGAAACAAAACGTCACCAGAAAAGATTAGAATTTCTCAGTCGGTTCGAGATGAAGCAAAAGTTGACGAGAAAGCGGAATGCGCACAAGACCGTGCATGAGCATTTCGAGCCAGCTTTTAACGCCGTATCGTAGCGACTGAGGGATTCTCAGGCCCCGGCGATCTTCATTTCTTCAATTAGTATCGATCCGCAACGGATTCCTCCGCGAAGATCCTGATCATTTCCAATTGCGACAATTCGTTGGTAGAGCTCCCGCAAATTGCCGGCAATCGTAATTTCATGCACCGGGTATGCGATTTCACCATTCTCGATCCAGTAGCCGACTGCGCCCCTGGAATAATCGCCGGTCACATTATTGACGCCCTGGCCGATTAATTCCTGAACCAGCAGGCCCGTGCCCATCTCCTTTAGCATCGACTGCATGCCGTCCGCGTTCCCGGGGATCAGGAGATTGTGAGCACCGCCAGCATTACCTGTACTTTCAAGACCAAGCCTGCGAGCGGAATAAGAACTTAGTACGTAGCCTTGCAACTCGCCATTCACAACGATATCGCGATCGCTGGTCGCAACACCCTCGGCATCGTACGGTGCGCTGGCCATTCCGCCCGGTATGTGCGGCCGTTCCTGTATCTGCAGAAAATCGGGAAATATCTTTTCCCCAACCGCGTCCAGAAGAAATGACGAACGTCTGTATTGTGCCCCGCCTGAGATCGCGCCAATCGAATGGCCAATAAATCCTCGCGCTATTTCAGGAGCGAATAGCACGGGTGCGTTGGAAGTTTCGATTTTTCGGCCGCCCAACCGCTCGACTGTTCTCTTCGCAGCTTTTTCGCCGACTTCGGCGGGCGAAAGCAGCAGTGAAGCGTCGCGCGTGGCGCTGTACCAGTAATCACGCTCCATGTTGCCGTTCTCTTCGCCCACAACGACGCAACTCAGAGAGTGACTGGTCTTTGGATAGCTGGACAGGAAGCCGTGCGTATTGCCGTATGCGCGGACACCGCTGTTGGTGCCAACTGTCGCACCCTCGGAATTCGTTATGCGTTTATCATAGGCGCGACCGGCGTCCTCACATTCGATCGCTATGCGAATAGCTTCGTCAGATTCGACGTGCCATTCATGCGCCAGATCCAGATCGGGCGGGTTCGATGCCATCCGCCCAGGGTCGGCCAGCCCGGCACAGTCGTCGGATGCGGTGAACGTCGCAAACGTACACGCTTTTGCAACGGCCTCGTCAAGCGCAGCGGAACTGAAGTCGGAGGTACTCGCGCTCCCTTTCTTCTTGTCTTTGTAAACGGTGATGCCAATGCCACGATCATTGGTATATTCGAGGCTTTCAACCTCGCCCAGCCTGGCCGTCGTCGTGAGACCGATATCGTGACTGGCAGCCACTTCAGCCTGATCCATGCTATGTGCTTTCGCGCGCTCAAGAACCATGCTGACGAGGTCTTCAAGCTCCGTTTGATTCAGCCTGGAACGGCCTGATTTTGCATTCATCTGGTAATCGCGTCCTGATTTTCTTATGGTTCTTGATTCGTTACCGGCAAGCACAGTAACCCACACTGAAATGATTTCAAAGCCCAGCAAATCAGCCAGAAAACGCCAGCAACTGGCACTGCAATCCCTCGGCGAGCGACTTATCGGCCTGACGACTGAACAGCTTGATCGTATTGATCTCGAGGAGCGCCTGTTTGATGCAATAATGGCCGCAAAATCCATTGCTGCACACGGGGCGCTTCGCCGTCAGAAACAGCTGATCGGCAAGTTAATGCGCGATGTCGACCCGGAGCCGATAGAGGCTGCAATCGACGCATTTGGCCACGACGACCGGCAGGAAAAGCGAATTTTTCGCGAGGCAGAGTCCTGGCGCGACAGGATTACTGGAGACGACCCGGACGCACTCGAAGAACTCTTTGCCCACATCGGGCACGAAAACAAGGCGCTAAGTAACGAGGTAAAGGCGTGGCAGGCTGCGGTGGCAGACAAATTCAGAAAGCAGGCCAGGCGGCGCATATTCCGTGAGATACACAAAGAAATCGCGATGAAGGTGCAGAACGACGCCCGCAGCATATAGAATTGGCCCCTTTTCCGGCGAGCCGCAACACCACAAGCTTATGAACGCAAAAATTGGAATCATCATGGGATCGAAGTCCGACTGGGACACGATGCGCCATACCAGCGAAACGCTGGATGGGCTCGGCATTGGCTATGAAGTCCAGGTTGTCTCTGCACACCGTACTCCGGACCTGCTCTTCGAATACGCCGAAACGGCTGCCGAACGCGGCCTGAAAGTGATCATTGCCGGAGCCGGAGGTGCTGCCCATTTACCGGGTATGACCGCCGCCAAGACCCGCCTGCCGGTACTGGGCGTGCCGGTCGAATCGAAAGCACTGAAAGGCATGGATTCGTTGTTGTCTATTGCGCAAATGCCCGGTGGAGTGCCGGTTGCGTGTATGGCAATCGGAAAAGCAGGCGCGATCAATGCCGCACTACTCGGTGCAGCAATTCTCGCAACCAGTGATGAATCTGTCGCGCAATCGCTGGCTGCCTATCGCAAGAACCAGACTGATACGGTATTGGCCAATTCAGACCCGAGAAGCTAGCGCATGACAAAAATCGGAGTCATTGGCGCCGGACAACTCGGCCAGATGCTGGGTTATGCCGGCCAGCGACTGGGTCTTGATTTCGTATTTCTCGATCCATCGGACAACCCGCCCGCTGCCACTGTCGGGCCGGTCCTAAAATATGCTTTCGACAGCGACGAGGGTCTGCGGAGACTGGCCGAGGAAACCGATGTGATCACGTACGAGTTCGAGAATGTGCCCGTCGGTGCGATCGCGAAGATCAAGCCCGACAGTCCAGTCTATCCGCCTGCCGAAGCCCTCGAACACGCTCAGGATCGGCTCGCTGAAAAGAAACTATTCGGCTCACTCGATATACCCGTGCCCGGTTTCAGAGCTATCGATTCCACCGACGACCTGCGCCAGGCTGCGGCTGACCTTGGCCTGCCGATCGTTTTAAAGACACGCCGGCTCGGCTATGACGGCAAAGGCCAGACAATCGTTCGCAGCGTCAAAGACATTGATTCTGCTGTTGCGGAACTTGGCGGCAAAGACCTGATTGCAGAGCAATGGGTAGCTTTTGACAGAGAGGTTTCTGCGATCGGCGCAAGAAATGTAAGGGGCGATATAGCCATCTATCCGCTAACCGAAAACGAACATCGGGAAGGAATCCTGAGTGTCTCGCGCGCACCCGCAGAGGCCGGGGCACTGGAGGATCGAGCAACAACATTTCTGACCAGGCTTCTGAATAAGCTCGACTACGTCGGCGTGCTGGCACTGGAGTTATTTGTCGTTGGTGACGAATTGCTGGCAAACGAGTTTGCGCCGCGAGTTCACAACTCCGGACACTGGACCATTGAAGGCGCAGAGACCAGCCAGTTTGAAAATCACCTTCGCGCCATTCTGAACATGCCGCTTGGCAAGACCGGGATGCGCGGCAGCGCCGGAATGCTGAACCTCATCGGCGAAATGCCTGATGTGGAGGACGTCCCCGCCAGCAAGTGGCACCTGCACAACTATGGCAAGGATCCGCGGCCGGGCCGGAAGCTGGGTCATGCAACCACAGTCGCAAAAGATGATGAAGAGCGCGAAGAAACACTCAAAATCCTCGCCAAGACACTGAATATCTGAGAAAAATTAGACGGATTTCTCATTTTGGGTTGGCCGAATGGGACATAATCCGGGTACACTATTGCGTCCCGGCGGGCTAAATCCTGACGGGAGTGGACCAGGTACACAGAAAGCGACCGTATGTCTTACCTCGATCATTTTAATTTTGACAGACCACCGTTCGGCCTCTCGCCGGACCCGGACTTCGTTTACTGGAGTAAACAGCACTCCCGTGCGAAGGCCTATATGGAGTCGACGATTTGGCTGTCCGACGGATTCGTCGTTATCACCGGCGAGATCGGATCCGGCAAGACCACCTTGCTGCAGTCCTTCCTCAGCGAACTTGGTGATGACGTTGTTTATGCCGTCGTATCGCAAACCCAGTTAAACGCGACGCAATTCCTGCAGGCAATTCTGAC